>NZ_JBNCLF010000001.1:0-349223 GCF_049844535.1 Streptosporangium sp. DT93
GCACCTCCGAGGCCAGGGCGATGAACCGCGGCCTGTTGCGGGGGTCGTCGCGGTAGGCGAACTGCAGCCGGGTCGGGGGGGGGGCCCCCCCCCCCCCCCCCCCCCCTCGGCCTGTACGCCCCCCGGCCCGGACCGTCCATGGTCCGGGCCGTTCGCGGTCCGGGCCGTTCGCGGTCCGCGAGGCTCTCCGGTGCGCGCGTTTCTCCCGGCCCGCGCCACACATTCCTCACATTCAGAATTAATGTCCACGGAAAACACCGCATGTCGTGTGGCGAATACGAAGTGACCGATCGTTAGAGTGAGAAAAATGGCGCATCAGCGGAATGCGTCCGGACGGAGAAATACCAAAAGAAAAGGAAAACATTATGATGGGAACAGGCTCCTCGCGTGCCGCCCCCCGAAAAGGCGTTCGTTCCTGGCAGGCGGCGGCCCTGGCGTGCGCGGTCGCGCTGGGGTGCGTCGTCGCGACCCCGGGCACCGCCGCCGCGGCGACCCCGGTGCCGCTCGGCACCGCGGGGAACTTCGCGGTCCTGGCGGGGACGACGGTCACGAACACCGGTCCCACCGTGCTCACCGGCAATCTCGGGGTGAGCCCGGGCGCGGCCGTCACCGGCTTCCCGCCCGGCGTCGTGGTGGGCACCGTCAATGACGGTGACGCCGTCGCCGCCCAGGCCCAGACCGATCTCGTCGTCGCCTACAACGACGCCGCCGGCCAGGCCGTCGACGCCACCCTGCCCACCGAGCTGGGCGGCACCACCGTCACCCCGGGCACCTACGACTCCGCCGCCGGCACCTTCGGCATCACCGGGCAGCTCACCCTCGACGCCCAGGGAGATCCCGACGCGGTCTTCATCTTCAAGACCGCCTCCACCCTCACGACGGCCTCCGCCAGCACGGTCAACCTGATCAACGGCGCCCAGGCGTGCAACGTGTTCTGGCAGGTGGGGAGCTCGGCCACGCTGGGCACCGGCTCCGACTTCGCGGGCAACATCCTCGCGCTGACCTCGATCACCGCCACCACCGGCGTGACCGTCGACGGCCGCCTGCTGGCCCGCAACGGCGCCGTCACGCTCGACACCAACATCGTCACCCGATCCCTGTGCGCGGCCGACCCGCCGACGACGACCGCCGTCACGCTGTCCGCGGTGTGCTCCCCGACGCTGGCAGGCAGGCTCCTCGTCACCGCGACCGTCACCTCCGCGGGGCCGATCGCCCCCACCGGCCCGGTCGAGTTCTTCTCCGACGGGGTGAGCGTGGGCGCGGCCCTGCTCGACGCGGGCGGCCAGGCCACCCTGACCGTGACCGGCCTGGCGCCGGGGACCCGCGAGCTCGTGGCCACCTTCCCCGGCACGGCCCAGCTCGACCCCAGCGCCTCCGCGCCGCTGGACCTGGTGGTCGGCCCCGACGGGCTCTGCCCGGCGGCGGCGCCCGGCCGGGACGCGGAAAAGGGCGACCGCAACAGCATCAGGAACCACCAGCACGACGGGAGCGTGATCAAGCTGAGGGACCGTAAGCGCAAGCGCCACCGGACCGGGTGATCCGGGAAATCATCTCACGCGCGCGCGTCACTCGGATCGCGGGCCGGGTGCGACCGGAAAGGCCATTCTTCCCGACGTTTCACACGACAGGGGAAACCCGGGAACGGTGCCGGGAAAACGGAAAGTGAATACGCGCCCCGAAGCATCGGAAGGCACGACGTCCGGGGCGCGGCGGGGCATGCCGGCGCGCCGCGTCCCCGCCGCGTCCCCGCCGCGCCCCCGCCGAGTCCCCGTCGAGTCCTCGGCACGGGCCCCGTGCGGCCCCGTACGCCCCCCGTGCGGCCCGGTCCCCGCTTCCCCCTCCGCGCCCCCCGCACGCCCCGCTGCGCCCCACACGGCCCCGCACGCCTCTCGCGCACCCCCCGCGCACCCCCGTGCCTCCCCGTGCACCCCCGGCGCGCCTCGCACGGGACCTCGCGTGTCCCGCGGCCGACGGTCCGGGCCCCGGCGGGCGTCCCCGCGGCCTCCCGGGCGGCGGCGCCGGAGAACCGGGGACCGGATGCTGGAAAACCCCCTTCACAAGCAAGCGTTCGGAATTCAAGATCGGAAGCTTGAAAGTTTCACGACCCGCGAAAAATGTCGTCCGGATCACAGCAGCCTGACGGCGTGAGCCGTGAAACATCGGCGTAACCGGTACCACATGCCATTGACATCCCCGCCCCGGTACACAGAATCCCTTATGGGAGCGCTCCCACCCTTTCTCTCCCCCTGTTCGATCCGACTCAAAGTCACCACCAGTGGCTTCGCGTCGATCCCACCCATGGAGGCCCATTTCATGTATAGATTCCCCATCAAAGCGGGAGCGCTCCCACGCCTCCGACGGCGGGTCGCCGCTCTCGCTCTGGTCGGCCTGACGGCCGGGACGATGACCGCGCTCGCGGCCTCGCCCGCCGCCGCGGCCGTCGCCTGTGACGTGACCTACACCACCAGCGACTGGCAGGGCGGGTTCACCGCCAGCGTGGCGATCAAGAACCTGGGTGACCCGCTGACCGGCTGGACGCTCGGGTTCAACTTCCCGACGACCACGCAGAAGGTCGACCAGGGCTGGAGCGCCACCTGGGCGCAGACCGGCCAGGCCGTCACCGCCAAGAACCTGGCCTGGAACGGCAACCTGGCCACGGGCGCCTCGACCAGCGTCGGGTTCAACGGCTCCTGGTCCGGGTCCAACCCCAAGCCGACGAGCTTCACGGTCAACGGCACCACCTGTGGCGGGACCAACCCGGTCAACCAGCCGCCGACCGCGACGCTCACCGCGCCCACGGCCGGAGCCACCTTCACCGCGCCCGCCACGGTGGCGTTCACCGCGAACGCCTCCGACTCCGACGGCACGGTCGCCAAGGTCGACTTCCTCAACGGCAGCACCGTGGTGGGCACCGACACCACCGCGCCGTACTCGTACAACTGGACGAACGTCGCCGCGGGCAGCTACTCCGTCAGCGCGCGGGCGACCGACGACAAGGGCGCGACCACCACGTCCGCCCCGGCCGGGATCACCGTCTCCGGCACCTCCACCGCCGCGGTGGTCGTCACCCCGGCCACGCTCGCGGTCGCCGAGGGTGGCAACGCCGACCTGGCGGTCAAGCTCTCCAAGGCCCCGGCCTCGAACGTCACCGTGACGACCGCGAGGACGAGCGGCGACAGCGACCTGACCGTCTCCTCGGGCGCGTCGCTGACCTTCACCACGGCCAACTGGAACACCGCCCAGACGGTCAAGATCGCCGCCGCCGAGGACAGCGACCAGGCCTCCGGCAGCGCCGAGTTCACCTCGACCGCCAGTGGCCACACCGCGGGCAAGGCGACCGCCACCGAGGTCGACAACGACTCCACCGGTGGCGACAACGAGTACATCAAGCGCTTCACCACGATGTACAACAAGCTCAAGGACCCGGCGAACGGGTACTTCTCGCCGCAGGGCGTGCCCTACCACTCGGTCGAGACCTTCATGGTCGAGGCGCCGGACCACGGGCACGAGACCACCTCCGAGGCCTACAGCTACTACCTGTGGCTGGAGGCCGCCTACGGCAAGGTGACCGGCGACTGGAGCAAGTTCAACGAGGCCTGGGCCTCGATGGAGAAGTACATCATCCCGGCCCCGGCCGACCAGCCGACCAACTCCTTCTACAACCCGGCCAAGCCCGCCACGTACGCCGGCGAGTGGGACGACATCAAGCAGTACCCGTCCAAGCTGGACAACGGCGTCTCGGTCGGCGTCGACCCGATCGGCAACGAGCTGAAGAGCGCCTACGGCAACAGTGACGTCTACGGCATGCACTGGCTGCTCGACGTGGACAACACCTACGGCTTCGGCCGCTGCGGCGACGGCACCACCAAGCCCGCGTACATCAACACCTACCAGCGCGGCCCGGAGGAGTCGGTCTTCGAGACGATTCCGCAGCCGTCCTGCGACACCTTCAAGCACGGCGGCCCCAACGGCTTCCTCGACCTGTTCACCGGGGACAGCTCCTACACCAAGCAGTGGAAGTACACCAACGCCCCCGACGCCGACGCCCGCGCCGTCCAGGTCGCCTACTGGGCGCACACCTGGGCCAAGGAGCAGGGCAAGGAGACGCAGGTCTCGGCCACCGTCTCCAAGGCCGCGAAGATGGGCGACTACCTGCGCTACTCCCTGTTCGACAAGTACTTCAAGAAGCAGGGGTGCACCAGCACCTCCTGCCCGGCCGGCACCGGCAAGGACAGCGCGTCCTACCTGCTGAGCTGGTACTACGCATGGGGCGGCGCGAACGACACCTCCGCCGGCTGGGCCTGGAGGATCGGCTCCAGCCACAACCACTCCGGTTACCAGAACCCGATGGCCGCCTGGGCGCTGTCCAGCGTGGACGTGCTCAAGCCCAAGGGCACGACCGCGGTGCAGGACTGGACGACCAGCACCAAGCGTCAGCTGGAGTTCTACCGCTGGCTCCAGTCGACCGAGGGCGCGATCGCCGGTGGCGCCACCAACAGCTGGCAGGGTCACTACGCGGCCCCGCCGTCGACGCTGCCGACCTTCTACGGCATGGCCTACGACTGGCAGCCGGTCTACCACGACCCGCCGTCCAACCAGTGGTTCGGCTTCCAGGCCTGGTCGATGGAGCGGGTCGCGGAGCTGTACTACGCGACCGGCAACGCCGACGCCAAGCTCGTGCTGGACAAGTGGGTCAAGTGGGCCACCGACAACACCACGATCAACGCCGACGGGACCTACCAGATCCCCTCGACGCTGGTGTGGACCGGCCAGCCCGACACCTGGAACCCGACCAGCCCCAGCTCCAACGCCGGCCTGCACGTCAGCATCCGTGACTACACCACCGACGTGGGTGTGGCGGGTTCCTACGCCAAGGTCCTGATGTACTACGCGGCCAAGTCCGGTAACGCCACCGCCAAGAACGTGGCCAAGGGCCTGCTCGACGGTCTGTGGAAGAACAACCAGGACGCCAAGGGCGTCTCGGTCACCGAGACCAAGGCCGACTACAGCCGTCTCAACGACCCGGTCTACGTGCCCCCGGGCTGGACCGGCAAGATGCCCAACGGCGACGTGATCAACTCCGACTCGACCTTCCTGTCGATCCGGTCCTTCTACAAGAACGACCCCGACTGGCCGAAGGTGGACGCCTTCCTGAAGGGCACCGGGCCCGCCCCGTCCTTCAACTACCACCGCTTCTGGGCGCAGGTCGACGTCGCCGTCGCCCTGGCCGAGTACGGCCGGCTCTTCCCCTGATGAAACGCCCGGCGGGTCCGGCTCCTCGTGAGCCGGGTCCGCCGGACCGGCTCCACCTCCCCAAGACCTCGGGGCGTGACGGCATCCCTGACCTGCTGTCACGCCCCGAGCACCACCTGCGAGAGGCACCCCCCATGAAGAAGACCCTGGCGGCGTTCGCGCTGCTGGCGCTGGCCGCCGTGCCGGTGCCGGCCGCCGCCCAGGCAGCCGCTCAGACCACCGTCCGGGCCGCCGCTCCCGCCTTCGCGTACGGCGAGGCGCTGCAGAAGTCCATCTGGTTCTACGAGGCCCAGCAGGCGGGGAAACTGCCGAGCTGGAACCGCGTCGGATGGCGCGGCGACTCCGCGCTGACCGACGGCCAGGACGTCGGGCTCGACCTGACCGGCGGCTGGTACGACGCGGGCGACCACGTGAAGTTCGGCCTGCCGATGGCGGCCAGCGCGACGATGCTGGCCTGGGGCGCGGTGGAGTACCGGGACGCGTACGCCTCCTCGGGGCAGCTCACCCACCTGCTGAACAACCTCAAGTTCGTCAACGACTACTTCATCAAGGCCCACCCGTCGGCCAACGTGCTCTACGGGCAGGTCGGCAACGGCGGCAAGGACCACGCCTGGTGGGGCCCGGCCGAGGCCATGCAGATGGAACGGCCCTCGTACAAGATCGACGCCACCTGTGGCGGATCGGACCTGGCCGGGGAGACGGCGGCGGCGATGGCCGCCTCCTCGATCGTCTTCCGCCCGACGAACCCGGCCTACGCCGACACCCTGCTCACGCACGCCAAGCAGCTCTACACCTTCGCCGACACCGTGCGGAAGAGTTACAGCGACTGCATCACCGACGCCGCCGGGTACTACCGGTCCTGGAGCGGCTTCAACGACGAGCTGGTCTGGGGCGCGATCTGGCTGCACCGGGCCACCCAGGACGCCTCCTACCTGGCCAAGGCCGAGGCGTACTACGACAACCTCGGTACCGAGCCGCAGTCCACCATCAAGTCCTACAAGTGGACGATCGCCTGGGACGACAAGTCCTACGGCGCCTACGTGCTCCTGCACAAGCTGACCGGCAAGCAGCGCTACCTCGACGACGCCAACCGCTGGCTGGACTACTGGACGGTCGGGGTCAACGGGCAGCGGATCCGCTACTCCCCGGGCGGCCAGGCGGTCCTGGACCGGTGGGGGTCGCTGCGCTACGCGGCCAACACCTCGTTCGCGGCGCTGGTCCACTCGGACTCGATCACCGACGCGACGCGTAAGGCGCGCTACCACGACTTCGCGGTCCGGCAGGTCAACTACGCGCTCGGCGACAACCCGCGCAACTCCTCGTACATGATCGGGTTCGGCGCCAACCCGCCGAAGAACCCGCACCACCGCACCGCGCACGGCTCGTGGACCGACCAGATGACCAACCCGGTCGAGACCCGCCACACCCTGTACGGCGCCCTCGTCGGCGGCCCGCCCGACCCGGACGACAAGTACACGGACAAGCGCGACGACTACGTGATGAACGAGGTCGCCACCGACTACAACGCGGGCTTCACCAGCGCCCTGGCCCGCCTCTACAAGGAGTACGGCGGCGCCCCCGCCGCGAACTTCCCCGTCGCCGAGACCCCCGACGGCCCGGAGATCTTCATCGAGGCCGGGGTGAACGCCACCGGCTCGACGTTCACCGAGATCAAGGCGATCGTCAGGAACCAGTCGGCCTGGCCGGCCCGCCAGCTCACCGACGGCTCGTTCCGCTACTACTTCACCCTCGACGGCGACACGACCGCGAGCCAGGTCACGGTGACGTCGGCCTACAACCAGTGCAAGGCGCCGACCGGCCCGACCCTGCTGTCCGGGAAGACCTACTACGTCACGATCGACTGCTCGAACACCTCGATCGCCCCGGCCGGCCAGTCGCAGCACCGGCGCGAGGTGCAGTTCCGCCTCGCGAGCACCGGCACGTGGGACCCGTCCAACGACTGGTCGTACACGGGTGTCGTCACCACTCCGGGCGCGACCCCGGTGCGGGTGCAGAACATGACGGTCTACTCGGGCACGACGAAGATCTGGGGCAACCCGCCCGGTGACGCGCCCGAGGACACCGTGGCGCCGTCGCGGCCGGGCAAGCCCGCCGTCTCCGCGATCACCGCGAGCGGCGCGACCCTGACCTGGACGGCCTCCACCGACAACGTGGGCGTCGCCGGCTACGACGTCTACCGGGGCACCACCAAGGTCGCCACCTCCACCGGCACCACCCACACCCTCACCGGCCTCACCCCGGCCACCGCCTACACCGTGTCCGTGATCGCCAGGGACGCGGCGGGCAACTCCTCCACCGCCTCCGAGAGCACCGCGTTCACCACGACGGCCGCCCCGGAGGAGGACACCGTGGCGCCGTCGCGGCCGGGCAAGCCCGCCGTCTCCGCGATCACCGCGAGCGGCGCGACCCTGACCTGGACGGCCTCCACCGACAACGTGGGCGTCGCCGGCTACGACGTCTACCGGGGCACCACCAAGGTCGCCACCTCCACCGGCACCACCCACACCCTCACCGGCCTCACCCCGGCCACCGCCTACACCGTGTCCGTGATCGCCAGGGACGCGGCGGGCAACTCCTCCACCGCCTCCGAGAGCACCGCGTTCACCACGACGACGGCACCGACCGGCGGCTGCACCGCGACCTACAAGGTCGGCAGCAGCTGGCAGGGCGCCTTCCAGGGCGAGGTGACCGTCAAGAACGAGGGCACCTCGGCGATCACCGGCTGGACGGTGACCTGGAGGTTCCCCAACGGCCAGACGATCAGCCAGCTCTGGGGCGGCTCGCACACCCAGACGGGAGCGGACGTGTCGGTCAGGAACGCGAACTGGAACGGCGCTCTCGCCCCGAACGCCTCGACGTCGTTCGGCTTCACCGCGAGCCAGACCGGCACCAACGGCGTCCCCACGCCGGTGGCCTGCACCACCGGCTGAGCTCCGGCCCGCGGTGTCACCCGTCGCGGGCCGGGACCTCGCCTTCCCAGGCCCCGGCCCGACGACCCGCACCGCGGGCCGGGATTCCGTCCCCCCACGATCCCGGTGACCGGGATCGTGGGCCGGGATTCCGCCCCAGAACCCCGGAGGCGGCCCTCGCAAGCCGCCTCCTCAGCGCTCCGGCCGGGCGCGACGACCCCTCCGCCCGGCCGGGCACTTCTCTCCCGAGGTAGGTCATGCGAACACGACTGGCGCTGCTCGCGGCGCTCCTTCTCTCATTCCTCGTCCCGATCTCGATGTCCACCGCCCACGCCGCCGTCGGCCTGCACCTCAGCGGCACGAAGATCGTCGAAGGCGACGGGACCCCGTTCGTGATGCGGGGCACCAGCCACGCGCACACCTGGTACGCGAGCCAGACCGGTTCGTTCGCCGACATCAAGTCGCTCGGCGCGAACGCCGTCCGCGTGGTCCTCAGCGGTGGCCGGTGGACCGCCAACAACGCCGCCGACGTGACGAACGTGGTCTCGCTCTGCAAGCAGAACAAGCTCATCTGCGTGCTGGAGAACCACGACACCACCGGCTACGGCGAGCAGAGCGGCGCCTACACCCTCGACCAGGCCGTGGACTACTGGCTGAGCGTCAAGAGCGCGCTCGTCGGCCAGGAGGACTACGTCGTCATCAACATCGGCAACGAGCCGATCGGCAACAACGCCACCACCCCGAACTGGACCCAGGCCACCTCGGCGGCCATCGCCCGGATGCGCGGCAACGGGTTCCAGCACCTGCTGATGGTGGACGCCCCCAACTGGGGCCAGGACTGGTCCTTCACCATGCGCGACAACGCGGCGACCGTCTTCGCCGCCGACCCGCAGCGCAACACGGTCTTCTCCGTGCACATGTACGGGGTGTTCGACACGGCCGCCGAGGTCACCTCCTACCTGCAGGCGTTCCAGACCGCCGGCCTGCCGCTGGTGATCGGCGAGTTCGGCTTCAACCACTCCGACGGCAACCCCGACGAGGACACGATCATGTCCGAGGCGCAGGCCAGGGGCATCGGCTACTTCGGCTGGTCGTGGAGCGGCAACGGCGGCGGCGTCGAGTACCTGGACCAGGTGACCAACTTCAACGTCGCCAACCTCACCCCCTGGGGTGAGCGGCTCTTCAACGGGGCGAACGGCATCGCGCAGACCGCGGTCCAGGCAAAGATCTTCGGCGGTACGGGCACTCCCGACACGCAGGCGCCGACCAGGCCGGGCACCCCGGTGGCCTCGCAGGTCACCTCGACCGGGGCGCGCCTGACCTGGACCGCCTCCACCGACGACCGCGCCGTGACCGGCTACGACGTCTACCGCGGCACCACCAAACTCGGCTCCTCCACCACCACCTCCATCACCCTGAGCGGCCTGTCGGCCCAGACCGCCTACACCCTCCACGTCGTGGCCCGCGACGCCGCAGGCAACACCTCCACCGCCTCGGCCACCACCACCTTCACCACCACCTCCACCCCGCCCAGCGGCTGCACCTCCACCTACCGCACCGCAAGCTCCTGGCAGGGCGGCTTCCAGGGCGAGATCACCGTCACCTGCACCGCCGCCGTCACCACCTGGAAGAGCGTCCTGACCTACCCCGCCGGGGTCAACATCACCCAAAGCTGGAGCTCCACCCTCTCGGCCACCGCCCCCGTCTTCACCTTCACCAACGCCCCCTGGAACGGCTCCATCCCCGCCGGAGGATCCACCACCTTCGGCTTCATCGGCTCCTGGAACGGCACCGGCACCCCACCCACCCCCACCCTCTCCTGACCGCCGCCTGAGGGTCGCCGTCGGCGCGCCCTGCGCGGGTCCCCCGGGTCCCGCACGGGGCGCGTCCCGGCACCCTCGTACGGAGTGCGTCCCGGCAACGGCCCGCTCCCGGCGCCGGCGCCGGCGCTGACTCCGGCTCCGGGAAAAGACCACGTGCCGTGAACCCTCCACGGACCGGTCCCCCTCGCTACGACGAGCCCGCCTCGATGCCGTGTCCCTGCAGCTCGGCGATCATCCAGCGGGAGAGGCGCACGTGCCCGAGGAGCGTGGGATGGACGCCGTCGGGCAGGACCGCCCCTTTGCCCCAGCCCCGGCCGTGCGTGTCGAGGACGTCGAGGGGATCGAGGAAGGGCGCCTCCAGCCGTTCGGCCGCGATCGCGACGGCGTCCCTGATCCGGTAGGCCCACGGCGGCGCCTTGGCCATCCAGATCGGGCCGACCACCACGACGCCGGTACCCGGCCACCGCCGCCGGATCGACCCCACCAGCCGGACGACCGCGGCCTCGATCCTGGCGGCCCCGATCCGGCGGTCGTTCCGCCCGCCGGAGACGATCACCAGGTCGGGTGCGGGACGCCAGGCGAGTTCCTCGTCGAAGGAACGCTGGAAGGTCCGTCCCACCCTGCCGGGGTTGACGTAGCCCGTCCCGGCGGCACCGGCCGTGACGAGCTGCCAGCCCAGCTGACGGGAGACGCCGGCGGCGTAGCCGTTCCACCCTCGCACCGGGCCGGAGCCGACCGTGAAGCTGTCACCGATGACCATGACGAGCGGGGCCCGGGTGGGCGGCAGGGTCAGGGCCGGGGAGGGGTGCGGCGTGCCGCCCCCCGCGGGCACGGCGACGCCCCCGGGGCTGCATCCCGGGACGAGGCAGGAGATCGCTACGAGAAGCACGACCGCGGACGCCCACGGTCGTGTGTGTACGGGCGCGCGCATGCCACCTCGGGAAACGTCGGACTGCCGACATGATTGCAGATGTCCGCCGTGGCCGGGGCGGAAGCCCGAAAGGCCGGGCCCGCCGTCACGGTCTCCTCACCGGGGCCCGCCCCGTCACGCTGTCCGGCTCCCCCGAGCCCGCTCCGTCACGACACCCACCCGGGTCCTCCCGCCGTCACGGTGCCCGGTTTCCCGTGCCCGCCCCCGTCACGGCCTCCCGCTCGTCCGTGTCTGTCCGATGTCACGGCCTCCTGCTCACCCGGATCTCCCCCACGGGACGCCCCCCGCCGAGCAGGACGCCCGTGGCGAGCTCGTCGAGCTCGGGACCCTCGAACCCCAGGGCGGCCAGGGCCGCGACGGTGACCGGGACCCGGGCGCGCTGGCCCCCGTCCTCGATCTTGACGGCTCCCGAACGCCCGTCGGCGAACACGAAGGCGTCGAAGGCCTCCGCCCCGGCCTTGACCATCAGCCCGGGGACGGCCCGCATCAACCGGGCCTCGGGACGGGTGGTGCCCGACGTCCACTCGGGATGAGCCCGGAAGGCGTCCGCGACGCGGCGCTCCGGGGTGCCCTCCTCCGCCCGGACGAGGGCACGGAACGCCCTGACGACACCCAGCATCGAGACGAAGGACAGGGGGGCGCCGCAGCCGTCCACCCCTCCGGCGGCGACGCGCTCACCGGTCAGCTCCTCGATCGTGGCGCGGACGGCCCGCTGCAGCGGGTGGGCGGGGTCGAGGTAGGTCTCCAGCGGCCAGCCGTTGAGCGCGCAGGTGGCGACCATCGCCGCGTGCTTGCCCGAGCAGTTCATGTGGACCCTGGCGCGGCCCCCTCCGGAGCGCAGCACCTCGTCGCGGGAGGCGACGTCCTCCGGCAGGTCCTCCGGGCAGCGCAGCGCGCCCTCCTCCAGGCCCGCCCCGGCCAGGATCCTCCGTACCCCGTCCACGTGGAACGGCTCGCCCGCGTGGCTCGCGCACGCCAGCGCCAGCGACTCCCCCTCCAGGGCGAGCCCGGCGCGGACCATGGCGAGCGCCTGCAGGGGCTTCATCGCCGAACGCGGCGAGACCAGGGCGTCCACCTCCCCGTGCACCCTCACCGGGGATCCGTCGGCGGCGACGGCGAGCATCCGTGCCCGGTGGGTCGACTCCACGAACCCCGAGCGGACGACCTCGACGAGCAACGACTCAGCGGGCACTTCTTCTCCTTCCGGCCGGAGCCGAGGGACTCCGGGGGGCACGGGATGATGGGGGGCATGCGTGCTGTGGTGCAGCGGGTGAGTTCCGCGTCGGTGACGGTGGACGGAGTGACGGTCGGGGCCGTCGACGAGCCCGGGCTGCTGGTCCTGGTCGGCGTGACCCACACCGACACCCCGGCGGAGGCGTCCCGGCTCGCCGCCAAGCTCTGGGGGCTGCGGATCCTCTCCGGCGAGAGATCCTGCTCCGACGTCGGCGCGCCGCTGCTGGTGGTCAGCCAGTTCACCCTGTACGGCGACGCCCGCAAGGGGCGCCGCCCCACCTGGCAGGCGGCCGCGCCCGGCCCGGTGGCCGAGCCGCTCGTCGAGGCCGTCTGCGCCGCGCTCCGCGAGCTGGGCGCCCGGGTGGGGACGGGGGTGTTCGGCGCGGACATGAAGGTCTCCCTGACCAACGACGGGCCGATCACCCTGATCCTGGAGGTCTGAACCACCCCGGCCGGGCCGTCCTGTCCCGCCCCGGCCCGCTCCGGCACGCCCCGGCCGGGCGGGATCGGCACGAACGGGATCGGGACGCCCCGGCCGTCGTACGGTCAGCGGATGCGGCGGCGGAGGGCCGGGTCGATCGTGACGTTGCGCCCGGCGTCCGGCGGCACCACGACCTCCTGGGAGGCGGCCACTCCCTGTGCCTCCAGCGTGGCGTCCACCGGCACGGTCCTCTTGATCACGGCCAGCGCGACCGGCCCGAGCTCGTGGTGGCGCGCGGAGCTGCCGACGGAGCCGACCTCCGCGCCGTCGTGGGTCACGGGAGCACCGTGCCTGGGCAGGGTGTCGACGCTGCCGTCCAGGTGCAGGAAGACCAGGCGCCGTGGCGGGTGACCCAGGTTGTGGACCCGCGCCACGGTCTCCTGGCCCTTGTAGCAGCCCTTGCTGAGGTGCAGGGCCGTGCCGATCCAGCCCACCTCGTGCGGGATCGTCTTGTGGTCGGTCTCGAAGCCCAGGCGGGGACGGTGCTCCTCGATCCGCAGCGCCTCGTACGCCCAGAGCCCTGCCAGGCCCAGCCCGATCCCGGCCGCCAGCAGCTCGCGCGGCAGCAGGACGTCCCGCCCGACGGCGATGGCCCCCTCGGGCAGCACGGGGCGCGCCTCGTCGCCCACGGAGACGACGGCGTAGCGGTCGCTGACGTCGGTGACCTCGACCCGCAGCATGAACCGCATCCTGTCGAGGAAGCCGGCCAGCGCGGCGCCGGTGCCCGGCTCGACATGGGCCCACACGGCCTCGCCGTCGTCGACGAGCACGAGGTGGTGCTCCACCCGGCCCTGGGCGTCCAGCAGCAGCGTCTCGGTCGGCCGCCCCGGGGGCAGGTCGTCGAGTTTCTGCGAGGTCAGGCTGTTGAGCCAGCTCAGACGGTCGGGTCCGGCGATCCGGACGACCTCGCGGTTGCTCCGGTCGACCATCGCCTCCCCGGCGAGCAGCGCGCGCTGCTCGGCGAAGAGATCGCCGTAGTGTCCGGCGACGTCGGCGTCGGGGGCCTCGGCCGCCACCGCGCCGGGAGTGTCCAGCAGAGGGCTTCGCATGGCTCCAGCCTACGAGGCCCCGCCGACCACGCCGGCGGCGGCTCAGCGGCAGTTGCGGCAGCGACCGAAGATCGTCAGATGGTGCACGTCGGTGGCGAACCCGAGGCGGTCGTCCAGGTGGGTGACGAAGTTCTCCACCAGGTCGGGACTGACCTCGCTGATCTCCCCGCACCCCCGGCAGACCAGGTGCACGTGCTCGGCCTCGGCCGCCAGGTGGTAGGTGGGGGCACCGTGCCCGAGATGGCTGTGGGCGACCATGCCGAGCTCCTCCAGGAGCTCCAGGGTCCGGTAGACGGTGGAGATGTTCACCCCGCGCGCGGTCTCCCGCACCCGGTTGCAGATCTCCTCGGGGGTGGCGTGCTCGCAGGCCTTGACCGCCTCAAGCACCAGCTGGCGTTGCGGAGTGACCCGGTAACCGCGTGCCCGCAGTTCCTCATGCCACGACGTCTCGGTCATGGCATGAGTCTAAGAGCACCGGGGCCCTGTTCGTGGCCGCGATCACCGTATCCCCGGCCCTCGCCCCCGGCTCCGCGAACGGCCCCGCGACCGGCCCCGCGACCGGCCTTCGTGAACGGCTTCCTGAACGGCTTCCTGAACGGCTCTGTGAACGGCTCTGTGAACGGTCCGGTGACCGGTGGTGCCGACGGCCCGCGACCGGCTCGGCGGGCGGTCTCCCACCCGGTCTCACGGGCGAGACGAGCACCCCCGCGGGGAACGGCGAACGAGCCAGGACGGTCGTGGAGCGCGGAGGACGGCCTGGTCGGAGGCGGGTCGCGGAAGCCGCACGGCCGGGACGAATATTTATTTGCCCTCGGGCCGTGGATTTCATAACGTACAGGCACGCCGAAAGGAGGTGGTCCGAACAATGGTTGATCATAGTTGGGCTAGCGAGGTGGCTGTCCGCTAGGACGCCGCGACCGGACTCTGTCCGGGCGTCTGGCGACGTTCGGCGAATCCACGACAATCACCGGAACCCCGGGCCGCCGGAGGGTGGGAGTGATCCCGCCTGTAGTCCACCGGCCCTCCTGCCCGGCAGGAGGAAGTGGCCCGGGGTTCTTCCCTTTCCAGCCCCTTCCCCGCACGATCAGGCCCGGAAGCCGGGGTTGGCGCAGTGCAGCGGGCGTTCCCCGCCGAGGACCCTGACGATGTCCTCGCAGATCATCCTGGTGTGGTTGATCTCGGTGTCGTAGGTCGACGCCCCCAGGTGCGGGGTCAGCACCACGTTGTCCATGTCGGTGAGCGGGTGACCGGGCTCCAGCCACTCCCCGGCGAACCGGTCGAGACCGGCGCCCGCCAGATGCCCCGCCTTCAGCGCCCCGACCAGGGCGTTCATGTCGTACAGGTACGGGTCGGCGGTGTTGACGAAGATCGATCCGGTCTTCATCGCGGCGAACTCGGCCGCGCCGAACAGGGGGCCGGCCGACGCCGGGGCGTGTACCGAGATCACGTCGGCCTGGGCCAGCAGGACGTCGAGACCGTACCGGTTCTCCCGCGCCTCGGGGTCGTACACCATGACGCGCATCCCCAGCCCCTTCATCCGCCACGCCACCGCGCGGCCGACGACCCCGTGGCCGATCAGGCCGACGGTCCGGCCCGCGAGCTCCCAGGCGCGGTGCCGGTGGGGGGAGACGGTGCCCTGCCGGATCTCCCGGTCGCCGACCGCCACCCGGCGGGTCACCGCGAGGATCAGCGCGAGGGTGAGCTCGGCGACCGCGTCGGCGTCACGCCCGGGGGCGCAGACGACGGGGATGCCCCTGCGGGTGGCCGCCGGGAGGTCCACGTTCTCCGCGTCGCCGCGGGCGCAGCCCACCACCAGCAGCGGATGCTCCAGGACCGGGCCGGCCACCTCGTCGGACTCGGTGACGAGGATGCGCGCTCCGGTGTCCGCGAGCTGGCGGGCGAGGTCGTCCGCCCGGTGGGGGCGGTGCTCGACCGGGTCGTAGTGGACGTCGACGAGTTCCCTCAGACGGTTCCATTCCGGACCCCGCATGGGCGCCAGTACGAGTGCTCGTGGCTTCACCGAACCTCCCTGTTTCAGGAAATTTTGGTATTTGGGAGCTTTCCACGAACCTCCCGCACGGTCTCGGCAGTGACCCGACCGTCATCAAGCTCGCACCGGCCCGTCACGGGAACGCCGGACGCAGCCAGTTCCAAGGAGATCACAAGAGCCCCCGCCCATGATGGCGACGCACGATCACCGACGAACGGAGAACGGCCATGTTCCGGTCACTCACCCGCGTGGCGCTCGGCGGCGCGCTGCTCGCGGGGACACTCCTCACGGGCGCCGCCGCCCACGCCGACGACCCCGCGCCCAACGTGCGGGTCTCCCTGCTCAGCGTCGTCGCGTACGAACTGGAGGAGAGCGGGCACGACGAGATCTACGTGATCGCCCAGAAGGACAGGACGGTGAAGCGGGTCTTCCCGTACAACGGGAACGACCTGTCGGTCGCGCGGTTCGACTGCGTCCACGTCGCCGGGGACGCCTGCCCCGAGGGCACCAGGACCAGGTCGGTGAACTCGGGCTCGGCGACCTTTCCCGCCGACGGCAGGCTCCTGATGGTCGCGCTCATGGAGGACGACCTCGCGGGCGACGACGTGCTGATCAACGTGCCGCTCTGGCCGACGCCGATCAGCGAGACGCAGTACCACCCCCACGAGGCGAACATCAACGGCTACCACTACCGGTTCGTCTTCCGCCTCGAGCCCACCTACGCCTGACGGAGGATCACATGCGCACCACCCTGTCCAGAATCGCCGCCACGGCCGCCGCGCTGTCGCTGGCCACGTTCCTCGCCACCCCCGCCGGGGCCGTCGCGGCCGATCCCGGCGAGCGGAAGGTCCGGCTGACGTCCGGCGCGCCCCTCGCGGGTGAGCTCGTCCTGGTCCTCGGCTCCCTGGAGGCGTTCGACCTGGAGGAGAGCGGCCAGGACGAGGTCCGCGTCGAGCTCAAGGAGAACGGCGGCACGTACTACATGTGGCCCACCAACGGCAAGGAGGCCGAGACCAGGCTCGGGTACTGCTGGACCTGGACGAGTGCCGCCGCCAAGTGCTCGGGAGGCACCCGGAGGTCCGCCGGGCCGTACACCCGGCTGACCGTCGCGCCGGGGGCCTCGTTCACCATCGAGGTCTGGGAGGACGACCACATCGGCGACGACCTGCTGCTCAGCATCCCGGTGATCTCCAACGGCGGCCCCCAGGAGATCGAGGGCAGGTCCACCTCCGGCAAGGGGTTCAGCTACGGCCTCTCCGCCCGCATCGAGGTCGCCTCCTGAGGGACCCCGCGGGCGGGACCGCACCCGGCGCCACCGGAACGGGGCGGGGGTCCGGCGGTCAGTGCTCGCCGCGGGCGGGGACGCCGAGCGCCTCGCACGCCTCGCGGTAGAGGCGGACGACCTCGGCGCGGACCTGCGCCCGCTCGGTCAGCGTGGTGCTCCACGGGACCCGGACGGTGACCTCCCGCCCGCCGACCACGGCGGCGAACTCGATCGCCTCGGCGTCGACGCCGGTCGTCGTCGCGGCGGTGGCCTCGGGCTGCCCGCCCAGGCTCCGGCAGATCAGCAGGGCGTCGCCGGCGTGGTCGTCGTTCATGTGACGCCTGATCGCCTCGACCGCTTCGGGGGTGAAGGGAGTGCTCATCCCCGAGAGCCTAACGGCGGGCGATCCCGAGGACGGCGGGGAGTTCGGGACAGGGCGGGAGGCCCGGGACGGCGGAGAGCCCGGACGCGGCAGGGAGCCCGGACACGATCTCTTGCGGATAATCCGCGAGCGAAACGATTGGTAGTCTGGACGACATGATCGCCATGGCAGTCGCCCGCACCGAGCCGGACCTGTCGTTCCTGCTGGACCACACCGGCCACGTCCTGAGAACCCGGATGGCGGCGGCGCTCGCCGAGATCGGGCTGACCCCGCGCATGCACTGCGTGCTGTTCCACGCCCTGGAGGAGGAGCGCACCCAGATCCAGCTCGCCGAGATCGGCGACATGGACAAGACCACGATGGTCGTCACGGTCGACGCCCTGGAGAAGGCCGGGCTCGCCGAGCGCCGTCCGTCCCGTACGGACCGGCGGGCGCGGATCGTCGTGGTCACCGAGAAGGGCGCGCGGACCGCGCGGCGGAGCCAGGAGATCGTCGACGGCGTGCACCGGGCGGCCCTGGACGCCCTGCCCGCCGACGAGGCCGAGGTGCTGGTGAGGGCCATGAGACGGCTGGCGGAGGGACACCTGGCCACTCCGGTCGAGTCCCCGCAGGCGGCCCGGAGGGCACGGCAGAGCACGAAGTAGATCCGACAGGGATCGTCTACAACAAAACTATCTGTTACGGTCTCTCCTATTCCCTATCGGACAGGAGACGACCGTGTCATCCACCGCCCCTCCCCCCGCGACCTCGCCGCCCGACGCGAGCCGATCACGCTGGACGGCGCTCGCCGTGCTCTCGGCCGCGATGCTGATGACGATCCTGGACGGCAGCATCGTCACCGTGGCGATGTCGGCCATCCAGCGCGACCTCGGCTTCTCGCCCGCCGGGCTGAGCTGGACCGTGAACGCGTACCTGATCGCCTTCGGCGGGCTGCTCCTGCTGGCCGGGCGGCTGGGGGACCTGGTGGGCCGCAGGACCATGTTCCTGGCGGGCAACGCGGTCTTCACCGCCGCGTCCCTGCTGGCCGGAGCCGCCGACGGGCCCGGCCTGCTGATCGGCGCCCGGTTCCTGCAGGGCGCCGGCAGCGCCATGGCCTCCTCGGTCGTCCTGGGTATCCTGGTGACGCTGTTCACCGAGCCGCGCGAGCGCGCCAGGGCGATCGGGTTCTTCAGCTTCACCGGCGCCGCCGGGGCCTCGATCGGCCAGGTGCTGGGCGGGGTCCTCACCGACGCGCTGAGCTGGCACTGGATCTTCTTCGTCAACCTGCCGATCGGGCTGGCCACGATCGCGGTGGCGATCCGGGTGCTGCCGCACGACCGGGGGATCGGCTTCACCGCCGGGGCCGACGCGCTCGGCGCCGTACTGGTCACCGGCGGGCTGACGCTGGGCATCTACACCGTGGTCCAGGTCGAGCGGTACGGCTGGATCGCGGCGCACACCCTCGGCCTCGGCGCGCTCTCGCTCGCCCTGCTGGCCGCGTTCTTCGCCCGCCAGGCGACCGCCAGGACCCCGCTGATGCCGCTGCGGATCCTCCGCTCGCGCAACGTCGTGGGCGCCAACCTCGTGCAGATGCTGACGCTCTCGGCCATGTTCGCCTTCCAGATCCTCGTCGCGCTCCACCTGCAGAAGGTCCTCGGCTACGGCGCGCTCGGCACCGGTATGGCGATGCTGCCCGCGGCGGTCTGCATCGGCGGCGTGTCCCTGTTCGTCTCCGCCCGGCTCAACACCCGCTTCGGCGAGCGCGCGGTGCTGATGGCGGGCCTGGCGCTGCTGGCCGGGGCGATGGGCCGGCTCAGCCGGATTCCCGTGGACGCGGACTACGTCACCGACCTGCTCCCGGTGATGCTGCTCGTCGCCGGCGGCGGACTGGTGCTGCCCGCGCTGACCTCGCTCGGCATGTCCGGCGCCCGGCCCGACGACGCGGGCCTGACGTCGGGGCTGTTCAACACCACCCAGCAGATCGGCATGGCCGCAGGTGTGGCGGTGCTGTCCACGCTGGCCGCCTCGCGCACCGGGGAGCTGCTGGCCGCCGGTCAGAGCCAGGCGGCCGCGCTGACCGGGGGCTACCGCCTGGCCTTCTCCGTCTCCGGGGCCCTGCTGCTGGCCGGCATCGCGGTCGCGTTCGTCACGCTCCGAAGGCCGGGCACGACCGGGGAGGGCGACGGATCGGCTCTCAGGCCCGATCGGCCGTAGGAGCCGGGCGGTCGTAAGAGCCGGGCGGTCGTAAGAGCCGGGCGGTCGTGAAAGCTGGCCGGTCGTAAGAGCCGGGCGGTTCCGGGAGCCGGTAGGCCCCCGGGGCGGATCAGCCCTCGGGGACGAAGTCGCCCACCCGCTTGAGCTCGGCCGAGATGTGCGACTGGAGCGGCTGTCCCATCGCCGCCATGTCGTAGGCCCACATCAGGTTGCCGTTGACCAGGCCGTACAGGCGGTGGCCCGCCGTGTACTCCTTGGCGGTCGCGGTGCGGGCCACCACGTCGGTCTGAAGCTCGATCTTGTGGAAGACCACCTCCCCGACGTAGATCTCCACGATGCCCGTGGGGTGGGACAGGCACACCTCCAGCTGCCGCCCGGGAAGCTGGCGCCAGAAACCGGTCTCGGTGCCCAGCGGGCGGACCTTGGCGCCCGCCTCGTCGAGCAGCCAGGTGCGGCTGGTGTAGGTCAGGAACGGCTTGCCGTTGTGACCGAAGACGATCTCCTGGCCGAAGGTGAAGCTCTCGATCGTCGGGTATCCCCCGACTCCGGCGCCCTCCCACCTGCCCACGAGGAAGGCGATCGGCTCAAGATCGGGATGAAGTTCGGGAACGTCCATGGGTCCGAGCCTAGGGCCGCCCCGGCACGGTTCGCGCCCGCCGGGCGGACCCGCATAGGCTTCCCGCATGGCACGATCTCTGGTGATCAAGGTGACCGCGGGCGAGGACGCACCCGAGCGCTGCAACCAGGCGTTCACGGTGGCCGCGGCGGCGTTGGCGAGCGGGGTCCCCGTCTCGCTCTGGCTGACCGGCGAGGCGTCGTGGTTCGCCCTTCCCGGGCGGGCGGAGACGTTCTCCCTGCCGCACGCGGCCGGGCTCGGCGACCTGCTCGGCGCGGTCCTGGCCGGCGGCAGGGTGACGCTCTGCACGCAGTGCGCGGCGCGGCGGGACATCACGGTCGACGACCTGATCGAGGGGATCCGTATCGCGGGGGCCCCCACGTTCGTCGAGGAGATCCTGGGCGAGGGCGTCCAGGCCCTCGTCTACTGACCCCCGCCCACTGACGCTCGCCCACCGGCCCGCGTCCCGACCGGCGCCCCGCGTCACCCCGGCCGGAGCGCTCGCCGTGACCGGGAACGCTCCGTCCCGGCGGGGGGCGGCGCTCCCACGCCCGGCCGGCGGGACGGCCCGGACCTCCCGCGTCTCAGCCCGAACCTCCCGCGTCTCAGCCCGGGCGTACCGCGGCCAGGCGCTCCTCGCGGAGCCGATCGAACCACGCGTCGTCGATCGGCGGCAGCTGGGCGCCGACCGCCCAGGTGAGCAGCAGGTCGGCGAGGCCGGGGTTGCGGGCGAGCGCGGGGCCGTGCAGGTACGTGCCGACGATCTTGCCGATGTGGCAGCCCTCGGTGCCGTCGCCGTTGCCCGTGCCCACCGCGGTACGCGCCAGCGGCCGGACCCCGGGCCCCAGCCGGGTGACGCCCATGTGGTTCTCGAAACCGGTCAGCGTCGGGATGCCGAGCGCCGGGTCCGCCTCCCCGGCCAGCTCCCCGACCGCCCGGCCCTCGCCCCGGCCGCTGGCGATGTCGATCAGGCCGATGCCGTCGACCGGCTGGCCCTCCTCGCCGCCGAACGTGGTGCCCATGATCTGGTAGCCCGCGCACACCGCCAGCAGGGCCGCGCCACGCTGGACGGCCCGGTGCAGGCCCCCGTCACGGCGGAGCCGCTCCGAGGCCAGGATCTGCGGCCGGTCCTCGCCACCGCCGATGAGGTAGATGTCACCGCCCTCGGGGACGGCGTCGGCCGAGCGCACGTGCACGGTCTCGACCGGGATGCCGCGACGCCGGGCGCGCTGCTCCAGGACCAGGACGTTGCCCTGGTCGCCGTACGTGCTCAACAGGTCCGGGTAGATCCAGACAAGGCGCAGGGCGCTGTCAGACTGCACGACCGAACTCCGATCGAATCTGCTGGAAGGCGGTGTAGTTGGCGATGACGTCGACCCTGCCCGGCGGCTGCGCGGCGAGCGCCTGCTCGAACGAGCCGGAGAGCTGGAACGGCACGTCCGCGACGTCCAGCCGGAGCGCGAGGTCCAGCCGCCGCTCACCGGTCACGAACACCGGCCTGCCGCGCAGCACCCGGTAGTCGACGTCCCACAGCCACGAGGTGTCGCGGCCGTCGGGCCCCTGGGCGTTGACCGAGAGGACCACCGGCAGCGAGGGGTCGAGCACGTCGAAGGCCTCCAGCCAGCCGGCCGGGTTCTTGGCCAGCAGCAGCCGGGCGTGACGGCCGTCGCGCTCCACCGTGGTGTAGCGACCGGCGACCGACCTGACCTCGCGCAGCCGGGGCAGCGCCCGCTCGACCGGCAGGCCGAACGCCTCGGCGGTGGCCAGCGCGATCGCCGCGTTGGCGCGGTTGGCGCGCCCGGGGAGCTGGATGTCGAGCACCCAGCGCCGCCCGCGCGGGTCGATGACCGCGTCGTCGTCGAGGACCCAGGACGGCTCGGGGCGGCGGAACGTGCACTCCCGGCAGGCCCAGTCGTTCTCCCCCGCGCGGGAGGGGGCGCCGGTGCCCATGCCGCCGGGCGGGACGTACTCCATGCCCTTGCGGTCGAGGGGGCCGCCGCACTCGGGGCAGCACCAGGAGTCCTCCTTCCACGGCTGCCCGGCCGACACCCAGGTGACCGAGGCGGCGGTGGAGGCGCCCCAGGTCACCAGCGGGTCGTCGGCGTTGGCGATCACGTGGGTGTGCTTCCCGGCCAGCGCCCGCCGCCACTTCTGGGCGAGCAGCCAGATCTCCCCGGCCCGGTCCATCTGGTCGCGGCTGAGGTTCATCAGGCAGATGACCCCCGCGCCGGTCGTGTCGATCACCTCGGGCAGGTACTTCTCGTCGACCTCCAGCACCCCGTACGGGGCGTGCTTGGCCGACGACAGCGCCGAGACGTGCCCGGCGGGCATGTTGGCGCCGAAGGCGTTGGTGGCGACGTCGCCGAGTTCCGACAGCGCGGAGGTGATCAGGCGGGTCGTCGTGGTCTTGCCGTTGGTCGCGCTCACCAGCACGAGCTTGCGGTCGTGCGCGAGCTTGCGCAGCAGGTCGGGCTCCAGGACCAGGCTGACCCGGCCCCCGATCACCGACCCGTCCCCGCGTCCGGTGACCCGGGACAGGGTCGCGGCCGTACGGCCGAGAGCGGTCGCGAGCTGCGCCCGCAGCGGAAGCTGAGTCATGCCGTCTCCTCGCGTGGCGACCGGTCGTAGCACGACGCGGCGGCCGGCCCGCCCGGCTCGGGGACCGGAATCGCCGAATCGTTCATGCCGCAGATCCTAGCCGTGCTTGGGCACCGGCACCCCCGGCCGCACACCCCGCACGCCCGGCGAGAACGGAGCGCCGGACCGGACCGGCCTGCCTCGCGCGGAGACCGGCCGGCCTCGCCTTGGACGCACGCCCGGCGGGAGCGGACCCCACCGAACCGTTCGAACCGTGCCGCCGGACCGGACCCGACCGTTCGAACCGTGCCGCCGGACCGGACCCGATCGTTCGAGCCGCGCCACCCTGCCCCGCCCTCACCGTTCGGCGAAGGCGAGTTCGACCGGTTCCGGCGAGTCCGCGTCGAACGGCAGGACGAACCGGTGCGGCCACGACAGCACGCCCTCCAGCCAG
The DNA here is from genome assembly GCF_049844535.1 of Streptosporangium sp. DT93. NCBI lineage: Bacteria > Bacillati > Actinomycetota > Actinomycetes > Streptosporangiales > Streptosporangiaceae > Streptosporangium > Streptosporangium sp. DT93. The sequence goes on from NZ_JBNCLF010000001.1 coordinate 23,177, forward strand.
CCCGCCCCCATCGTCTGCGCCACGTGCCGGAGCCGCTCGGCCGGGTCGATGCCGATCGTGACGGTGTCGACGTCGCGGTTCACGCCCTCGCGCTCGTCGTCGCCCAGGATCGCCCGCCAGGCCAGCTCCCGGTTGCGCTCCACCTCCATGGACAGGGGGTGGTGGCGCAACGCCTTGGCCCGGTGGCCGAGCAGCTCCGAGGCGCCCGCGGCACGGCTGAACAGCGCGTACTCCATCACCGGCGCGGACCCGCGCGGGTTGGGCGCGGGCTGCCCGTACGGGAAGAGCCGGTCCACCTCGTGCAGCCACCGCACCTGCGGGATGACCCACGCCGGTCCCGGCCGCTCGCCGGGCTCGCGGTCGGGGCCGAGCAGCCGGGTCGCGACCGCGGCGACCTGCTCGGTCAGCGTCGCCGGATCGCCGGTGGTGCGCAGCGACCACGCGCGGCGGCCCACGCTCCGTTCCACCGTCGTGGCCAGCAGGCACTCGCGGCGCCGCGCGGGAAGCTCCGACCACAGGTCGGCCAGCGCGCGCGGCACCCCCGGCATCGGCCGGTTGGTGCAGAACGCCAGCACCAGCGTGTCGGCCCAGATGCGCAGCCAGGCCCACTCGGGCGCCTCGGCGAGCAGGTCGGCCTCGCGCAGCTCGACCAGCGTGCACGCCCGGCCCTCCTGGCACTCCTGCCCGCACGCGGCCGAGCGGCGCCCGCAGATCGGCGGCAGGTGGCCGGGCACCGGGCGCTCGCGGTCCTCGCCCAGCGGCACCTGGATGCGCAGCGGCCGGTCCATGCCGTCGGCGAAGACCGCGGCCACCCCCGGCGGGAGCGAGACCACCTGGCGCGACTGCTCCTCGCTCAGGTTGGTCGCCGCGCCGACCAGGTGCCGGTCGTCCTCGGCGGGCAGCCGGTGGATCACCTTCAGCGCGGTGTTCTTCACCACGTCGGAGACGAGCTTGGTGGGGATCTGCTCGGCGACCACGATGCCCTCCCCGTACGCGCGGATCTCGGCCAGCATGCCCGCCAGCAGCTCGACCGCGTGCGTGCTGGCGCGTCCGGCGCCACGGTCGCGGAGCAGGCGGTGCGCCTCCTCGATCACGATGACGTGCCGCAGCCCGCTGCTGCGCTCCTTCCTGGCCCGCATCCGCAGGTGCTCCACGATCCGGATGATCAGCGTGCCCATCAGGAACGCCTTGTCCTCGTCGTTGGCGACGTCCTCGATGGCGAGCACCACGTTGCGCTGGAGCAGGTCGCCGATGTCGGCCGGGTGCCCGCCCTCGAAGAACCGGCCCGCCGAACCGACCCGCAGCGACCGCAGCCGCAGCGAGATGAAGCCCTCCACGTCGGCCTGGACCTCCCGGCCGTACCCGATCTCCTTGATCACGTCCATCGCGTGCCGCTGGAGCTGTTCCAGGGTCGGCACGGCGGGCCGCACCGCCGCGCCGGGAGCCGCCCAGCCGGTCACCACGTCCCACCCGTTGGCCTCGTACACCCGCTGCAGGGCCAGCGACATGATCTGCGGGAACGGCTCCTCGGCGTCGAAGGCCGCCATGAACAGCGCCCGCACCATGTCGATGTGCGCCTGCACCGGGTAGCCGGGCTCGGGGGCGAGCGGGTTGACGCTGAACGGCACGCTCTCCGGCGCCGAGGGGTTGATCACGGTCACCGGGGCGAGGTGCTCGATCCGGCCGCCCATCGCGGCGTACTCGGACTTGGCCGGTTCGATGGCCAGCCACGGGATGCCCGCGCCGGTGAGCTGCTCCAGCAGGTGCCGGACCGTCTGGGACTTGCCCGAGCCGGTGGCGCCGGTGACGAACGCGTGCCGGTTGAGGGTGGCCAGCGGGACCTTGAACGAGCCGACCGGCCGGTCCTGGCCGTCGAGGATCGCCCCCAGCTCTACGGTCAGCGCGCCGGGCACGGTGTCGGCCTCGCTGGTCACGTCGAAGAAGCCCGCGTCGAGCACGCGCACCCCCGGGACCTCCCGGTGCGGCAGCCCGGCGAGGGCGGCGAGCGCCCCGGCGGTGGCCGCGAACGGCGCGGCGGCGCCGTCGGCCGGGTCCTGCAGCGTCGTCGCGAGCGCCTCGGCGAACCCGTGGACGGGTCCCGGCAGCGCGCTGCGCAGGCGGTAGGGGTGGTGGCTCATCTCGGCGGAGCCGACCAGCACCGGCGCGATCTGGCGCAGTTCGTCGGGCCCGGCGGCCCCGGCCAGCACCCGCACGTTCCAGAGCCCGGCCTCGCGGAAGGCGTCCAGCTCCTGCATGCGCCGCTCGGCCCGCTCGGCGTCGTAGCGGGAACGCTCGGAGGCGTCGCCGTACTGCCGCAGCACGTTGAGCTGGGTGCGCAGGTGCGCGACCTCGGCGTCCAGCAGGTCGGTCTGCTCGGCCACCACCAGCCAGGCGAACGGCCGGGACATGAGCGTGACCAGCGTCGACTCGAAAAGCGTGGGCCGCCTGATCTCGTCGGCGTCCGGTTCGCGCCGCCCGCCCAGCGGCGGGGCCTGCCGCCCGGGGCAGACGGTCCACGCCAGGTCCGACAGGTCGCGGAGCCACTCCTCGCCGATCCGCACGCCGCGGGCGCCGCCGGGGAAGAGCAGCGGCTCGGGGCCGGCCGGGAGCGGCTCGGCCTCGGCGCCGGCGGCCCGGCGGGGCGGGCGCGGCGGGGTCAGCGGCCCCGCGTTCGTGATCAGCTCCAGCGGGGCGCCGGACCCCCGCGACAGCCAGCCGACCACGAACGGCCGGCCGCGCTGGGCCGCGGAGAGCACGGCGGGCAGGACGGTGACGAAGTCCCACTCGGCCGAGGAACTGCGCGAGGGCGCCGTGATCGCCTGGATTCTGTACCAGGGCCCGCTCAGGGCATGGGGCGGACGGGACACACTTGGCTGCATTTGGTCTCCACCCGGGGGACCCGGCTCCAGGCCGGAGGGTTGACGCTTCACGGATCGCTCCGCCGTACCGGCCGACGCGTAATCGGGGATGGGCCACCCCCGTGACCACGGTCGAACCTGACTCGGGGCTCGCACCCCCGCATTGACCATCCCATTACGACATACGGACGCCTCCTTGGCGTACCCACCGGCCCGGCCGCCACGCACGCCCCACGAAGGGGACGCCCCGGCCCCGGAGCCGAGCCCGGACCTGAACCCGGACCCGAACCCGGACCCGAACTCGGACCCGAACTCGGACCCGAACTCGGACTCGGACCCGGACGTGGACTCGGATCGGTGACCGGGCCGCCGGGTCGTGCCGGCACCGGGCTCACCCGCACCGCCCGTACCGGCACCGGCCGTACCGGCACCGGCCGCGGGCTCATCGGCGGCGGCGCCAGTCGAGCCTGGCCGGGGGCGGGCCGAGGTTGGGCGGCGCGTCCTCGAACGGGTTCGGCTCGTGCGCCGTACGGTCCCGTCTCTCCTCCGCCCGGTCCAGGACGGCGTCCCTGATCTCGTCGAACTCGCCCAGCGTCGTCCTGGGGAAGGTCAGTATCGCCGGGTTGGCGTCGGCGAGCCGGACCCTGCGGCCCTGGGCGGTGGCGTCGGTGACGATCACGGAGGTGGTGGGGAGCTGCTGGAGCTGGTGCGGCTCGACCAGGAACTCCCTGGAGCGGTGCAGCACCCGCTCGGTGTCCCCCATCGCCTTGGTCGCGCGACGGCCCCATTCGGTGGACTCGGTGATGTCCTCCTTGAGGTCGGCGGGACCCGCCTCGCGCCCGTCCTCGCCCTCCTCGGCCTGACCGACCGTGGAGACGTAGCCGCCGTCCAGTCCGGCACCGGCGGCACTGATCGTCTCGGTGAGCTGGGCGAGCTCCAGGCGGTGCTCGGTGCCGACGTGCTCGCTGGCGATCCGGGCGTCCTCGGCGTTGCCGAGCCGCATGAACGTCACCGCCGCGTGCCCCCGGCCGAGCCGTTCCCGCACGGTCGGGGTGAGCGAGCGGTAGGTGAGCACCAGGCCGGTCCTGGAGGTCTCGCAGGCGTCCATGAGCCGGTCCAGCACGTCGCCGCGGAGCTTGTCCGCGCCCGCGACGATGATCGTGTGGTACCACGGCCGCTCGGAGGCGGGCGACTGGCGCAGGATGTGGGTGAGCGCGGTGGCCACGTAGGTGCCGAGGACCCGGTTGCCGAACACCCCCGCCTGACGGTCCATCGACACGACCCGCAGCCGCGCGGGCGGCAGGCGCACCGCCTCCGAGCCGAGCGTCTCCAGCTTGCGCAGCTGCGACTCCAGCGCCCACGCCCGCTCGATCACCACCCGGTCGCTGACGCCGCGGCCGAACAGGGTGCCGATCCGCTCCAGCTGGGCGGCGGTGATCAGGCCGAACCGCAGGTCCTCCCGGGGGTCGCCGACCTGCGCCAGGGCACGCAGCGCCGCGGTCACCTGGTTGATCGTGGCGCTCTCGCCGAGGACCTCCAGGACGCGCTCCAGGATGGCGTTGTCGAACGACAGATCCCTGGTCGTACGGTGCTCCTCGCTGACGCTCACCACGTGGGCGAGGACGTCGGCGAAGGCCTCGGGGGCCAGCGTGGCACCCAGGTCGAGCCGGGGCAGGTCCACCGGGAGCACCCAGACCAGCGGCTCGTCGCCGCCCCTGCGCGCCAGCTCGATGAGGTCCTTGGCGACCGCCCCCTCGGACAGGTCGAGCACGGTCAGGTGGCCGCCGCTGTAGAGGCGGGTCGCGCCGAGCAGGGTGATCAGCGCCGACCAGCCGGGCAGCGTGCCCCCGGCGACGTCGATCCGGTCGATCTCGTCGGGCACGGCCACCGCGTACCAGGTCAGCTGGCGGTCGTGGCGCTCCTTCTTCTCCGCCCACTCGCGGTAGCGGGCGGCGTGCTCCTCCTGGGCGAGGAAGAGCTCCCTGTCGCGTTCCTCGCGCAATCGGTCCCCGGCCGCCTCGCGTTCCCTGATGCGGTGGCGGACCGCCCGGTCGCCCTGGTGGACGGCGTAGCTGCAGAACGCCGCGATGCCCCCGGCGGCGATGATCCCGACGACGGCGAACGACCAGCTCAGCATCTCGGTGACGCCCAGCACGAGGATCAGCGTCGCCAGCGCCGCCATGAACGTGCGGACGATCTTGACCGGCCGGTTCAGCAGGTCCTCGTTCAGGCGCTCCCTGCGGATCCACTCGGGATCGACCGGCTCGGGGGGATTCTCCAGGGGGGAGGGTCGCTTGGGAGCCGGACCCGGATCAGGGTGCAACAAGGCATACTGCCAGCCCAGGTAGATCCGGTCCGCCTGGAGCTGCGCATGCTCGGGATGCACGTCCGCCACGGAACCTCCGCCATCGGGCTCATCGGAAGCCTCGGAGACAGCGTAAGAGTTCGCCCTCCCATTCGGGCAGCGTTCCCGTCAATCCGCTGCATTTTCCCCGGGTCCACCGTAACGCACGGGAGAGGAGGGGCTGGTGGGACGGAGGCCCGTATCGGACTGACGGGACCCCGCGTTACGGACTCGGCGGGCGGGGCTTCCGTGCCTCCCCGGCCCTGCGGATGATGCTCCGCCCCGGTGTTGTTACAGGGGCCATGAAGCGCATGGAGATCTGGGCCGACATGACCTGCGCGTGGGCCTACGTCGGCAGGCGACGCCTGGAGAAGGCCGGACTCGGCGAGGACGTGGAGGTCGTCTGGCGCCCGTACGTCATCGACCCGACGGCGCCGGCACCGTCCGAGCCGCTGGAGGACGCCCTTCGTGACCCCGTCGCCGAGGGCGCCCTGCGGATCGGCACGGACGCGGGTGCCCGCGACGAAGGCGTCCGGGAGGGCACGGAGGAGGGCGGCACGCGGCACCGGGGCGCGGTGTGGCGGGCGAACACGTTCGACGCCCACCGGGTGATCGCCCTCGCCCGCGGGCGGGGCGGCGCACCGCTCCAGGACGCGGTCGTCGAGCGGATCCTGCGCGCCCACTTCACCGAGGGCGCCGACATCGCCGACCGCGCCACCCTGGCGGCGCTCGCCGCCGAGGCGGGCCTGGACGGCATGGCCGAGGCGCTGGAGCGCGGCGACGGCGCGGACGAGGTCCGTTCCGAGCTGCTGCGCGGCAAGGCCGCGGGCATCGCCACCTCGCCGACCTTCATGGTCGGCGACACCGCCGTCACGGGCGCGCAGTCCCCGGAGGTCCTCGCCGACCTGGTACGGAACGCCGCTCCCGCGAGGGAGCTGCCCGACGAGGTCAGGTGGCTGCGTCAGGCCGAGGCGCTGCTGGGCGTCCGGGACCCGCTCGGCGCCCTGCGGACGCTGGAGCCGCTGCTGGCCGAGCACGGCGACGACTCCGCCGTACGCCTGCTCGCGGCCCGCGCCTACTTCGGCTCGGCCCAGCTCGGCCGGGCGAGGGAGACGCTGGAGTCGCTGCTGGAGAGCGCGCCCGGGGACCACTACGCCCGCTTCCTGCTCGGCAGGACGCTGGAGCGCGCCGGCCGGCACCGGCAGGCCCTGCCGCACCTGCGCCTGGCGGCGGCCATGGACCCCGAGCCCGACTACACCGACGCCCTGCGACGGGTGGAGGACCGCCTGACCGCCTGACCGGCGACCGGGAGGACGACCCCGAAGGTCCGCAAGCCCGGGAGCCCGGAAGGTCGCGCGTCGCGAAAGGACCGGCACCCCTCGCGGGGCACCGGTCCTTTCCGAGGTGAAAGGGGCCGGGAGAAGCGGAAGCCCCCCGGAAGGTCCCCTGTCGCGAAAGGACCGGCACCCCTCGCGGGATACCGGTCCTTTCCGAGGTGAAGCGGGTCCGACCCGGTGGGTCAGACGCTCACGGCGAGCTGGGTGACCTCGCCCAGGCGCGCCTGGGCGGGGATGTCCTTGCTGACGCCACCGCCCGCGATGATGCGGACGGTCCAGTCGCCGGGGGCGGCGAAGAAGCGGAAGACGCCCTCGTCGGACACCACCACCTCACCGGTGAACTCGCCGGCGTGGTCGAGCAGGCGGGCGTACGCCCTGCCCGTGCCCGTGACCACGCCCTGGATCACGGCCTGTCCCGCGAGGTCGATCCCGGCCGGAAGTGCGGCCGTCTGTTCCGGTGCTGCGCATCCCTGAGTCATTAGCGGGCCTCTCCCAATTCGATCGGCACGCCGATCAGCGAGCCGTACTCGGTCCACGATCCGTCGTAGTTCTTGACGCTGGCCTGGTCGAGGATCTCGTGGAGGACGAACCACGAGTGCGCCGAGCGCTCCCCGATGCGGCAGTAGGCGATGGTGTCCTTGGAGAAGTCGATGCCCGCGTCCTCGTAGAGGGCCTTGAGGTCCTCGTCGGTCTTGAAGGTGCCGTCGTCGTTGGCGGTCTTCGACCAGGGGATGTTGCGGGCGGTGGGAACGTGGCCGCCGCGCTGCGCCGCCTCCTGCGGGAGGTGGGCGGGCGCGAGCAGCTTGCCGGTGAACTCGTCGGGCGAGCGCACGTCGACCAGGTTGAGCTTGCCGATCGCGGCGACGACGTCGTCGCGGAAGGCGCGGATGGACCGGTCCTGGTCCTTGGCCTGGTAGCTCGTCTCCGGGCGCGTGGTGACGTCCTTGACCAGCTCGCGGGACTCGAGCTCCCACTTCTTGCGGCCGCCGTCGAGGAGCTTGACGTTCTCGTGGCCGTAGAGCTTGAAGTACCAGTAGGCGTAGGCGGCGAACCAGTTGTTGTTGCCACCGTAGAGGACCACGGTGTCGTCATTGGCGATGCCCCGGGACGACAGCAGCGCCTGGAAGCCCTCACGGTCGACGAAGTCACGGCGGACCGGGTCCTGGAGGTCCTGCTTCCAGTCGATCTTCACGGCGCCACGGATGTGGCCCGTGTCGTATGCGCTGGCGTCCTCGTCGACTTCGACGAGTACGACACCGGGGGTGTCGAGGTTGGCCTCGACCCAGTCAGCGTCGACCAGGACGGCGGAGCGGCTCATTTTGATCCTCCAGGATCATCTTGCGGCGGGTGGTAGACGACGAATGATCAGGTACATCTCGCAGCCGAGGCAGAGCCCGAAGGCGGCGTTGAGAAAGGCGGCGAAGAGTGCCGCGGCGGTGGCGCCGAGGGCCAGCGGCGTGATCTGTGCGACGTATCCGACCAGGCCGACCAGGGCGAAGACGAGACCCACCGCCTGCGCGAAACGCGGCGGCGAGGCGTCCTCCGTCTCACGGGGAGGACTTCTCACCAGCCCCTTGAAGACCGTTCCGTACGGCGAGAGGCCGGCGACACCCAGTGCGAACACCACGGCCTGCGCGGCCAGCAGCCAGGCGCTGCCGGTGACCAGGACGAGTGCGAGCACGACGGCGGTGACGGCCGCGGCGAAACGGAGAGCTCGGGGATCGGCTTGCATCGCTTGATGCTCCTGAAGGGTCGTGCAGATCGGTGCGGCTCGGACGGCCGCTTGAGATCGCCCTCAGGAAACGCGACAGAGCGCGGTGGTCACGCGGCAGAAATCAACCGCGCGCCGCTTCGTAAGCAGCTCTGTCGTCGGGTTCATGCCCACGACATTACCCCGGCGTCCCGCCATCTGTCACATCCCTGTCCAATTTCTGAGACATGATCGCTCGACGGGCGGTAGGGTGCGCCGTTCACTCCCCCACCGCCGTCCCCAGTGCGCTGATCACGTCCGCCTTCCTGGGCTGGCCCGAGGCACGCCGCACCACCCGGCCGGACGCGTCCAGGACCAGGACGGTGGGGGTGCGCAGGATGTTCAGCGACCGGACCAGGTCCAGGCGGGACTCGGCGTCGACCTCCACGTGCGCGACGCCCGGCACCATCCGGGTCACCTCGTCGAGGATCCGCCGGGTCGCCCGGCACGGCTGGCAGAAGGCGCTGGAGAACTGCACGAGGGTCGCCCGCTCACCCAGCTCCACCCGCAGGTCACTCGCGGTGAGCCGCTCCACCCCGCCCCTCGCCTCCCGCACCGTGCCGTCGCGCCGCCGCAGCAGCACGCCCGCGAGCGTGGCCAGGGCGAGCGTGACGGCCAGCACCGTCCACCCGGTCATGACGAACGACAACGCGCCGGCACCGCTCGCGATTCCCGCGCCCGGCGGACGTCGTGAACGGTCCCCGCCCTCACGAACGGCTCCCACGCTCCGGGCACCGCGAACGGCTCCCACACTCGAACAAGCACCGCGAACGGCTCCCACACTCGACAAGCACCGAGAACGGTTCCCGCGCTCAGCGGGCGACGACAGTGAGCAGCACCCGCCCCTGGGCGGTGACGATCTGGAACGAGGTGATGCGCCCGGCCGGGATCGTGGTCGTCGTCGTGAAGGCGGCCGGATCGCCGGTGCCTCCCGTCGCGCCCGCGGTCCCGGTGATCCAGCCGGCCGCCGTCTCCCGGAGGCCGCCGTCGCCGAGCACCCTCAGCCGGTAGCGGGTGCCCTCGGCCGCGCCGGTGAGCACGACGCCGACGACCGTACCCTCCTGCCCGGCCCGCGCGGTCACCTCCGCGCGCACCGCGCCGCTCCGCGCCTCCCACCTCAGCGGCTCGTCCGGCGCGATCAGTGCCTCCGCGCCGGGCGGCCGGGTCGCCGACGACGAGGGCGAGGGCGAGGGAACGTCCTTCGTCATCGCCGACGAGGACGGCGGCAGTGGCTCCGACGGCTCCGACGGCTCCGACGGCGCCACCGGGCTCTCCTCCCTCGCGGCGGACCGGGACGAGTCCGGGTCCCGCAGGAGCGTCCCGCTCTCCGGGCCGCCCCCCTCGGCGGCCGAGTTCCGGTCGGCGGCCGGTTGCGGAGCGGAGATCATCGTGCTCTCGGGCCCGCCGGACTGGAGCACGGCCCACAGGGTCCCGCCGCCGAGCCCGACCACCAGCACCGAGGCGGCCAGCGAGAGCATCAGCCGGGTCGTGCGGCGCCGCCTGGCACCGGCGCTGAGCAGCCGGTCGAGCACCGCGCCGGGCGGGCTGGCCACCTGCGCCACGTCGTCCTGGGACACCTTGCCGAGGAACGTGGCCACCCCGGCCAGCTCCTCCAGCTCCGCCCGGCACCGGGCGCACCCCGCCAGATGGGCCTCGACCAGGACCTGCTCGTCGGGCTCCAGGGCGCCGAGGGCGTAGACGCCCAGCGACATCCGTACTTCGTCACAGGTCATGGTCATGGCGCGAGCCCCCGCTCCTCCAGCGCCAGCTTGAGCGCCCGAAGCGCGTAATACGTGCGCGATTTCACCGTTCCGGCGGGGATGCCGAGCGCGTCGGCGGCCTCCCGGACGGACTTGCCCTGGTAGTAGACCTCGGCCAGCACCTCGCGGTGCTCGGGCCTGAGCGCGGCCAGCGCCTCGGCCACCGCCCACGACTCCACGGCCTTGTCCAGCTCGTCCTCGGCGGGCACCACGGCGAGCGCCTCGTCACCCGTCTCCGGCGGGCGCGCGCTGCGCGCCCGGTGCTGGTCGACCACGAGGTTGCGGGCCACCGTGAACAGCCAGGCGCGGATGGATCGTCCGGTCAGCGCGTCCGGATGACGCCAGGCCCGCAGCAGTGTCTCCTGCACGACGTCCTCCGCCCTTCCCGAGTCTCCCGTCAGCCGCAGCACGTAGCCGTAGAGCGGCCCGCCGTGTTCGTCGAAGAGCGCCCTGACAAGCTGCTCGTCGGCGGTTCCGGCTTGGCTCACACCCTCACGACGTACGGCGGGGCGATCCGGTTCAGACACGGGACGCCGTTCAGCCGCGCAGGGGCACGTTCGAGGCCGTCCCCGAGATGCGCAGCCCCTCCGGGACGGCCTGGACGTCGGTCAGCTTGAGGTTGTAGGGCAGCTTCCCGATCGGGACGCGGTAGCTGAGGAACCGCTCGGGGTCGGGCACCGCGATGCCACCGCCCAGGGTCACCTTCTCGGGGACGAGCTGCAGGCCGCCCTCGGCGACCCGCACCTTCATGGTCGCCTCGGCGGGCACCTGCCGCCCCAGCACCGTGATCTCCCCCTTCACGCTGAGCGCGCCGCCCTCGACGCTGACCTTGACCCCGCGCGGCGCCCGCTGGTTGAGCGTCGCCACCGGCACCACCACGGCCCCCTCCACCCGTTCGGCGCGCATGTCGACCCGCTCGGGGTTCAGGACGAGGTCCTCCAGCCGGGCGGTGACGCCGTACAGGGTGAAGGCGACGCTGGAGAGTGCCACGCCCGCGACGGTCATCCTGCCCGCGGTGACGTCGACCTTCTCGTAGCGGCCGGCGATCGCCTGGGTGAGGAAGGGGATGCCCTCGATGGTGACCTCGGGCGGGACGGCCAGGTCGTACTTGGCCGCCGCCTGCGCGGCGATCTCGCGCTGGACCCCGGTGACCGCCACCCGGTCCAGGACGGCGACGAGGACGAGAAGCAGGACCAGAAAAGCGATGAGCTTACGCATCCGACTCCCTGTTCATCACTCTGCGGCTCCGGGCAGAGGCCGTGGGCGTGCTCTCCCCCGGCCATCCTGTCCGAAACGACGCGCAGGTGGTAGCCTCCGCCGGCTCGGCCGCCGCGCGAAGATGACGCCCCTCGCCCCTCGCCCCTTCCCGGAGCGGCTCGGCCACCCCTGAAGCGGTCGCGCCCGGCTCAGCCGCCCGCGAAGGGGGGCAGCACCTCCACCGTCGCCCCGTCCGCCAGGACGACCGTCTCGTGGGCCCGCAGGCCGACCGGGTTCCCGTCGACCAGGAACGACGATCGTCTCACCACGTGAGCCAACGCGTCTCGCCCGGATGTGATTTTGGTCATCAACTCGGCAAGCGTGGCGGCCTCGAACGGCTCCTCGGCCACGCCCGCCGCCTCCTTCGCCGCCGCCCAGTACCTGACAATGCCCGTCGCCATCTGTGAATCGTCTCCTCGTCCACACGCAGGGTTACCGTGCCATTACGGCGAATTCACCTGGAGAACCCGTGTTCATCAGGTGGACGTTCGATGGACGCCTCATCCCCGTGGGTTATCCTCACCTACTACGGGACCTGGGCAACGTAGCCCCCGGGTCCTTACGTGTTTGTACGGCCAATCGCCGGCTGACGCGGGAAGGAGACATCGTGAGCAATCTCCTGCTGCTCACCAACGCCCTGGAGCCCTCGACCGAGGTGCTTCCGGCGCTGGGACTGCTGCTGCACTCGGTGCGGGTGTCACCGGCGGAGGCGTCCGCCCTCCTCGACGCCCCGCCCGCCGACGCGATCCTGGTGGACGCGCGCCGCGAGCTCGTCCAGGCCAAGAGCCTGTGCCGGCTGCTTCGGACCACGGGCGTCGCCTGCCCGCTGGTGGTGATCGTCACCGAGGGCGGCCTGGCCGGGCTGACCGCCGAGTGGGGTGCCGACGACGTCATCCTGGACACCGCCGGCCCCGCCGAGGTCGAGGCGCGGCTCCGGATGGCCGTGGGAAGGCTCAGCCTCTCCGCCGCCGAGGACGTGCCCGACGAGATCCGCAACGGCGACCTCTCCATCGACGAGGCCACCTACACCGCCCGGCTCCGCGGCCGCGCCCTGGACCTGACCTTCAAGGAGTTCGAGCTCCTGAAGTACCTGGCGCAGCACCCGGGCAGGGTCTTCACCCGCGCCCAGCTCCTCCAGGAGGTCTGGGGGTACGACTACTTCGGCGGCACCCGCACCGTGGACGTGCACGTCCGGCGGCTCCGCGCCAAGCTCGGCGCCGAGTACGAGGCGCTGATCGGCACCGTCCGCAACGTCGGGTACCGGTTCGTGCCCGAGCGCGGCAACGAGCCCGTCGAGGAGCGCGAGCCCGCCCACAGCTAGAGCCCGAGCAGGAGCAGGGTCCGCCGCACACGGCCTGTCCGGGTCTCCGTTCACCGTGCCCGCCGCGTACGGCCTGTCCCGGCCTCCGTTCACCATGTCCGCCGCATGTCCGCCGCATGTCCGCCGCATGCCCGCCGCGTCCGTTCACCACGCTCCAGCCGCGTGCCCGCCGTGTCCGAGGGCGTGATCGTCCCCGGGCGGCCCGGCGTCAGGCGGGCACGCCCGGCGGGGCACCGGGGGTGACCAGCCCCGACTCGTAGGCGAAGACGACGAGCTGCGCCCGGTCCCGGGCCCCCAGCTTGGTCATCGACCGGCTGACGTGGGTCTTCACGGTGGCGTGGCTGATCGTCAGGTGCTCGGCCATCTCCAGGTTGGACATGCCGGTGGCGACCAGGGCCAGGATCTCCCGCTCCCGCACGGTCAGGCGTCCCAGGCCGGGTCCGGCCACGGGCCTGGGCGGGGTGGACACGTACTCCTCGATCAGCCGCCGGGTCACCGACGGCGAGAGCAGCGCCTCCCCGGCGGCGGCCACCCGCACCGATCTCAGCAGCTCCGCCGGTTCGATGTCCTTGAGCAGGAAGCCGCTCGCCCCGGCGCGCAGGGCCGCGAAGACGTACTCGTCCAGGGCGTAGTTGGTCAGGATCACCACCCGCACCGCGTCGAGCTCGGGGTCGGCGCCGATCCGCCGGGTTGCCTGGATCCCGTCGAGCAGCGGCATCCTGACGTCCAGCAGCGCCACGTCCGGCCGCAGCGCGCGGGAGAGCTCGACGGCCTCGACGCCGTTGCCCGCCTCGCCGACGACGACGATGTCACCGGCCGTCTCCAGCAGCGCGCGGAACCCCGCCCTGATCAGCGCCTGGTCGTCGGCCAGCAGGACCCGGGTCACCGCCGTCCCCTCTCGGACGACTCGTCCGGCCGCTCCGTACCCGGTGATCCGGTGAGCGGCAGCTCGGCCCGGACGGTGAACCCCCCTCCCGCACGCGGCCCCGCCGTGAACGACCCCCCGACGGCGACGGCCCGCTCGCGCATCCCGATCAGCCCCATCCCCTGTGTGACGACCTCCGCGTCCGAGGACCCGTCGTCCTCCACGGAGATCACGATCGTCCCGGGCCGGTACTCGGTGGTCAACATGATCGACGCGGGCCCGGCGTGCCGGAGCACGTTGGTGAACGCCTCCTGCGTGATGCGGTAGGCCGCCCGGTCGACGGCCGGGGGCAGTTCCCTTGGCTCCCCCGCGACGAGGACCTTGACCGGCAGTCCCACCGCCTCGGCCCTGGCGACCAGGCCGGGCAGCCGGGCGAGTCCCGCCCCGGGATCGTCCGGGTCGGCCTGCCGCAGCACCCCGAGCGTGGCGCGGAGCTCGTACATCGCCTCGCGGCCCGCCTCCCTGATCGCGGCCAGCGCCTCCCGGGAGCGCCCGGGATCCAGGTCCAGCAGGTGCGCGGCCACGGAGACCTGGACGTTGATGACCGAGATGCTGTGGGTGAGGCTGTCGTGCAGCTCCTGGGCGATCCAGAGTCGTTCCTCACCGGCCCGGCGCAGGGCCGCCTCCTCGCGGGTGCGCTCGGCCTCGGCCGCCCGATGCTCGACCTCCTCCAGGTAGGCGCGGCGGTTCCTGGTCATCTCGCCGACGACCGTCACCGCCACCAGCCAGCCGCTGATCAGGGACAGGCCGCCCGGAGGCGTGGGGTCGACGTCGGAGAGCGCGATGAGACCGTAGATCCCCACACCCAGCGCGGCGGCGAGCGAGAACGCCAGGCGGCGCCGTCCCAGGGACGCGGCCGTGTAGATCGTCAGCAGTGCCGGAGCGGCGGTGAAGACCCCGGGATACCGGCAGGCGTAGTAGGCCAGGGCGCAGATCACCGTGATCGCCCCCACCGTCGCGGGCCTGCTCCGCCGCACCGCCAGCGGCAGCGCCGACGCCATGATCAACGCGATGCCGAACACGTCCAGGGGGCGCTCCGGTGACCCGGAGCTGGACATCTGGCCGTAGACGCCCACGACGATCCCGGTCAGCACGCCGAACGCGATCAGCGCGTCGGCCCTCCCGATCCTCACCCCGCCACGGTAGGACACCGGCCCCCGCCCGCCGACCGGCGCGAGGAGGAGATCGTCGTACATCCCCGGTGGTACGCACGCGCCCCCGCCCCCGCAGGACCTTCCGGATCGCCCGGAGCGCCGGGCACACACGGGACCCCGCGCGCCACGAGGCACGAACACGCGCGGGACCCGGACACGCATGAGACCGGGCACACCGCGGGACCCGGAACGGGTGAGGCCCGCCGGACGCGTCCGGCGGGCCTCACCCGCGCGCCACACCCGCGTGGCGGCTCGTCTCATCGGGGTGCGGCGCGCCCCGGCGGGCGCGCCGCGTCTTTCGCCGGTGTTACGGCACGACCGTGATGTGACCGGGCACCGGCGGGGTGATCGTCGGGTTCGCCGCGAAGTAGGCGGTGAACGCGTCGATGTCCAGCGGGCCGCTCCACAGGTCGGCGCCGTCCCTGAAGGCGAGGAACGCGTCCCCGCCGCCGACCAGGAAGTTGTTGGCCGCCACCCTGATCGTCTGCGTGTCCGTCACCGCGACGCCGTCGATCTTCATGTCGGAGACCTTCGAACCCCACGGCGCGCTCGCGCTGTAGGTGTAGGTGAAGTTCGACGACGGCTGAAGGATCTTGGTGAACGCCTGGGCGTTGGGCCCGCCGGTGAACTGCTGCTCCAGCACGGTCTTGAGCTGGGCGCCGGTGAGCGTGACCGCCTGCATGAGGTTGTTGAACGGCTGCACGGTGAACGCCTCGCCGTACGTCACCACGCCGTCGCCCTCACCCGCGGCCGAGCCCGCGTAGGTCAGGGCGGCCCGTACGCCACCGGGGTTCATCAGGGCGATCTGGGTGTTGCCGCCGGTCCTCGTCGCGGCGAGCTGCGCGTCGGCGATGAGGTTGCCCAGCGGGGACTCCCCGGAGGCCGCGGCGGTGTTGGTGATGTCCGCGGTGATCCTGCCGATCGGCCTGTTGGCCACCGGCGCGACGCGGTCCTTCCACGTCTGGACGAACGCGGTGATCTCCGGGTCGGGCGTGACGGTCCTGGTCACGACCTGGTTGTCGGCCACCACCGTGGAGCGCACCACGTCACGGGTCCTGACGTCCACCTGGAAGTCGACCTTGGTGATGACGCGGCCGAAGGAACCGCCCTGGCTGTACAGGCGCGTGCCGCCCTTGGGGTCGGACACCGTGCACAGGTAGGCCTGGTGCGAGTGGCCGCTGAGGATCATGTCGATCTCGGCGTCCACCTGCGTGGCGATCCGGTTGCCCACGCCCGGCTGGGCGGCGCAGGCGTCCGGCGACTGTCCCGGGGTGACCTGGTCGCCCTCGTGCACCAGTACGACCTGGGCCTTGATGCCGACCAGCTTGAGCAGCTTGGACGCCACGTTCGCGGCCTTGACCTCGTCGGTGAACTCCAGGTCCTTGATGCCCTCGGAGGTGACGATGCTCGGGGTGCTCTTGGTGACCAGGCCGATGAAGCCGATCGGCACGCCGTTCATCCAGCGGATCGCGACCGGGGGCAGCGCGGGGATGCCGTACTCCCTGAGCAGGCCGCGCAGCGCGCCGGTGCTCGTGCCGCCGAGCGCGTCCAGCGCCTGCTTCTCCGCGGCCTGCGTCGGCCGCTTGAAGATCACGTTCGCGCCGAGGTAGCTGAACGTCGCGCCCTTCCAGCGGCCGGCGGGCGAGCAGCCGTCCACCGGGTGGCAGCCGCCGTTCATGATCCGCCGGAGCTCGGCGTACCCCTCGTCGAACTCGTGGTTGCCCACGGCGGAGGCGGTGACGCCGACCTTGCCGAGGAACTCCACCGACGGCTCGTCGTGGTAGGCCGCGGAGATCAGGGGGGTGGCGCCGATCAGGTCGCCCTGGGCGACCTTGAGGGTGTTCCTGTCGGACATCTGCTTGAGGTGCGTGGCGGCGTACGCGGCGCCGCCCGCCTCGACGGTGGCGCCGGTCTCGTCGACCATGCGGCCGGAGGATCCGGACGGAGGCTCGAGGTTGCCGTGGAAGTCGTTGAGGGAGAGCAGGCGGACCGGCACCGTCTTGGCGGGCTTGGCGGGCTTGTTGCCCGCCTCGGCCGGTCCCATCGCGAGTACCAGACCGGCTCCGGCGAGTACGCCCGCCATCGCCAGCCGCTGGAAGGAACGAGACATCATGGACCATGACACTAGGGGGGTCGTCTGACGGTGGAACGTCCGAGAGATAACGATTCACCGGACCGGTACATGGCGGCTTTTGCCAGTCCCCTTCACCGGTCTCCCCCACCGGTCCCTTTCACCGCCTTTCACCGCCCTCCTTGGCCGGTCCCTTCCACCGGCCCCTTTCACCGCCCTCCTTCGGCGGCCCCTTTCACCCGCCTCCCCCGCCGGTCTCCTTTGCCGGTCTTTTCCGCCGGTCTCCCCGTCCCCGCCGTCCCCGCGAACGGCGCACCCCCCTAGAGTCCACATCATGAACGCGCGTGTGGAACATCGGGGAACGCTCGGCGGCGCCGAGGTGGCCGCGATCCTCGAGGTGGCGGAGGCGGCCACCGAGGCCGACGGGGTCGGACCGCTCAACGAACAGGCCCTGCTGCACCTGCGCTACGGCGGCGACGAACAGATCGGGGCGGTGCTCCTGTACGCCGGGGACGACCTGGTGGGGTACGCGCACGTGGACCCGGCCGATCCCGTCGAGGGCCCGACCGGGGAACTGGTCGTCCATCCCGCCTTCCGGCGCCGGGGGTACGGGGCGCACCTGCTGCGGGCCGCGCTCGACCGTGCCGGCGGGCGCCTGCGCCTGTGGGCGCACGGCGGCCACCCCGCGGCCGAGGCGCTCGCCAGGTCGGCGCAGTTCGAGAAGGTCAGGTCGCTGTGGCGGATGCGCCGCCCCCTGGCCGGCGACCTGCCCGGCTACGAGCTCCCCGAGGGCGTACGGCTGCGCACGTTCCGGCCCGGAGGTTCCGACGCGGAGGCGTGGCTGGCGCTCAACGCCAGGGCCTTCGCCCACCACCCCGAACAGGGGGCGTGGACGATCGAGGACCTGAGACTGCGCGAGCGGGAGCCGTGGTTCGACCCGGAGGGCTTCTTCCTCGCCGTACGGCAGGACGGCCCCGGCGGCGGCGACCGGCCGGTGGGCTTCCACTGGACCAAGGTCCACGACGACGGCGACCACGCGCACGAGCCGATCGGCGAGGTGTACGTGGTCGGCGTCGACCCCGGCGAGCGGGGCGGCGGCCTGGGCCGCTCGCTGACCCTGGCGGGCCTGGAGCACCTGCGGTCACGGGGGCTGAGCCAGGTGATGCTGTACGTGGACGAGAGCAACCCCGCGGCGATCCGCCTGTACGAGAAGCTCGGCTTCACCCGGTGGGACGTCGACGTGATGTACCGGCGGTAGACGGGCCCTCTCGGACGAGGGGACCGCCGGCCGGGATCCTTCCCGGCCGGCGGTCCCGCGCGGTCGTCATGGGCACCGGGCGCGCCCGGCCTCCTGAGAGCTCCCGAAGAACCCCCGAGGGCTTCCGGTCGCTCCCGAAGGCTTCTGAAAACCTCCGAGGGCTTCCGATCGCTTCCCGAGGGCTCCCGATGACGGAGCGTCCGCCGCGGCCCGCTACTCGACCATCCAGTGGAGGGCGAAGTAGGACAGCACGGCGACCAGCGCGGCCGCCGGGATCGTCAGGATCCAGGCGGTGATGATGTTCCCCGCGACCCCCCAGCGCACGGCCGACAGGCGCTTGGTGGCGCCGACGCCCATGATGGCGCTGGTGATCGTGTGGGTCGTCGAGATGGGGGCGCCGAAGCCGATCGCCGCGGTGTAGAGCACGGTCGCCGCGGCGGCCTCCGCCGCGAACCCCTGCGGCGGGTTGAGCGCGATGATCCGGCGTCCCAGGGTCCGCATGATCCGCCACCCGCCCGCGTACGTGCCGAGTGAGATGGCGGTGGCGGCCGAGAGGATGACCCACTGCGGGATCGGGTCACCCTGGTTCTGGTACCCGCCGACCACGAGGGCCAGGAAGATGACTCCCATGGTCTTCTGCGCGTCCTGGAGACCGTGGCCCAGGGCCATCGCCGCCGCGGAGACGATCTGCGCGTGCCGGAACCCGCGGTTGGTCTTCGCGGGCTGGGACCTGCGGAACCCCCACAGGATGCCGATCATGACGAGACCGGCGAGGCTGAAGCCGATCAGCGGGGAGAGGATCATCGGGATGACGACCTTCTCCAGCACCCCGTCCCAGTGGACGGTGCTCGCCGAGGCGATCGCGGAGCCGACCAGGCCGCCGATCAGCGCGTGACTGCTGGAGGAGGGAAGGCCGAAGTACCACGTGACGAGGTTCCAGGTGATCGCGCCGATCAGGCCGGCCCCCACGATGACGAGGCCGTGGCTGCCGTTCGGGGCGTCGATGATGCCCTTGCCGACCGTGGCGGCCACCTGCGTACCGAGATGCGCACCCAGGAAGTTCATGGCCGCGGCCATGAACAGCGCGGCCCTCGGCGTCAGCGCGCGCGTCGAGACGCAGGTCGCGATCGCGTTCGCGGCGTCGTGGAAGCCGTTGGTGTAGTCGAACACCAGCGCCACGATCACCACGCCGATGACGAGTGCGAGCGTGAGATCCACTTAGCTTTCCTTGACCGCGATCGACTCGATCGTGTTGGCCACGTGCTCGAAGGCGTCGGCGGCCATCTCGAGCTGGTCGATGACCTCCTTCATCTTGAGGACGGTCAACGCGTCGTACTCCCCGCCGAAGAGCTTGGCGAGAAGGCGGCGGTAGACCTGGTCGGCCTGGTTCTCCAGCCGGTTGATCTCGATCCAGTACTCGTTCAGGTTCTTCATGGAGCGCAGCCGGGGCATGGCCTCGGCGGTGAGCTCGGCGGCGCGTTCCAGGACCTCCACCTGCCGGACGACCTCCTTGGGAAGGTGGTCGATCTGGTACAGGACGATGAGGTCGGCGGCCGCCTCCATGTAGTCCATGACGTCGTCGAGGTTCGATGCGAGGCGGTAGATGTCCTCGCGGTCGAAGGGGGTGATGAAGCTCTCGTTGAGCCGGTTCATGATCGCATGAGTACGCTCGTCACCGGCGTGCTCACATGCGCGCATTTTCTCGGCCAGGGCTTCCCGGTCCGATCCGTCACTGATGATCTCTACCAGCAGACGGGACGCTGTGACGAGGTTGTTCGCCGAGTCGGCGAACAAGTCGTAGTAGCTGTCCTCACTCGGTGTGAGACGCAGGCGCACGTCGTTCTCCAGATGTGCGGGGATGGTCCGCAGAGAAGGTTACGGGTTACCAGCGGAAATGCGAACTTCACCCGCTAGACACGCACTCTTCCTCATGTCGCTACCCGGCGCATACCCGGAGACACTCGGCTTGAGGCAGCCTTGAGGGCAACTTTCCGTGACCGTTTTGCTGGTTTTCGGCCACATTATGCCGAAGCCAGGTTACATATGGGACTCTCTCCGGCAAGACCGTCCGGCGCGTCGCCCGCGGTCTCCTCCGGGATGCCCGGTTCAGGCGGGCCTGCCGGGATCCCGGGAGGTCGGTCGGGGTGCGCGGCCACCGCCGATGATCAGCGTGATTTCCATCACGACCCGCTTCCCCGCCGTGCCCGGCCTCCCTGGGACGGGTCCGCCCTCCGCTTCCGGACGTCCCCGGATTCCCGGCTTTCGGACTCCCGCCGCCCGACTTCCGGCCGCACCGAATCCCGTGGCGGCCCGTATCGGATCCGGTGGCGGTCACGCCGGATCCGCTGGGGACCGCCGACGGATCCGCTGGCGGCTCCCTGCCGGGTCCCGTCATGGCCCCCCGAGTCCCGTCATGGTCATGCCGGATCCCGTCATGGTCATGCCGGATCCCATGGGGACCGCACCGGATTCCATGGTGGTCGCACCGGATCCGGTGGTGGTCGCACCGGATCCGGTGGTGGTCAGATGGGCGTCCGGTGGAAGTTCAGGTACGAACGGCTCGGCGTCGGCCCCCGCTGCCCCTGGTAGCGCGACCCGTACTTCTCCGAGCCGTAGGGGTACTCGGCCGGCGAGCTGAGCCTGAACAGGCAGAGCTGACCGATCTTCATTCCCGGCCAGAGCTTGATCGGCAACGTCGCGACGTTGGAGAGTTCGAGCGTGACGTGCCCGCTGAACCCCGGGTCGATGAACCCGGCCGTGGAGTGAGTGAGCAGGCCCAGCCTGCCCAGCGAGCTCTTGCCCTCCAGCCGCGAGGCCAGATCGTCCGGCAGCGTGACGACCTCGTACGTGCTGGCCAGCACGAACTCCCCCGGATGCAGGATGAACGGCTCGCCGCTGTCCGGCTCCACCATCCGCGTCAGGTCGGGCTGCTCGACCGCCGGATCGATGTGCGGGTACCGATGGTTCTCGAAGACCCTGAAGTAACGGTCCAGGCGCACGTCGACGCTGGAGGGCTGGATCATCTCCGGCTCGAAGGGATCGATCATGACCCTTCCGGCCTCGATCTCCGCGGCGATGTCACGATCGGAAAGCAGCACGTGAGGCAACCTACCAACGCCGCGCCCCTGAGGCGGCGGCGCTCCCGCACCTCGGACTGCTGAGAATCTCGTCGCTGGGAGGTCCAGAGCCTCCCGAGTTTCCGCTAGAGTGGTCACGCGGCACGCCGCACGCGGGTGTAGTTCAATGGCAGAACATCAGCTTCCCAAGCTGACAGCGCGGGTTCGATTCCCGTCACCCGCTCCATTTTCCAGTCCTCCGTTCGTGACGAGGTCAGTCGGCCCAAGGCCGCGCCAACAGCACCACTCGATCGGTCCCGACATCGAACCCGAGTACTGGGCTGCCCGGATCCCAGTCCCCCTCTGGCGACATCATCACCGACTTGCCCAGCCGCCGCCCAATCACCGTGATGAACTCACACAGGATGTCCAGCCGCTCCTGCCCCTGAAGCTCCCGCAGGTCGACGTCGAAGTCGATCGCGTCATCCGCCATGAACCGGAAGATCGCCAGTACATCAGGCGCCGGCCAAACGCGAAGCTCCGCGCACTCGGCATCCACAGGTCGGGATAGCACCTGCTCGGCACGGGGCAACGGCATGACGACGTCGCCTTCGCGATACTCGCTTCTCCAACCATGGACTTCGATCAAATCGAGGACCATCTGCCAGTCCTCAACCGAGGTGCCTGTAACCCAGACATCCGGCAGCGTCCCCATCAGGCCAGGATCGAAGAAACTCTTAACCTCATCCCACACCAAATCCGACACCCCGCCATGCTGCCCGCTGATGCGAGCTACCGCACCTCGCGTAGATCGAGCCATCATGATCGCGTGCCAGATGCGTGCCAGAACAGGCGGGGAACCACGGTCACTCACGGGGAATCACGGGGACTCGACCCGCCCTGACCTGCATCCCTGTTTTCCCAGCTCAGGGCAGCAAGGTCAGTAGATGATTCCCAAGCTGACAGCGCGGGTTCGACTCCCGTCACCCGCTCCACACCTCAAGCTCCAGGTCAGGGATGGATTCCCGACCCAAAGTCTTCGTCAGCTTCTGAATTCACCCCTTCGCACCACACATGAGGCCTTCGGATGCTTGCTCATTCGGGCCGGCGCCGCCTGGTGCGCAAGTGATCAGCACGCTCCGCTGCCATACGTTCTCGTCGCTCCTGAGTCAGGATCTCTTGGGGACTCAGCACTCGCCGCTTCTCATGTCTGATCGCCAGGCGGATCGCCCAGTAAAGAAAAAAGAACACCAGCACGGCCGGGACAACCCACATGACCAACAGTAAAAAAATTCCAATGAACCCGATCTCCATCTGATCCTCCGTATAGAGGAACCATCATGTCTGATCTTGCAAACTGCGTCCACCGATGACTTCGCCCGGCCATCGGCCTACGGTCAGCCTTCACGTGCCAGCAACCCCGCTCCATGCTCACCGCTCCCAGGAATCAGGCTTGATCCCGTGCCGGATGCCTGCCAGAACAGGCAGGGCACCACGGTCACTCACGGGGAATCACGGGGACTCGACCCACCTTGACCTGCACCCTCGTTTTACCAGCTCAGGATAGCAAGGTCAGTAGATGATTCCCAAGCTGACAGCGTGGGTTCGATTCCCAATTGATATGCTCGACCGAGTCCAGCTGTGTTAAATCTTGAGAATGGAACCCGACTTTATAATCGATGAGCGGCTACGTGGTGTTCTCGACGAGCTTGTCCAGAGGGAGCCGCTCTTTCATCGACCCGAGTTCGGCACAACAAGGGCAGATTTTGAGGCCTTGACAGCACCGGACTTCTGGGAGACAGGGGCGTCAGGAAGGCGTTACAGCCGTGCTTACGTGCTTGATGCACTGGAGGAACGCTACAAAGATCCGCCAGCCGAGGAGTGGCAGACGTCCGATTTCCATTGCCGGGGGCTGGCCACCGACGTCTACCTACTGACGTACACCCTGGTCCTCAACGGACGGATAACACGACGAGCCACGATCTGGCAGCACAGTCCTGATGGATGGACGATCCTCTACCATCAGGGAACCATCGTTCAAGAACCCGGCGAAGATGAGCAGCGTCAGCCGTTCGAGCTTCGTGCTTTAGCCCGGCCTACCGGGTGACGCGGGATATTGCACGACGAAACCGGCCTCCGGCCAGTGGTCGAAGCGTCTTGGTGTAAGTCTGGAAGGGGGGCGTTGATGGTCGGCGGCGCACTTTGAATCCGCAGGTTCTGGAGTTGGTGACGGCTCGTTTTTGATGGCGGGATGCGTGCAGGACGATCTTCCCCCTTGATGGGCAGCTAAGAGCCATACACGCAGTTCAGGCGCATTATGCAGCCAGAAACGTCGACCCGCTGCAAAACCGTTGTGCCTCCGGCGGGGGTACTTCGGCTCCGGGATGATTGACATACCAACACGAGAGCCGCAAGTGGTTACGGTAGGTCGGATCCTCCCGTCTGCCACGTTCCAGGCGAGCTCAACATCTCGACTCCTCCGGGGTGGGACGAGGCAGACGGGAACCGCGGTCACTCACGGGTACTCGACCCTCTCTGACCTGCACTCTCGTTTTCCAGCTCAGGGCAGCAACATCAGTGGATGATTTCCGAGCTGACAGCGTGCTTTCGATTCCCGTCATCCGCCCTGACATCGCACGCTCAGCTCAGGAATGTGATCCGGAACCGAGCCTTCCTCGTTCCCCTCGCGCCGACAACTGCCGAGCAAGCCCGTCGAGGCCGAAGGCGGTTGCTGCGCAAGAAGTAGCGGAACCCGAGAGGTTGAGCCTTGAGGTGGCCACCTGCACCTCATATGTTCGCGAGCTGCCGGTTATGCACCGTCAGAGGCTCGATTTCGGTGGTGTCGTCGTCGACGACGAGCTCGACGCGGAACCGAACCCCCATTGCCGCACCGAGGCGCAGCAGTGTCGCTATATCTGGAATGCCACCACCGCCCTCGATGCGGGACAGAGCGGGTTGGGACATCCTGGAACGCTCCGCCACGACCTTCTGGGCGAGGCCCCGGCGCTTACGGATCTTCCGCAACTGGTCTCCCAACTCCAGGTCACGGCCGACCTGCTCGTAGTCGGGGTGAGACCGCGCATCTGCTTCCATCTCGCGCAGACGCTTCGCCCTGTAGGTTTCCCAGCGGCTGCGACCCATCATGCGCTCCTCTCGGACACGTGCGTGGTGGTCAGGTCGTGCTCTGCCTCGCACCGTTTCCTGGCAGCGTCGCTCGGTTGATGTCGGCGGCCTGCACCCCGTCCTGTGTCTTTCGGAAGAGCGGCAGGATCACGATCACCTTGTTGGACGCTTCCAGAAGGTCAACCGCCAGGTCGTGCGGTCGAGAGCTACTTCTCACCCTCCCATGGCCGCCGGTGGTGAGTCGTGCATCGACCAGAACCGATCGGTCTTCTGGATCCCCTCGCGGCGTCCGCCGGACGTGCCCCACTGCACGCCCGTACGGACGGCGATCGATGGGAAGTCGCGGGAACTCACGGTCACTCGACCGGCGTTGGTCCAGGCCGGCGTTTCCCCGGGCAAATATCGTGATCGTGCAGGACGTCCCGAGCCGACAGCGCGGGTTCGACACCAAGATCGAAACGGATCCGCGCCGCCTCGTACGCGGCCCCCGCGCCGGGACGACTCATGATCTCTTCTCGCTTGTCGGCCCACGTCTTGCGCTTACCCATTCCGCTCACCCCTCATCTGCCGTGTGAGTCTGGGCGACACATCGTCGCAGGGCCCCGCCTCGCATGCTCGACTTCGGCAACCTCACGCGTCCGCCCCTCCCTGTCGAAAGCGCGCTCGTCGCCTGAAGCCCTCCTTACCGGCCGGTCGGCGTGGACGCGTTTTCCGTCGGGCGTTCAGCACCCGCCGGAGATTCGCCGTTCGGTACGGGCTCGGCCGCGGCGGGGCGGTCGTAGATCCCGACGGCCCACCCGCCTGGCCGTTCGCCGATCTCGGCCAGCAGACGTTCGCGTACCTTGGGGTGCGCCAGCGCGCGGGACTGGGCCATCTCGTCGCACCCTGTCGACTTCCGGATCGACCGGCAGCCCGTGACGGCCTCCGCCACCTCCCTGACCGGGGCATCCGCCGGAAAGACCCAGACCTGCAGGGACTGCGGACGCTTCAGCCAGTCGGAGGGCGCCGAAAGCCGGTCGTGGTGTCCGCCCATCGACCCACTGCACCGTCCCGCAGTGCCGCCCGGTTCGCCGCTCTTGAGCTGATGTGAGATGACGACCCAAGCCTGGGGATCGTCGCAGACCACCTTGTAGCCGGTGAAGAAACTGCTCGGAGTGAAGGTCACCGTCCAGGTGACGCCCTCCGTCTCGAACCGCTGGGAGTGGACGAGGGGGAGATCGAATGTATCGGCCCCCAACCTCACGGGAAACTCCTCGGGAAGTTGCGCTCCGGGAGTCACCTGGGCCGAGTCCACAGGACGTTGGGCGACCATCGGCTCGGCCGTCCCGGATGGCCCGGCCAGCAGGCCGTTCACCAGTCCGACGGCGGTGACGGCGATGGCCGCCGCCGTCCCGGCCGTCACCGCCCGCCGAACACGGCGCATGCGGCGACCCCGCTTCACGATCGCGTCGAGTTGAACGGACGGTCCGTGGTGAGCCCGTTCCCCGCCGTGCTCGGTCAGGAGCCGTCGCAGATCACTCTCGGTGTGCCTCATCGCTAAACCCTCTCCAGCTTCATGGTCTGCATGTCCGGATCGACGCGAAGACGGGTGAGGGCGCGGCTGAGCTGGCGCTTCACCGCCCCGGGGGAGCAACCGACGATGTCCGCGACCTGGGCGAGCGTCCGTCCCTCGAAGTAGTGCAGGACGATCACCGCACGTTGGCGCGGGGAAAGCGTGCCGATCGCGCTCCACAACACGGCCCGATCGTCCACCTCGGCGGCCGTGTCGCGTGGATCGGCCGTCTCGGGGACGCTCGCGGCCGGCACCTCCCCGCGCCAGCGCCTTCGCCACCATGAGGCGTGGGTGTTCACGATGATCCGGTAGACGTACGGGTCGGGGTTGCCCTCGACCCGCCGCCAGGCGAGCCATGCCTTCGACAGCGCGGTCTGCACCAGATCCTCGGCCGTGCCCCAGTCCTGGGTGAGGAGATACGCCATCCGGCACAGCCGTAAGCGCCGGTGCGCCACGTACTCGGCGAATCCGTCGTCCATCCATCGTCTCCGTTCCGTCGTCCCGGCGATGACTACCGTCCGGGGGGCGCATCCGGATGACAGGCGTCACGCACCAAGACGAGACGGGAAGATCCGGGCGCGAGGGGTAGGAGTGTCCGCACGGCGTTCTCGAACCGTGCCCGTTCGCGTGACGGTGATGGCCCGGGCGCCGAAAAGGCCACCTCCCGGTGGGAGGTGGCCTTCGTGGGAAGGAGCGACGGTCAGGCGCGCGCGGTCACCAGGGTCACCGCGGTCTCCGAGTGGACGCCGGCCTCGTCCGTGCAGTGCGCCAGGTTCGCGCGTACGGCGGCCGTGAGGGCGGCGCGACGCGAACCGATGTACGGACTGACCGCGGAGAAGTCGAACAGGCAGCAGATCGCGTCGGGCCCGCCGGGGACGGTGGTCGGCAGCGTGCATTCGAGGAGTTCGACGTCGACGAAACCGGCCTCCTTCGCCAGCGTCGCGACCTCGATCCCCGGCAGGGACCACGGCTCCTCGAAGAGAGTCGCCTTGTCCGGGCCGAGGACGGTGGCGACGGCGTCGTGCAGGGCGCGGAAGAGCGGGTTGCGGTGCAGCGGCTGCCAGGTGGTGACGGCGATCCGCGCGCCGGGGCGGGCGGCCCGCCGCATCTCGGCCAGCGCCGCGCCGCGGTCGGGAACGAACTGCAGGACCTGCTGCATGGTGATCAGGTCGAACGCCTCGTCGGAGACGTGCAGCGGGGTGGCGCCGCATTCCACGTACTGGATGGGGGCGCCGTCGACGGCGGGTGATTCGGCGGCGAGGGCGAGCATGGCGGGGTTGAGGTCGGTGCCGACGACGGCGCCGGTGGGGCCGACCGCCCTGGCCAGTACCCGGGCGACGGTGCCGGGTCCGGTGCCGACGTCGAGCGCCTTGGTGCCGGGGGCCGGCGCCAGCGCCTCGACCAGGTGCTCCGCCCACGGCTGGAAGATCGACGGAAGCAGGATGTCCTTGTACGGCCGTACCTGGCCGACGTCGAAGGAGGTGTCCGCGGCCACGGCGGTCCTGGACCGCGTGGCCGTCTCCAGGGTCTCGGCGAGGATGTCGACCTCGTCGGGGGAGTTGTACAGGTAGAACGAGGCCCGGATCGCGGCGGGGACGCCGAACCGGCTGCACGCGAGCTGCGCGCAGTGGTTGCCGGACCGGACGGCGATGCCCGCCTCGTCCAGGCTCGCGCGCATGCGCTGCAGCGGGATGCCGTCCACCACGAACGACAGCAGCGGCAGCCGGTTCGCGGTGTCGGTCGGGCCGATGAAGCGAATGCCGGGCACGCCGCCGAGCCGGTCCAGGGCGTACTCGATCAGGGCCTGGTCGTGGGCGGTGATCGCGTCCATGCCGATCCCGCCCAGGAAGTCGCAGGCGGCGCCGAGGCCGACGGCCTGCGCGACCGGGGGTGTTCCGGCCTCGAACTTGAGCGGGGGCGCGGCGTAGTGCATGGCGTCCACCGTGACGTTCTCGATCATCTCGCCGCCGCCGAGGAAGGGCGGGAGCGCCTCCAGGAGTTCGTACCTGCCCCACAGGGCGCCGATTCCGGTGGGGCCGCACATCTTGTGGCCGGAGAACGTGACGAAGTCGGCTCCCAGCGCGGTGACGTCGATGCCGAGGTGCGGGACCGACTGGGCCGCGTCGACGACCATCAGGGCGCCGACCTCGCGCGCGCGGGCGGCGATCGTCGCGACCGGGTTCACCGTGCCCAGGATGTTCGAGGCGTGTACGACCGCGACGACCTTGGTCCGCTCGTTGATCTTCTCGTTCAGGTCGGAGAGGTCGAGGCGGCCGTCGTCGGTGATGCCGAGGTACCTGACCTTCGCCCCCACCCGCTCGGCCAGCAGCCGCCAGGGGATCAGGTTGGAGTGGTGCTCCATCTCGGTCAGGACGATCTCGTCGCCGGGACCGACGCGCAGCCGTCCGTCCGCCCAGATCAACGAGTTGGCCAGCAGGTTGACGGCCTCGGTCGCGTTCTTGGTGAACACGATCTCCTCGGCCCGCGGTGCGCGCACGAACGTGGCGATCTTGCTTCGTGCCCCTTCGTACAGCTCGGTCGCCTGTACGGCCAGCCGGTACACGCCCCGGTGCACGTTCGCGTTGGTACGGATGTAGTAGTGGTTCAACGCGTCCAGGACAACGGCGGGTTTCTGCGTGGTGGCGGCGCTGTCGAGGTATACGGGTGGGCGGGAACCGTCAGGGGCGGTTTCGAAGAACGGGAATTCCTTCCGAATCGACTCGACGTCGATCGCCATCGTGGTCTCCTCCTGCCGAATGGTGTAGCGGCAGTGTCGGCGCAGCCCGACGGGCTGAATCCAACTGGAGTTGCGTCACGAAGAACCCTCCAGAATAACCTACATTTCAGGTGGGTAGGGTGGCAAGGAGTTACCGTCATTTCTGGCCACCGAGGGCTTTGAATTCCTCACTTAATGTGGCGGCATGGTCGGCGATTTCTTGGTTGACGGCGCGCGGATCATGGCCAGGCGCCGCTCGCGCGGCCTTACCCGAAGAATTCTGGCCGACCTGGTCGGCTGCAGCGAGGAATGGCTCCGCCTGATCGAGAACGGGGTGAAACCCCTGGATCGACTGTCGACCATCATGCGGATCGCCGAGGTGCTCCGCGTCGAGGATCTCTCCGAGCTCGTCGGCGGCCGGACAAAACTCCCGCCCGCCTACGACCACGGTGAATCCGACAAGGTCGGGAACGCGCTGCTGCTGCCCGGCCGGTTCACCGGTGAGGTGACCGAGAGCGTGCCGCGGGTGCGGCACCACGTGATGACGGCGTGGGAGATCTGGCAGCGCTCGCCCCTCCGCTACACCGAGACGCGCCGCCGCCTGCCTTCGCTCCTGTCGATGGCCGACCTGTCGGTCAGGGTCGCCACCGACGCGGACCGGGAAGCCGGTACGGCCGGCCTCACCGAGGTGTACCGGCTGTTCACGGCGCTGCTGCGAAGCTGCGGCCGGCATGCGCTGGCCCTGCTCGCCGCCGATCGCGCGGTGGCCCTGTCGGCGGGCTCGGCGATCACCCGGGCCGAGGTGGCGGGCGTGCTCGTCTCGCTCGGCCGCTACGCCGACGCGCGCTGGCTGTGCCTGGCGGTGATCGACGACCGGCCCGAGTCGCCGGAGGTCACCGGGCTCTGCTACCTGACGGCCGCGCTCGCCGCCGCCGAGGAGAGCGACGTGCTGCGGACCGAGGAGCTGCTGAACCACGCCCGCAAGATCGGCGACCGGCTGGGCCCGGAGTTCGCACTGGAGGTGGACCTGCACCGGGTGGCGGTCGCGGTCCGGATGCGCCGGTACGCGCAGGCGATCCGCCTCGCGGCGGGCGTCGACGCCGACCGCCTCCCCGACAAGGACCGCCAGGCGCGGCACCTGCTGGCCGTGGCCACCGCGCACGCGATGGACGGCGACTCCGGCGCGGCCATGGCGCTGCTGTGGCGGATCGTCGAGGGCTGCCCGGAGGAGCTGCGGTTCAACGCGGACGCCGGACCGGTGCTGGCCCGGCTACGGGCGATGGACTGCGAGTCGACCCGGGGGGAACTGCGGGAGATGACCCGCATCACCGCCTGACCCGCCGACGCCGCCCTCGCCCTCGCTCTCGCCGGGAAGAACGAGGCCTGGGGCCGGCTCCGGCCTCGTCCGCGCGGTGACCACCCACCGGGGCCGCCCCGTTCGAAGCGACGTCGGCCTCACGATCATCCGGTGGGTGTCCCGCGAGGTCTGCCGCCGAAGCGCCAGGGGTGTACCTCCGTGCGGTCGCCGTCGCCGGCCGGCAGCAGCGCCGCGGCGGTCTCCGGGTCCGGCGCCTGTACCGTGGCCGCCCGGCCGATCCGCGTCCCGCCGTCCAGGGTGAGCAGCTCGCCGTACACGATCATGTGTTTCGACGTGACCGGCGCGGGGCCGGGCTCGCCCGTGGTCACCGGCGCGGGGCCGGGCTCGCCCGTGGTGATCACCAGGAACCGGCCGTGGCCGTCGGCGGTCTCGGTGAAGTCCCACATGGTGCGGCCCAGGACGTTGCGGAAGCGGCAGAGCAGCACCGACTCGAAGACGCCCGCGAGGTAGTACGGCTCCTCGTAGGCGAACCCGCGGGCGGCCTCCGCGTCGGGCAGGTCGACGATGTGCAGGCTGCCCGTCGACTCGGCGTCGTCCCCCTCGCCGGTCAGCGTGGGACCGCGGGCGATCAGCAGGTCCCCGTACCCGTCCATGAAGGACCAGTGTTCCTCGCTCAGGCTCATCTTGAGCCCGAAGGCACCGGGGCGGTCGCGGCCGTACACGAAATACTCCACGGTCGTCAGGCTAGATGATCGTGACGGCGCGAGTCCCATGGAGGCCGGGCGGGCACGGGGTTCGCGGGGTCGCCGCAGGTGGTGGGGAATGCCCGGCAGGGCGTGAGGGTTGACGGTTGTCATGACAACCATCGGATTCATCGGCAGCGGGAACATCGGCGGCACGGTCGCCCGGCTCGCCGCCGCGGCAGGCTACGACGTGGTGCTGAGCAACTCGCGCGGCCCCGAGACGCTGAGGGAGCTGGTCGACGAGATCGGGCCGAGGGCCCGCGCCGCGACCTCCGCCGAGGCCGCCGGGGCCGGCGATCTGGTGGTCGTCAGCGTCCCGTTCAAGGCCTGTCGCGACGTTCCGGTGGAGCCGCTCGCCGGCAAGACCGTCCTGGACACCAACAACTACTACTCCGAGCGGGACGGGACCTTCCCCGAGCTGGACGACGCGTCCGCCACGTCCAGCGAGCTGCTGCAGCGGCACCTGCCGACCTCCAAGGTCGTCAAGGTCTTCAACAACATCTACGTCGAGCACCTGCGGGCGCTGGCGCGGGCCTCGGACGCGGCCGACCGCAGCGCCCTGGCGATCGCCGGCGACGACGCCGGCGCGAAGGCGGAGACGACCGCGTTCCTCGACGGGATCGGCTACGACGCCGTGGACGCCGGAGCGCTCGCGGACGGATGGCGCTTCCAGCCGGGAACCCCCGCGTACGGCTTCCCCTACGCCGGGGGGATCGAGGAGTTCTGGGAGTCGCCCGGGGTGCCCGCCGACGCCGCGACGGTCCGCGCGAAGCTGGACGAAGCCCGGCGCTGACGGTCCGCGCGAAGCTGGACGAAACCCGGCACTGACACCCGGACGGGTCCCGGGGGCCGTACCGGCACCGCCGTCGCCCCTTTTTCCGGAGTCGGACGTCGAGAACCACGACGTGGCTTCTACCTCTTTCCGAGGACGCCGTCCGGCTCCGGAAAGAAGTGCATCGTGACCCTCACACCTCCCTCGCCCCCGCGGAACGACGGGCGCGCGGCCGCGCCGGCGCGGCGGGCGTTCCCGGCCCACGCCGCCGACGTCTCGGCGATCGCGGGCATCGCGTTCCTGCTCCTGCTGGTCCTGCTCCACCTGATCCGGCCCGACGTCTCGACGAGCTGGCAGACGACGAGCGAGTACGCGCGCGGCGCGCTCGGCTGGATCATGACGGTGGCGTTCCTGCTGTCCGCGATCGGCTACGGGGGCCTGGCGGTCGCGCTTCTGGCCCGGCCACGGCGGCTCCCGGCCCGGATCGGCGCGGTCGTCCTGGCGATCGCGGCCGCCGGCACGGTCGTCGGCGGCGTCTTCGTGACCGACCCCATCGACACGCCGCAGGATCGGCTGTCCGCCACCGGCACCCTGCACGGGCTCGGCGCCGGCCTCGCGCTCATGCTTCTTCCCGTCGCGGCGCTGCTGATCACCTTCGGGCTCAGCCGCGACGGCTCGTTCTCCACCGCCAGGCGCGGGCTGTGGTGGAGCGCGGCGCTGCCACCCGTGGCGCTGGTCATGTTCATGGTCGCCCAGACCGTCCTGCTCGGGGCCGGCGACGGCGGCTTCGGTCCCGACGTCCCGATCGGATGGCCGGAGCGGCTCCTCGTCCTCGCGTACGCCGCGTGGCAGATCATCGTGGCGCGGATCGTCTCGGGCCGGACCGTGCGGTGAGAGCGCCTCCGCCGCCTCACCGGCGGAGCCGGAACGGCCCACCTCCCCTCATCGCGCAACCGATGGTTGCATGACAGCGAACGGTGCGCTAGCGTAATGCGCAACCAAACGTTGCACATGAAGGGAGTGAGGGATATGGAGTACGGCAGCATCGAGCGTGAGATCCATGTCGACGCCTCACCCGAGGTGGTCTTCGAGGTCGTCAGCCGTCCCGAGCACATCTCGCAGTGGTGGACCGACGACGCCCGCTTCGAGGCGACGCCCGGCGCCGTCGGCGAGTTCGTCTGGGGCGACCGGGCGACGGTCGAGCCGATGACCGTGGTGGACGCCGAGCCGCCCCGGCTGTTCTCGTTCCGCTGGTGCTATCCCGGCGGCAAGGTCGACGACCCCACCGGCTCACTGCTGGTCGTCTTCGAGCTCACCCCCTCGGGCACGGGCACCACGATCAAGCTCACCGAGACCGGATTCCGGGAGACGGGCTGGGAGGCCGCCAAGCTGGAGGAGATGTACGCCGACCACGTCAGCGGCTGGGACACCTTCGTTCCCCGGCTGGGGGCCTACCTCGCGCGGCCGGTGACGGCCCCGTGAGCACATCCGTCGACGACGACCTGTGGTCCGCGGTCGGGGACCCGACCCGTCGGCGGATGCTCGACCTGCTCCTGGCGGACGGCGACGGCACGGCCACCGGCCTCAGCGAGCGGCTGCCCGTGACGCGGCAGGCCGTCGCGAAGCACCTCGCCGTGCTCGACCGGGTCGGCCTGGTGCACGCCACCCCCGCCGGGCGGGAGAGAAGGTACCGGGTGGACGAGGCGCAACTCGCCCGCGCGGTCGCGCAGCTGTCCTCGGTGGGGGCGGCGTGGGACACCAGGCTCCGCACCATCAAGCGGATCGCCGAGGCCCTCCAGCGCGCGAAGGACGAACACGGCGCGCAGCCGTGAATTCGCATCATCCGAGAGCGACACGGGAAAGAGGAACCGACGATGGTGGACATCCTGCACAGGATCGCGGTCACGTCGCCACCGGCCGAGGTCTACGCGGCCCTGACCACCACCGAGGGGCTCGCCGGCTGGTGGACCACCGACACCCGGGGGGAGGGCGGTGACGTCGGCGGCGTGCTCCGCTTCCGGTTCGGGGCCGGCGGGTTCGACATGAAGGTCCTCACGCTCGACCCGGACAGGCACGTGCTCTGGGAGGTGGTCGACGGGCCCGAGGAGTGGATCGGCACGCACGTGGACTGGGTCCTCCGCCGGGAGGGCGACCACACCGTCGTTCTCTTCCGGCACGAGGGCTGGAAGGAACCGGTGGAGTTCATGCACCACTGCAGCACCAAGTGGGCGCTCTTCCTGATGAGCCTGAAGGCGCTGCTCGAGACCGGGAAGGGCGCTCCGGACCCTCACGACGTCAAGATCGACAACTGGAACTGACGTTCCGCTCGATCCACCGGGGATCCGGGGGGCTCCCGCCCCGCCACGGGGGCCACGGCGGCTTCCGCGCGGGCGAGCCTCCCGCGCGCGGGCTCGGCCGCGTTCGCCGTCACGCTGTGCCGGGTCCCGACGGAGGCGGACCCGGACCGACGCAGGCGGACCCGGACCGACGGAGGCGGACCTGGGCCGACGGAGGCGGACCTGGGCCGGTGGAACGGATCGGGCCGGCCCTCACGGCCGGCCCACACCGGTCGGCGGGATCAGCGGCGGGTGAACTCCATGATCCAGTTGATCACCCAGGTCTCTCCCCCGTCCACCGAGAACGCCTGCTCCCACCGGACCGACCGCTCGGTGATGTCCGACCAGACGAAGCGCGTCCGGACCTCCTTGCCCTCGTGGGTGTCGTCCCCGTAGAACTCGCCGCGCCCGCCGGTGAAGCGGCCGACGACCGGCGGGTACAGCGTCCCGGTGAGGCTGCTGGACCAGTACAGGGACCACTGCTCGCGCTCGACGTCGTACAGCCGCAGGGTGACGCCGCTGAAGCCCTTGGTGGGGAAGACGATCTCGTCGAAGTTCGCCCCGCCCTCGAAGTGCCGGGAGGCGTGGCTGACGCCGGGGAACTCCTCCCACTCGCTCGTCTCGTCGAGGGCGTCGGTGCGCCGCCGGTTGACGACGTCGAAGGTGCCGGTGAGGAAGTCGAAGTCGCTCATCGGCGGTCTCCCGTGGTGCCGTCGGGCAGCGTGTCGGCGATGTAGGCGTCGAGGTCGGGGGTCTCGGGCGAGAGCATGTGCCGTACCCAGGCGTCGCGCTCGTGGAGGATGGGCGGCACCTCCCAGACGCAGCCGATCAGCGACCGGTCCAGCCGGACGAAGTTCGTCGGGTCGGTGTCCGGGCAGCCCAGCACCGGCTGGCCCGCCGCGGCCCCGCCGAAGTGCAGGGCGTTGTCCCACACCCAGCTGTACGCGTTGATGTAGGCCCCGCTGTCCCCGCCCCTGTGGAGGACGACGAAGGTGCCCGGCGGCGTGCCGTCCGGCTCGGGAAGAAGCTCGGGGAGTATCGCGTACGCCGCCTTCTCGATCTCCGGGTCGATGCCGGAGGGGTCGGCGGTGACGTGGTAGCGCTTGACGCGGCGGCCCCCCACCTCGATCGGGGGCGGCGCCCAGAGCAGTTTCTCGGTGAAAGCCATGGCTGGACCGTAGTGCCGGTTCACTGACATCTTGTGTCAGTGAAGTCCAGCCGGCTCCTGTCGATCCTCCTGCTGCTCCAGACCAGGGGCCGGATGACCGCCGCGCAGCTCGCCGCGGAGCTGGAGGTGTCGGTGCGGACGGTCTACCGCGACATCGAGTCGCTGCACGGCGTGGGCGTGCCCCTCTACGGCGACGCCGGGCACTCCGGTGGCTACCGGCTGCTCGCCGGCTACCGTACCCGCCTGACCGGGCTGAACGCCGGTGAGGCGGAGGCACTCTTCCTGTCCGAGATCCCGGGACCCGCCGCCGAGCTCGGGCTCGGGTCGGCGCTCGCGACCGCCCAGCTCAAGCTGCGCGCGGCGCTCCCGCCCGAGCTGCGCGCGCAGGCCGACCGGATGCGCTCCCGCTTCCACCTCGACGCGCCCGGCTGGTACGCCAGGGACGACGACGTCCCGTACCTGCCGCAGGTGGCGGACGCGGTGTGGCGCGGGCGGGTGCTCGACATCCGCTACCGCCGCTGGAAGGAGCCGACCGACGTCGACCGGCGCCTGGAGCCGTACGGCCTGGTGCTCAAGGCCGGTCGCTGGTACGTCGTGGCGGGGCCGGGGCCGCGGACGTACCGGGTCGACCAGATCCTCGGTCTCACCGTGCGGGACGAGGAGTTCCGGCCCCCCGGGGACTTCGACCTGGCCGGCCACTGGGAGAGGTACCAGGCGGACTTCCACGCCCGCCTGTACCGGGGCGAGGCCGTCGTCCGCCTCTCGCCCCGCGGCGCCGCCCGCCTCACCGGGACGGCCGCGCAGGCCCTGGCCGACACCGGCACGGCCGAGCCGGACGGCTGGACCCGCGCGCTGCTCCCCATCGAGTCGATCGACCACGCCCACGGGGTGTTCCTGGCCCTGGGCACGGACGTCGAGGTCCTCGGACCGCCGGAACTGCGGGCCCGCCTCGCCGAGACCGCCCTCGTTCTGGCGGCCCGCTACGCCTCCGGCTGACCGCCCTCGTCCTGGCGGCCCGCTACGCCTCCGGCTGACCGCCCTCGTCCTGGCGGCCCGCTACGCCTCCGGCTGACCGCCCTCGTTCTGGCGACCCGCTACGCCTCCGGCTGACCGCGCGAAATCCGGTGGATGACACCCACCGGTCGCGCGCAGAATTGGCCGCGTGATCGACATCACCGCCGACCTCGTGCGGACCCTCGTCTCCGAGCAGTTCCCCCGCTGGGCCCACCTCCCGGTCGAGCCCGTGCCCCTCCAGGGCTGGGACAACCGGACCTTCAGGCTCGGCGACCGGTTGTCCGTGCGCCTGCCGAGCGCCGAAGGGTACGTGGCGAGCGTCGAGAAGGAGGACCGCTGCCTTCCCGAGCTGGCCCGGCACCTGCCGTTACCCGT
The DNA here is from genome assembly GCF_049844535.1 of Streptosporangium sp. DT93. Taxonomy (NCBI): domain Bacteria; kingdom Bacillati; phylum Actinomycetota; class Actinomycetes; order Streptosporangiales; family Streptosporangiaceae; genus Streptosporangium; species Streptosporangium sp. DT93. Next base: position 59,385 of record NZ_JBNCLF010000001.1, read on the forward strand.
ACCGGAGCCGGTCGCGACCGGGCGCCCGGGGGCCGGCTACCCGTTTCCCTGGTCGGTGCGGGGCTGGATCGACGGGGACACCGTCGAGGGGGCCGCGGACGCCGAGGACGTCGACCGGACGGAGCTGGCGCGCGACCTCGGGGCCTTCCTGACCGCGCTCCGCCGGGCCCCCGCGGGGCAGGGCCCCGCCGCGGGCCGTCACTCCTTCTTCCGGGGCTGTCATCCCAGCGCCTACGGCGACCAGGTCGAGGAGTCCCTCGACAGGCTCGGGGACGTCGTCGACGCCGCCGCCTGCCGGGCCGTCTGGGCGAGCGCGCTGACCTCGGCCTGGCCGCTGCCGCCCGTGTGGTTCCACGGGGACGTCGCCGTCGGCAACCTGCTCGCCGTCGGGGGAAGGCTCGGCGCGGTCATCGACTTCGGCACCTGCGGCGTCGGTGACCCCGCCTGCGACCTCGTGATGGCGTGGACGTACTTCGCCGGGGACGAGCGGAAGATCTTCCGGGAGGCCGCGGGCCTTCCCGACGACGCCTGGCGGCGGGCGCGCGGATGGGCGCTGTGGAAGGCTCTCGTGACCATGGCCGGCCTGTCCGGCCCCGACCGCGACGGGGGTCAGGCGCGCACCCTCGTCCAGGTCCTGGCGGATCCGGTCGTGGACCGGCCCTGAGCCGCCGTACGACGACCGGGCCGGGGTCCGGAGGCGGGACCGGGCCGTGGAGGCGAGGGCGGCAAGGGCGGGCCCCGGAGGTGAGGGCGACGCCGACCCGGCCACCGCTATGCCAGTCTTGACTTATATAAGCACAGACTGGCATAGTCGGGCCCGTGAACGCCTTCGACGTTCTCGGTGATCCGGTCCGGCGCCGGATCCTGGAGGTGCTCGCCGGCGGTGAGCAGGCCTCCGGTGTGATCACCGCGACGATCCGGGAGGAGTTCGCGATCTCCCAGCCGGCGGTCTCGCGGCACCTGCGCGTGCTCCGGGACAACGGGTTCGCGACGGTCCGGGCGGAGGGCAACCGCCGCCTGTACACCCTGGACCTCACACCGTTGCGGGAGATCGACATGTGGCTGGAACACTTCCGCCGGTTCTGGGGCAGGCACCTCGACGGGCTGGCCGCCGAACTCTCCCGTGGCGGACACGGACGCCGCTCACCCGGAACTCCGGACACGACGACAGGGGACCCGGGCATCACGCCCGGCACCCCCCACACCTAGGAGAAGGTCATGTTCGACATCATCGCCCAGATCAACGCCATTCACCGCGAGGTCGGCACCCGGCCGGGCAGCGGTGAGGACGGCGGGAACGGCGAGGACGTCGCCGTCGTGCTGCGACGCGACTACGACGCCCCGGCCGAGGACGTCTGGGACGCCCTGACCGACCCCGACCGCCTGAAGCGCTGGTTCCTGCCGATCAGCGGCGACCTGCGCGTCGGCGGTGACTTCCAGCTGGAGGGCAACGCGGGCGGGAGGATCCTGCACTGCGAGCCGCCCCGCCTGCTCAAGGTGACCTTCGGGGGCGAGAACAGCCTGGTCGAGGTACGCCTCACCCCGGCCGGGGAGGGCACCACCCTCGAACTGGAGCACTCCGTGCCCCTGGCGATGGTGGGCAGCGGCGCGGGCGCGCTCTACGTCGGGCCCGGGTGGGACAGCGCCTTCATGGCACTGGCCCTCTTCTTCAGCGGCGAGCTCGGCCCCGACCCCGTCGCCGTGGCGGACTCGCCGGTGGGCCGGGAGTTCTCCCGGAAGTCGATCCCCGCGTGGACGGCGGTGGTCGAGGCCTCGGGGACCGCCGGTGCCGCCGACATCGCCTCGGCGGTCGAGGCCGCGATCGCCCAGTTCGCCCCGGGGGACGAGCCCGCCTCCCCCTGAACGCCCGCGTGACCCGCCCGCCCCCCGCCTGCGCGGGGAACGGACGGGTCACGCCTGTGCGGGGAGCGGACGGGTCACGCCTGTGCGGGGAGCGGACGGGTCACGCTTGTACGGGAGCGGACGGGTCACGCGCCGACCGGCCCGCCGGGGGCCCGCCGCGAGGTCCCGCGCTACTGCTGCGCGGCCTGCTCCTGGGTCTGCTCAGGCGTCGCCTGCTCCTGGGCCGTCTGCTCCGGCGTGGCCTGCTCCTGGGTGCCCTGCTCCTGGGTGCCCTGCTGGGTCGCCTGCTCCCGGGCGGCCTGCTCCTCGGCGGCCTGGCGCACCCGCTCGATCTGCGCCTTGGTGACGTTGAGGGTGCCGAACTCCTTGACCGCCTGGTAGTAGGTCCAGGCGAGACCGTCGCAGGTGGTCTTGGGGACGCCGGAGTATCCCGCGCAGACCTGCTTCATGTCGAAGTAGAAGGCGTTGTCGATGCGGGCCTTGTTCGCCGGGAACCGGCTCACCGCCTTGTAGTTGCGGTACCCGAAGTCGTGGCGGCGGCACGGCATCCTGAAGTCGAAGCCGAGCGGCTGGTCGGGGCTGGTCGAACACAGGTCGGTCGACCAGTCGAACCCGTAGCCCGACCAGGCTCCCTGGTTCTGCCAGGCGGAGCGCCAGCTGGAGGCGCTGCCCGCCGTGGGCTGGGAGAAGTTGGAGAGCGCGGCGAGCTTCTGCTCCAGCGTCACCGCGTGCGCGGGAAGCGCCAGTCCGAGCAGTGCGACGAGGAGGAAGGAGACGGTTGCCAGGGCGCGTTTGACCATGGTCTCTGCCTTTGTCCAGGGGGTGTGCCTCGCGGGGCAGGGATCTGCCACGGCCAACAATGCGGCGAAACACCCCCGAACACCGAAACAGATCTTCGTGAAGATCGAAGCAGGTGTTCGTTAACGGTCGCTCTTTACGGCGATGACAGCGTGTTGTAAGAGCGCGTCCCGCGGGGACGGGGAGCGCGACCGGACCTCGGCGCGCGGACGCCCGTCGCGGTCCCACCTTCCCGGAAAGCCGCCCTTCTCACCCGCGGAGACCCGTTCTTCCGAACCGCTCACTCGCGGGAGCGCGCGGCGGGGACCCGTTCGTTTTCTCTCCTTCCGGGAGGCCTGGGCCCGCCGGAGGTGAACGAACGGCAAGGCGGGGAACGGGCCTGCGGCGGCTCCCGGTTCGTTCCCGGGGTCCGGACGGGCACCCGGGCCGGCCGGGAGAACGGCCTCCGGGCACGCGTACCGTGGACCTCGTCGAGGAGCGGAGGACGAGGGCGAGATGCGAGACCGTGAACGTGCCGGGCGGACCGGATCGGCCTGCGCAGACGCCCGCGCCTGCGCCTGTGTCTGCGTTGGCGCCTGTGCCTGTGCCTGTGACGGGGCGCGCGAGCGTGGCGTACCTCGCGGGGTCCTCGCGTGAACCGGTCCGGCCGGGTTCTCTACGTGATCGTGTGCGCCGCGGGTGCCGCCGACGGTGTCGGCCGTCTCGTCACGTTCGCCCAGGACGACGGGTGGGTCGTCCAGGTCGTGGCCACACCGTCCGCCCTGGGGTTCGTCGACGTCCCCGCCCTGGAGGAGCAGACCGGCCGACCCGTGCGCAGCCGGTACCGGACACCGGACGAGCCCAAGCCGCCGCGAGCCGATGCGATCATCGTCGCGCCCGCGACCTACAACACCGTCAACAAGTTCGCGCAGGGCATCGCCGACACCTACGCCCTCGGCCTGCTGGCCGAGGCGCCCGGCCTGGGGATCCCGGTGGTCGTCCTGCCGTTCGTCAACGCGGCCCTCGCCTCCCGTACGCCGTTCCGGCACAGTGTCGAGCGGCTCCGCGCCGAAGGCGTGCGCGTCCTGTTCGACCCCGGGGAGTTCGAGCCCGGCGACGGCTCCGATCTCACCGGAGACCGTCCGTGGCGGCTCGCCGTGGACTCCATGCGCGAGCTGACGTCACGGTCATCGGACGGGCCGGCCTGAGCGGATCGTGGGGTGAACGGGTCGTGGTGTGAACGAATCGATCCCGGCACAAGGGTCGCGGCGTGGGCGGGCCGAATTCGACATGGAGGACCTGGCCGCGCCTGCCGTCCGATCGGATGGTCAGTCGCCGGTGTCACCGTCCAGGGCGTAGCGCAGGTAGAAATCCGGCTTGGCCAGGAAGCGCCGCCAGTGATCGACGATCTGTAGCCTCTCCCACTCCGTCGGGTGGATGCCGTCCTCGCCGAGCTCCAGGATGCGCGCGCCGGGGAGACTCGTGAGAATCGGCGAGTGCGTGGCGCAGACGATCTGCCCGCCCCTGCGCGCGACCCGGTCCATCAGGCCGACCAGCCGCAGGCAGGACTGGAACGACAGGGCGGCCTCGGGCTCGTCCAGCAGGTAGATTCCCGGCCCGTTCACCATGCGCTCCAGCACGGTGAGGAACCCCTCCCCGTGGGACTGCTCGTCGGGGTGCTCCTGCCAGTATCCGGGCAGGCCCGACACCCCACGTGCCAGGTTGATCAAGGTCTCGGCGCGGAAGAAGAACACCCGCCGCTTGAGACGGGGACCCCGGGTGAGGCGCAGGCCGCCGACGGTGAAGTCGGCGTCGAGGACCTCACCCAGCGGGGTGACCGACCCCTTGCTCGCATAGAGGGTGCCCGCCTTGCCGCCTTCGGAGTTGACGCCGCACGCGTCGGCGATCGCCTCGACGATCGTGGACTTCCCGGAACCGTTCTCCCCCACCAGGAAGGTGACCGGAGCGGTGAGGTCCAGGCCGTGCTCGACGAGATGCCGGACGGCGGGCAGGGTCGCGGGCCAGCCGGACACGGGGCGGGGGACGCTCAGGCGGGTGAGGAACATGACGCCTCACGATCACGATCACGGCCGGGCACGGGTCGTGCCCGGCCTGCTCGCGACCGGTACGGGTGACGTGCCGCGTCCGGCTCGCATGGGCAAGGGACGTCTCTCACGCGAGGAAACCGGCCAGCGCGGGGGCGAGCACCTTCTCGGACACGCCGTGCCACTCACCGGGAAGGGTCAGGTGGCGCCCCCGGGGAAGGACCGCCGCCACATCCGCGGCCCAGCCGCGCAGGCGGTCGTCGCTGGACGAGCTGTTGATCACCAGGGCCGGCACGGCGACGGACCGGAGCGTGGCGGCGGAGACGGCCGAGGTCATCCGGCTGTCGTAGGCGAGCGTGTGCGCGATGCCCTCCAGCGCCGGGAAGAACGGGGCCTGCCGCAGCCCCGCGACGATCTCGGCGGGGACGCCGATGCTCCTGTGGAAGTGCTCCACCGCGTCGGCACGGCGACCGGCGGCGACGAGCGCGTCGATCTCGGCCGCGAGATCGCCGTCCTCGCGTGATCCGTCCCCCGGCGCGTTCCCCTCGGGCCCTTCGTGCCGCGCTCCGTCATCCTCGGGCGCGTCACCCCGGGGCGTGTCGGCCCGCGCCTCGTCCTCCCCCGCCGGCCGGTCGAGGGTGACCGGTGGTTCGAGGAGCGAGAGCATCGCGATCGGCAGTCCGGCAGCCGCGCCGAGCAGGGCCAGGGCGGCGCCGGAGGAGAACCCGTGGACGAACGCAGGCCCCCCGGTCGCCCCGATCACGGCCGCGAGGTCCTCCACCTCGCGTTCCACCGCGTACGGCGGGGTGTCGCCGCTCTCGCCGCGTCCGCGCCTGTCGTAGGTCACGACCGTGAACCTGTCGGCGAGGTGTTCGGCGAGGGGGCCCATGGGCCCGAACCCGCGGAACCCGCCCGCCGCGTCGACCAGCACGAGCGTGGGCCCCTCCCCCACGCGCTCGAACCCGATCCGCGTGCCGTCGCGTGACGTCGCCGTCGCCATGGCGATCCCTTCGTCCGGTGGGTCCTCGACGCTATCGGGCGCCACCGACGAAACCGGGGCGTGGCAGAACGCGGCAGGTGACGGCCCGCCCGGGCGCTCCCGGCGATCCGCCCCGCCACGACGTACGGCCGCGACGTACGACCGCGCGGGGGTCGCAGCTTGGGTGCAGACCGGCGGGGCGCGTCCCGGCGCACCGGACCGCTTGACCTCGCCGAAAGAGCGAACAGAAACTGCAACCGTTTGCAGTGGACAAAGGGTTTCAGCAAGGGCCCTATTGACGCACATGGGAGATTACCGCAGTGTTTCATGCAACCGATTGCCCCTTCCCCTGCGAGGTTGCAGATGCGGCTTCCGTTACTCCCCCTGGCGACCGCCGTGACGATCGCCGCGACGGCCGCGACGGCCGTGCCCGCCGTGGCCGCGACCGGCCCCTCCCCCACCGTGATCGTGGTCACGGCCGACGGCTCCGGGGACCACACGACCGTGCAGGCCGCCGTCGACGCCGTCCCCTCCGGCAACACCTCCCCGGTCACGATCCTGGTCCGCGAGGGCACCTACAAGCAGCAGGTGGTCATCCCGGCGGACAAGCCGTACATCTCGCTGGTCGGCGCCACCCGCGACCCCCGCCGGGTCGTGCTCACCTTCGACCTCTCCGCCTCCACCCCGAAACCGGACGGCTCGGGGAACTACGGCACGTCGGGCAGCGCCTCGTACGTGATCAGCGCCCCCGACTTCACCGCCCGCAACCTCACGTTCGAGAACTCCTACGACGAGGCGGCGAACGGGGCCAGCCAGGCCGTGGCGGTGCGGACCACCGGCGACCGGCAGGTCTACGACAACGTCCGGTTCATCGGCAACCAGGACACCCTCTACGCCAACACCGCGAGCGCCACCACCTTCGCCCGCCAGTACTTCCGCGACTGCTACGTCGAGGGCGACGTGGACTTCATCTTCGGGCGGGCCACCGCGGTCTTCGACGGCTGCGTGATCAAGGCCCTGACCCGCGGCAGCACCACCAACAACGGGTACGTCATCGCGCCCAGCACCGAGATCGCCAACCCGTACGGGTTCCTGATCCACCGCAGCAGGCTCGTCAGCGACGCCCCGGACCGGACCTACCACCTGGGCCGCCCCTGGCCCGCCGGCGGCTCGGTCACCGCGCGGGGGCAGGCGGTGTTCCGCGAGTCCTGGATCGGGCGGCACGTCAAGGACGCCCCCTGGAGTGACATGTCCGGTCTGAGCTGGCGGGACGCCCGGCTGGCCGAGTACCGCAACGTGGGCCCGGGAGCGGGGGTCAACGACGACCGGCCGCAGCTGACCGCCGAGCAGGCCGCCGAATTCACCCCCCGGAAGTACCTGGCGGGCACCGACGGCTGGAACCCCCTGCGCCACCACCACGGGGGCCACGGCCGGTGACGGATCCGCGCGGTCGTGTACCCGTCCTCACGGACGTGCACCCGCCACGGCCCGTGACGGTCACGGACGCCTCCCCGCCGGACGCTCCGTCCTGACGGGGAGACGTCCAGGGCGATCAGGAACCCAGGACCCCGCGGATCTCCTTCTCCACCGCCGGTGCCAGGCTCCGCATGAAGGTCGCGGTGATGTGCCCCTTGTCGGAGTAGACCATCAGGTCGCCGATGACCGAGGGGCACCGGTCCCGCGGGCAGAGCAGCGGGGTGAGGTCGGCGAACGTCACGTTGGACGGCGGGCGGCGGAGCCGGGCGGCCGGTGAGACCGCGGCGAGGCTGCTCCGCGCGTCGTCCACGCAGGCCCCGGCCCCCTTGACCTCGACGCACTCGGGCGGGTCGAACGGCATGCGCGGCGTGTCGCGGATCGCCAGCACCTCGACACCCATCGCGCCGAGCTGCCGCCACCGCTCGACGTACCCGGCGGGGAGCGTCTCGCCGCGCTCGAACGGGCTGGAGATCGTCGCGGTGGTGACCAGGAGATCCGGTTCGATCCGCCGCACCTCCGCCATGACGTCCCGCTGCCACCGGTCGCAGGAGGGGTAGGGCCTGCCCTGGTAGCGCTGCGGCCTCGTGGAGAGCGCGCACGCCCCCTTGGTCATGTTCACCACCTGCCAGCCGTTGGCGTCGGCGATGGCGTGCAGGGCGGGGAACCAGTGCGCGGCGTGCGAGTTGCCGGCCAGGACGATCGTGCGGGCCGGGTTCCGGGAGCCGTACCGGCAGGTCAGGAGCTCGTCGCGGCCGGTGACCTGGTTGCAGCCGTCGGCGTAGGTCCGGGGGCGGTCGCGGGCGGCCACGGCCGGGGCCGGGACGATGCCGCCGCCCTCCCGCCCGGCCTGCGCGACCTGGGCGTCCAGCCGGAACGTCCACGCCCCGGCGATCGCCAGCACCGGGAGCAGGCACGCCACGCCGATCGCCGCCGGACGTCCCGCGCCGCCCAGGGGGATGCGGCCGGTCAGCGCGGTGGTGGCCGCCGCGAGGACGAGCGACGTGCCCACGATGAGGACGATGCCCTTGAGGCTCGCCGCGGTACGGCCGGTCTGCGCGAGGTAGAAGATGAAGATCGGCCAGTGCCACAGGTACAGCGCGTAGGAGATGCTCCCCACGTACATCACGGGACGCAGGGTGAGCAGCCGGTCGGCGCCGAACGCGCTGCCCGTCACCCCGGCCACGATGATCATGACCCCGGCGCCGGTCGGCCAGAGGGCCGCGTACCCGGGGAAGACCGTGGAGACCTGGAGCAGCACCCCGCACGAGACCAGGGCGGCCAGGCCGATCCAGCCCAGCGCGACCCGCAGGGCGCGCGCGAGGCGCAGGTAGGGCAGGACGACCGCGAGCATGCCGCCCAGGGCGAACTCCCACAGCCGGGCGCCCGTGTCGAAGTAGGCCCACCGCTGGTCGGCCGCCGTCCCCACCACCGAGTACGCGAGCGAGACGGCGAAGACCAGCGCCATCACGCCGAGGAAGACCGTTCTCGGGCTCCGGTCGCTGCGCGCGGCCACCAGGGTCGTCAGGGCCAGCAGCACCGGCCAGATCACGTAGAACTGGCCCTGGACGGCCAGCGACCAGAAGTGCTGTACCGGACCGGCCGCGTTCCCCCCGGCCAGGTAGTCGACGGCCGCCGCCGCCAGGTGCCAGTTCTCGTAGTACAGCGCCGAGGCGAACACCTCGGCCAGCGTGTCGTGCCACCGGGTCCGCGGCAACCACAGCAGCGTCCCGGCCAGCACCCCGAGCAGCACCAGGGCGACGGGCGGCAGCAGCCGGCCGGCCAGGCGGGCGGCGAACGCCCCGAACGCCACCCGCCCGCGGCGCTCCACCGTGCGCAGCAGGGAGCCGGTGATGAGGAAACCGGTGAGCATCAGGAACACGTCCACCCCGCCGGACACCCGCCGTGGCCAGACGTGGTAGATCACCACGAGCAGGACGGCGACGGCCCGCAGCCCCTCGATCTCCGGCCTGCGCTCGCTCCGCGTCTCCGCCCGTGTCGCCGACCGGCCGGCCGGTGGCATCGGCAGGACGTCCGCGGGAGCCGACACTGTCTACCTCCGTGCTGGATGGCGGGCGGGCGCCGCGGGCCTCCGGCCCGGCCGCACCGTCGGATCACGGGCCTCCGGCCCGGCCGCGCCGTCAGGTCCCGGGCCCGGGCGGGTCGTACCGTCAGGCCACGCGCCCTCGGGCAGGCCGTGCCGTCAGGCCACGGCCCCTTGGGCGGGTCGTACCGTCATGGCGCCAGAAGAACCTATACCTCCCGGCCCGGGGCGGCGAGATCGGTGTACACAAATCTGCCCGGCCCGACCGCCCGCTGCGTCCGGCCGGTCGCCGGTCGTGATATTGGGGAGGACATCGGGCGGGGGAGGCGGAACAATCGGCATATGACCGCACCGCTCACCGACGCGATCCGGCTCCCGGACGGCACCTGGGTCCGTGGCCGCGGGCTCCGCCACCCCACCCCCACCGGCCCCGCGCCGGACTTCGCGCTCTGTCTCGGCTCCGCCCGCCTGCGGCGTCGTCACCAGGACGCCCTGACCTGGCCGTCCGAGTGGATCCGCTGGCCCGACTTCCTGCTGCCCACGGACTCGCGCGCCGCCGCCCGGGCCATCGGCGGGTTGTACGAGCGCGCGCACTCGGGGGAGCGCGTCGAGGTCGCCTGCGGCGGCGGGGTGGGCCGTACCGGCACCGTCCTGGCGTGCCTGGTCACCATGACCGGCCTGCCCGCCGGCGAGGCCGTGCGGTGGGTGCGCGAACATCACCACCCCCGGGCGGTCGAGACCCCCTGGCAACGGCGCTGGGTGGAGCGGTTCGCCGCCGGGACATGGAACCGCGAGCCATGAGACGGTGGAGCGTGAAGCCAGGTGACACGACGCCTCACGCTGTGAGGCCGTGAGGGACGCGACCGCCGGACACGGGACCGAAGGCGCGAAGCTCCGAGACATGAACCTTCGAGACACGAGGCCGCCGGACGTGAGGCGGCGAGAGGTCACCGGATCATGACGTCGTGCGTGCGGGCGCCCGCTTCCAGCGCGCCGCCCCGGGCGAGCACCTCCAGGGGGCTGGCCAGCACCCTGGAGAAGGCGAGTTCCGCGGCGCCGATCAGGGTGGCGTCGTCCCCGAGGGCCGAAACGCGCAGCCGCGCCTTCCGGGAGATCATCAGCACGTTGGCCTCCACCCGGTCGCGGACCTGGTCCGCCGCTCCCGGGTAGACCTCGCGCAGCATCCCCCCGAAGATCACCATGCCCGGGTTGAACAGGTTGATGAGGTTCGCCACCCCGATGCCCAGCCAGTCGCCGATCCGGCGCAGCGCGTCCCGCGCCCCGAGGTCACCGCGATCGGCGGCCTCCACCACCGTCCGTACGCCCTCCCGGCCGAAGAGGTCGGCGGAGCGGCCGGCCGCGTCGAGCAGGGCCTGCTCCCCCACCTCCGCCTCCAGGCAGCCCCGCGAGCCGCACCCGCAGGGCCGCCCGTCGTGCGGGTTCACCATCATGTGCCCGAGCTCGCAGCCGTACCCGCCGTCGCCGTCCAGCAGCTTGCCGCCGACGATGATCCCGCCTCCCACGCCGACGTCCCCGTGCAGGTAGATCAGGTTGTCGAAGCCGACCCCCGCGCCGCGCTCGTGCTCGGCCAGCGCGCCCAGGTGGGCCTCGTTGCCCACCGCCACCGGCAGGCCGAGCCCCAGCCGATGGCCCAGCTCGGCACCGAACGCCTGATCCACCCAGCCCATGTTCGGCCCGAACCGCACCATCCCGTCGGCGGGCCGGATCATGCCGCAGTAGGCCGCCCCCACCCCGACGCAGACCGCCTCCGGGCTCGCCTCGTGGTGCAGCCGCCGGGCGAATCCGGCGAGCACCCCGACCACGTCGTCCAGGTCGGCCCCGGCGCGCGGCCTGACCGCCTCCATCCGCTCCAGCACCGTCCCGCCCAGCCCGACCCTGGCCGCGACCAGCCGGTCCACCCGGACGTCGAACGCCAGCACGTACACCCGGTCGGACTCCGGCCGGACCACCAGCGAGGGCCGTCCCGCCTTGCCGGTGTCGGTGGGGCGCTCCTCGCGGACCAGGCCCGCCGAGGTGAGCTCGGCGGTCAGCGCCATGATGGTGCTCCGGTTCAGGCCCATGCGATCGGCCAGAACCGTGCGGGAGACCGGCCCGCCCAGGTGAACCTGCCGCAGCAGGGCGCCCAGGTTGTGCCGGCGGATCTCCTCCTGGGACCGACCGGCTTTCAGCATCGTGGGGATCCTGACGGCTCGGGGACTGTCGTCGTGGTGCGCCATCGGGACAGGACGCCCGCATCGACCGGGGGCGATGGGGCGAATCCTGTCACCACGTGAGGATATCAACCGGTGCTCGCCGCAGTATTGTCGCGAAGCCGTCGGAATCGCGTGCACGACCCCTCGGGGCCGGCGCGGACGTCCGGGCCCGCCGGCCCCTCCCCGTTCCAGGGCGGGGAAGGGACCGGCGGGGTGGCGAGGCCGCGGGATCGGTGACCGTCACCCGGCGGCCGCGCCGGCTCAGCCGAGCAGGCTCTCCCCGATCCAGCCGTCCGGGGAGCATCCCGGCGGGACGGCGAAGACCGCCGAGCCGATCGGGGTCGTCCACTCGTTGAGCAGGTCGGCCTCGGCCAGCCTGCGCTGGACCGGGACGAACTGCCGGGCGATGTCGGCCTGGTAGGAGGCGAACAACAGCCCCGAGTCGGCGTGCCCGTCCGGGGTGAGCCCCTCGTCGTAGTTGTAGACCCGGCGCAGCATGCGCATGCCCGGGTCGGTGACGTGGGCCCGGCGGATGTGGGCCTGCTCGGAGATGACGGGGAAGCCGATCGCGTTGACCTTCGTGAAGTCGGCCTCGTCGCGCTCGTCCCGGCCGGTGAGCGGGGCGCCGTTGTCCAGGCGGCGTCCCACCGTGAACTCCTTGCCGACCCGGTCCACGGCGTCCCAGGTCTCCATCTCCGCCCGGATGCGCCGCAGCACCAGCGTGGTGCCGCCGCGCAGCCAGGACGGGCCGTCGTCCACCCAGACGGCCCGGTCGAAGTCGGGGCCGCCCGGGAGGGGATTGACGGTCCCGTCGAGTTGCCCCATGACGTTGCGCTGGGTCAGCCCGGCGGCGTGGGTGTACGCGCCGCGCCGGAAGCCCCGCTGGGTCCAGCGGACCCTCGCGAACGCGCGGGCGTCCTTGACCGTCATGCGCAGGGCGTGGGCCAGGGTGAGCGCGTCGTCGGCGCAGATCTGCAGCAGCAGGTCACCGCCGCTCCACTCCTTCCTCAGCCTGTCGATCGTGAAGGCGGGCAGCGGGGCGACCGACTCGGGACGGCGGCCGGCCAGCCCGGCCGCCGTGAAGAGGCCGGGGCCGAACCCGAAGGTCACCGTCAGCCGGGCGGGCAGGACGGCGAGTTCGGGTTCGGTGTCGGCCAGGGCGGGCCTGCCCTGGGTCAGCCGCCGGGCGTCGTCGGTGAGCAGCCGCATCATCCGCTCCAGCGCCTCGCGGCCGACACCGGGCAGCAGGTCCATGCCGACGAAGACCCCGTACGTCTGCGGCGGCGTCGCGATCCCCGCCTGGTGAACGCCGTCGAACGGCTCCGTCACCAGGCCGCCTGAACCGTCGGAGCCCCCCGGGACGCGGGAGACGTCCGAGGTCGCGGGCGCGGGGAGCGCCGCGGCGGGCCGGGGGGCCGCCGGGGAGAGGATCTGGTCGGGCGCGCACGCCGCGAGGGCGCCGGCCGCGGTGACGGCGCCCCCCGCGAGCAGGCCCCTGCGGCTGAGTCGAGGTTCCCGCATGAGCTGTCCTGCCTCTCCCGCTCAGCCGTTGCTCTCGCCCATGTCCATGCCCTGGTCGCCCTGGTCGTCTCCCATGTCCATGCCGGGCTGGTAGTCCTCCTTGCCCCCGGCGAAGTCCTTGCCGACCGCGGTGAACTCCATGGTCGTGCCGTCCTTGAGGGTCAGGGTGAAGGGGATCTGCGAGCCGGGCTTCACCGCCTCGGTGACGCCCATCAGCATGATGTGATCACCACCGGGCTGGAGGTGGTGGGTGCCCTTGGCGGGGATCACGAAGCCACCCTCCTTGGGCCGCATGATCATCTTTCCCTTGGAGTCGACGACCTCGTGCAGCTCGATCACCGGGGACAGCGGCGAGACGCCGGAGACGACCGTCACCTCCGCGTCGGAGTTGTTGACCAGGGTGCCGAAGGCGGCGCTCATCCCCTTCTTCACGGTCTTCACCCAGGGGTCGGTGATCGTCAGCACGGCGCCGGGAGCCGCCACGGCGGCCGGTGTGGAGCTCGGGGCGACGGCCGAGGCCGTGCCGGCCGGCGCTCCCTGGGAGGCCGGGGTCCCCTGGGAGCCGCACGCGCCGAGGACCGTCATGGTCGCGATCAGGATTCCGGCGAAGACGGCACGGCGGATCGGGGCGGGGGTGGTGGAAACGGTACGTCGAGCGGACATGGTGATGCCTTTCTTCTGGCCGTACGACCGGGGCCTCGGCGGAACTCCGCTCGAAGAGGCCCGTGCCGGACGGGCGGCCGGGATCGTCACGATGGTTCGGTGCGCCGGATGGCCGGACGGCCCGCACGCGCGCCGGGTACGCGCGCCGTGGTCGTACACGCGCGGGCGGAGTGCCCTGCGCGGGCGGAGCCCCGTGGCCGCGCACGCGTCCGGACGGAGGCGTGGTGTGACGTGGTGTGGCGTGGCGTGGCGGGGTCGTCAGCGGCGTCGGCGAAGGCCCGCGCGGGTGTGCGCGGGAAGGGTGATGTCCCGGGTGACCCGGGGTCGCGCTCCGGGTGACCCGGTCGTCCGGCAGGTCAGCCGGAGACGGCGACGACGGCCGCCGGGGGGCCGCGCCCGCTGACGACGTGACGCAGAACGGCGGAGCGGAGGACCTCCGGCTCTACCGTGCTCGCGGTGAGGAGCGGGACGCGCACCGGGGTGACGAACGCGATCAGCACCCGGCGGAGCCGGACGCCGAGCCCGCGCAGCATCGCCCACAGGACCGCCTCGCCGCGCGCCATCCAGAGCGCGGTCAGCCCGACGGCCCATCCGTGCGCCACCAGCATGCCCAGGCCGGGCAGCAGCCCGGAGTGGACGTGCCCCATCAGCTCGGCGGGGGACGTGGCGTGCGCGAGGGAGAACAGCACGTGCAGAACGATCTGCACGCCCGCCAGCAGCGGCAGGATCACCGCCACCGTACGCTCGCGCCCCGAGACGGCCAGGGCCGTGGCGAAGGCGAGGACGAGGGCGACGGCGGCGCTCGTCGCGGAGACCGAGCCTCCCGTGAGGACGTGCGCCGTCACGCTCAACCCCAGGCAGACCACGGCGAAGACGGCCGCGCGCGCCGAACGGAACGTCATGTCCGCTCGCGTGGCGGCCGGGCCGGTCGCACTGGAGGTCACGGGGACATCCTCTCAGCCGGGTGGCTCGCCGTGAAGATCGGGGCGGCGGAGCACCGAGGCGCCGGCCCTCCCTCCCCGGTTCCGCCCGGTTCTGCCCGGTCCGGCTCGGTCCGGCTCGGTCCGGGGGAGCGGGAGCCTTCCCACAGGTCCTGGAACGGGAGCCTCCTTCGGAGGGGAGGAGCCCGTTCCGGGGCCGGGGCGTACCCGCCTGTAAAAAATCATGAAAAGAATCCGGGCGGCCTGTCGAAACGGCCCGGTCCCGTTCGAAGTGTGGTCACAAGGGCCGGAAGGAAGCAGCGGACCGGCCCCGGAGCGGTGAGGAGAAGGGCCTTGACCCAGCGGACGACGGGCGGCACGGACACAGGAACGACGGGTGGCACGGGCAGGAGAACGACGGGCGCGGGGACCGGTGACCCGGCGGCGGGTGTCACGACGTCGCTGCTGGGCCTCGGCGTCGTCGCCGGGCCGGTGTACGTCGTGGTCTCGATCGTCCAGGCGCTGACGCGGGAGGGTTTCGACCTCACCCGTCACGCATGGAGCATGCTCGCCAACGGCGACCTCGGATGGATCCAGATCACCAACCTCGTCGTGGCCGGGCTGGCGACCGCCGCCTGCGCGGCCGGTATGCGCCGGGCCCTCACCGGCGGGGTCGGCGCGGCCTGGATCCCCCGGCTCGTCGCCGTGTACGGGGTGAGCCTGGTCGGCGCGGGAATCTTCCGGGCGGATCCGGGAATGGGGTTCCCGGCCGGAACGCCGCAGGGGCCGGGTCCGGTGAGCTGGCACGGGACGCTCCACTTCGCCGTCGGCGCCGTGGGCTTCCTGTGCGTGATCGCGGCCTGCCTGGTCGCCGGCCGCAGGTTCGCCGCCGAGGGGTGCCGGGGGTGGGCGTCGTACTCGCGGATCACCGGGGGGCTCTTCCTGGTGACCTTCTTCTCCATCGCGGCGGGCGGCGGGGCCACCTGGTCCATCCTGGCCTTCGTCACCGGGATCGTGGTCGTCTGGACCTGGATCTCGACCCTGTCGCTCCACCTCCGGCGGCGCGTCCCGTCCGGACACGCCTGACCGGCGCCCCGCACGCCGGAGGCGTCTCGTCCCGTCTTTCGAGAACACCGGTGGACCGTGAACACCGTCACGATCATGACCACCGTCACGACCACGACTGCCGTCACGACCCGAACACCGTCACGACCCGAACACCGTCACGACCCGAACACCGTCACGGTCCGGACACCATCACAACCTGAACACCGTCGCGGTCCGGACACCGTCGCGACCGCGAACATCCTCACAACCGCGAACACCGTCGAAGGAGACACCCGATGCGATACCTGGTCACCCTGAAGGTCATCAACCAGCCCGCGACCCCGGCGCCCGCCGAGCTGATGGAGGCCATCAACAAGCTCGGCGAGGAAGCCACCCGGGCCGGTGCCATGCTGGACAACGGCGGGCTGGCCCCGCGCGCCGAGGGCGCCCGCGTCGAGCTGGCCGGAGGAAAGCTGACCGTCACGGACGGCCCGTTCGCCGAGGCGAAGGAGATGATCAGCTACGCCCTCTACCAGACCCGGTCGAAGGAGGAGACGATCGAGTGGACCTCCCGCTTCATGCAGCTGCACCGCGACCACTGGGAGGGCTGGGAGGGCGAGGCCGAGGTGCTGCGCGTCTTCGGCCCCGAGGACTTCGCCGCCCTCTCCTGACGCCGTCCGCCCCTGACGCTGTCCTCTGCTGACGCCGCCCTCTCCTGAAGCCGTCCTCTGCTGTTCGGGCGGACTCGGTGCCCGGTAGCCGCCGGTGAGTGAGCACTCTCGTCTCCTGGACCTTGAGTCCTGGGGGTCGGGCCGTGCCCTCACCGGTGGTCCAGGAGTCCGACCCGGCCCCGGCCCGGCCCCGCCGCCGGCTCTGCCGGTGACACACCGTGGCGCCCCTGCCCTGTCCCGCGATCCCGGTCGCGGGACAGGGCAGGGGCGCCGTCGCGTACCGGGGCGGAGTGGGGTTGGATCGGGCGTCATGGAAGTCGACGATGCTCACCGCAGGATCGAGGCGGTCTGGCGGATCGAGTCCGCGAGGGTGATCGGCGGCCTGGCCCGGATCGTGAACGACATCGGGCTGGCCGAGGAGCTGGCCCAGGACGCCCTGGTCGTCGCGCTGGAGCGGTGGCCGGAGACCGGCGTGCCGGACAACCCCGGCGCCTGGCTGATGCTCACCGCCAAGCACCGGGCCATCGACCTGCTGCGCCGCAGGAACACCTACGAGCGCAAGCTCGAAGAGGTCGGACGGGACCTGGAGGTCCGCCGGTGGGCGGCGGAGGACGAGACGGACGACACCCTCGACGACCCCGTCGGCGACGACGTGCTGCGCCTGCTGTTCACCGCCTGCCACCCGGTGCTGCCCGCCGAGGGACGCCTGGCGCTCACCCTGCGCCTGCTGGGCGGCCTGACCACCGCGGAGATCGCCCGCGCCTTCCTGGTGCCGGAACCGACCGTCGGGCAGCGGATCTCCCGGGCCAAACGCACCCTCGCCGACAGGCGGGTGCGGATCGAGATGCCCGCGCCGGACGAGCTGGACGGCAGGCTCTCCTCGGTCCTGGAGGTCGTCTACCTCATCTTCAACGAGGGCTACTCGGCGACCCTCGGTGAGGGCTGGACGCGCCCCGCGCTCTGCGAGGAGGCGCTGCGCCTGGGCCGGATCCTGGCGGGACTGATGCCGGACCGGGCCGAGGTGCACGGCCTGGTCGCGCTGATGGAGATCCAGGCGTCGCGGCTGCGCGCCAGGACCGGGCCCGACGGCGAGCCCGTCCTGCTCCCCGACCAGGACCGCGGGCTCTGGGACCGGCTGCTGGTGCGCCGCGGGCTGGAGTCGCTGGCACGCGCCGAGGCGCTCGGCACGCTGGGACCGTACGGTCTCCAGGCGGCGATCGCCGCCTGTCACGCCCGCGCGCCGTCCACCGGGGACACCGACTGGGAGCGGATGGCCGCCCTCTACCTGCTGCTGGCCCATGTCGCGCCCTCGCCCGTGGTCGAGCTGAACCGCGCGGTCGCGGTGGGGATGGCGTACGGCCCGGCGCGGGGGCTGGAGATCGTGGAGGGGCTGGCGGCGGAGCGCGCGCTCGCCGGCTATCCACAGCTACCGGCCGTACGGGGGGATCTGCTCGCGAGGCTGGGCCGTCCCGGCGAGGCGCGCGCGGAGTTCGAACGGGCCGCCGGACTCACCCGCAACGAGCGCGAGCGCGCCCTCTTCCTGGCTCGCGCCGAGGGTCTGGAGGGGTGACGGGGGCGGCGGACGTCGTACTCACGAGTAACTAAGTAGCCGCGCCCATGTCCCGGAGGCGGATCGCGCCGACGATGGTGGCATGACGCGACCGGTGAAGAACTCGACGACCACGGCCTTCTACGCGCAGGCCGTCCTCTCCTTCGGCCTGTCGGTGACGGCCCTGGGGATCGGCATCGCCTACCTCCCGGTGACCACCTGGGTCCGGTCCTTCATGGGTCTCGGGCTGCTCTACGTGGTGACCTCGACCTTCACGCTGGCCAAGTGCGTGCGCGACCGCAACGAGGAGGCCGCCGTCGTCAGCCGGGTCGACCAGGCCAGGCTGGACAAGCTGCTGGCCGAGCACGACCCCTTCAAGACCGACTGAGGCGGACCTGCCCTTTCCCGACCGACCGACCGACCGAGCCGAGCCCGCCCTCTCCACGATCGACCGAGGCGTCGCGGACCGTTTCACGACCGACCGAGGCGAACCCGACCGTTTCGCGACCGGCTGGGACGAGCCGGGCCGTTTCACCACCGACCGAGGCGGGCCAGGACCCGGCCGTCCACCCGTGCCTCCAGACCCAAGTCATTTGTCCAGCGAATGACCCCATACAAGGTATCTATTTCCCAGATTGTTCACCGCGCGCCACAGTGAGGGCAAGTCACTGGAAAGGCAACGTGGTGGAAACTTCCCCGCAATCCCCCGCCCCCTTCTCGCTGGGCACGTTCGCGGCCGAGGGGCGGGAGTTCCCCGGTCTCGTCGCCGACGCCCGGGTGCTCGACCTCGGCGGGCGCTGGACCTCGACGGCGGAGCTGCTCGGCGACTGGGACGCCGCGCTGCCCGCGCTCGCCGAGCTGGCCGCCGACGCCTCGCTCCCCTGGAGGGAGCTGGACGGCCTGTCGGTGCTGGCCCCCCTGCGGCCGGGGCAGGTGATCCAGTCCGGCGCCAACTACCGCACCCACGTCGTCGACCTGGCCGTCGCCCACCGCCGCCCGGACGGTCCCGAGCAGGAGGCCGCGGCCCGCGCCGAGATCGGCGCGATGATGGACCGCCGGGCGGCCGAGGGGACGCCGTACCTGTTCGTCGGGCTGCCCGGCGCGATCGCCGGCCCGTACGACGACCTGGTGCTGCCCGGCTACAGCGACCGGCACGACTGGGAGCTGGAGCTGGCGGCGGTGATCGGCCGCCCGGCCTTCCGCGTCGCCCCCGGGAACGCGCTCGGCCACGTCGCGGGGTACACGATCTGCAACGACGTCACCACCCGCGACCTGGTGTTCCGCCGGGACATGCCGGAGATCGGCACCGACTGGTTCCGCGGCAAGAACGCCCCCGGTTTCCTGCCGCTGGGCCCCTGGCTGGTGCCCGCCGCCTTCGTCGGCGACCCGCTGCGGATCACGCTGAGCGTCAACGGCGAGACCATGCAGGACGAGTCGACCGAGGACATGCTCTTCGACGTCGCCGCGCTGGTCTCGGCGGCCTCGGAGATCGTCCGGCTGGAGCCAGGCGACCTGGTACTGACCGGCAGCCCCGCGGGCAACGGCATGGCCGTCGGGCGGTTCCTGCGCGACGGGGACGTCATGGAGGGCACGATCACCGGCCTGGGCACCCAGCGCGTCACCTGCAGGGCGGAGGCGTGAACGCCGAGGAGGCGATCGCCGAGGCCGCCCGGACGTACTCCAACTGGGGCCGGTGGGGACCCGACGACGTGCGCGGCACCCTGAACTTCCTGGACGAGGCCAAGCGGGTGGAGGGCGCCCGGCTGGTGCGCAGGGGGGTCAGCTTCTCGCTGTCGCAGCGGTTCGACATGGACGGCCCGCAGCGCGGCTGGCGCCGCCGCACCAACCCGGTGCACACCATGCTCGACACCGGCGTGGACGCCGCGCTGGGCAACCAGGGCTTCCCGCACGGCATCGGCGGCGCGGACGACGTGATCGCCATGCCGCTGCAGTGCTCCACCCAGTGGGACGGCCTGGGCCACATCTTCGACCACGGCATGGCCTGGAACGGCCGCCGCGCGCAGGACGTCGTCACCAGCGAGGGCGACCTGGTCACCGGCATCGAGACCATCGCCGGGGTGGTCGCCGGGCGGGGCGTCCTGCTCGACGTCGCCGCCGTGCTGGGCGGCGACTCGGGCGGGGAGCTGCCCGACGGCTTCGCCGTCACCGAGGAGCACCTGCTGGCCACGGCCGAGGCGCACGGCGTCCGGGTGGGGCGCGGCGACATCGTCTGCGTGCGTACCGGCCGGCTCGCCAGGGCCCGGCGCGAGGGCTGGGGCGAGTACGCGGGCGGCCCGTCCCCGGGGCTGTCGTTCTGGACGGCGGGCTGGCTGCACCGCACGGAGATCGCCGCGATCGCCACCGACACCTGGGGGTTCGAGGTGCGCCCCAACGAGTTCGAGAACGCCTTCCAGCCGCTGCACCAGGTCGTCATCCCCAACATGGGACTGCTCGTCGGCGAGATGTGGGA
This sequence comes from Streptosporangium sp. DT93, assembly GCF_049844535.1. NCBI lineage: Bacteria > Bacillati > Actinomycetota > Actinomycetes > Streptosporangiales > Streptosporangiaceae > Streptosporangium > Streptosporangium sp. DT93. Next base: position 79,620 of record NZ_JBNCLF010000001.1, read on the forward strand.
CCTGGAGGCGCTGGCCGCGGACTGCGCGGCCGACGGCGTCCACGAGTTCCAGCTCGTCGCCGCACCCCTGCCGATCACCGGGGCGGTGGGCTCGCCCGTCAACCCCGTCGCGCTCAAGTGACCGGGCCGCCCCGGCCCGCCCCGGACACGCACCGGGGCCCGGACGCGCACCCGGACGCGCACCGGAGCCCGGACGCGCACCGACGCCACCGGGGCCGCCCCCTTTCCCACCCCCGTCCTCGCACCGCTCGCGCGGCGGGGGTCTCCACCCTCAGGGAGAAGTCGTGAACGTTCTGATCGTCGGCGGTGGCATCACCGGTTCCGCGCTCGCGATCCTGCTGGCCAGGGCCGGTGTCACGGTCGACGTGGCCGAGCTCGAGCCGGCCTGGAGCACGGTCGGGTCCGGCATCACCCTCCAGGGCAACGCGCTGCGGGTGCTGCGCGAGCTCGGCGTGTGGGAGCGCGTGAAGGCGGGCGGGTACGGCTTCGACTCCTTCGGCATGCGCGCCCCGGACGGGACTCTGCTGTTCGAGCGGCCCGACATGCGCACCGGCGGCCCCGACCTGCCGGCGACGCTGGGCATGTACCGGCCCGACCTGCAGGCCGTCCTCGTCGACGCCGCGCTGGAGGCCGGGGCGCGGATCACCCTGGGCCGCACCGTCGTGGCCCTCCAGGACCGCGCCGGTGGCGCCGCCGACGGTGGCGGCGGCTGCGCGGTCACGTTCGACGACGGCTCCACCGGCGCGTACGACCTGGTCGTGGGCGCCGACGGCATCCATTCGGCGGTCCGCGCCCTGATCGGCGTCGACGCGAGGCCGCAACCGGTCGGCATGGGCATCTGGCGCGTGCACGCCAGGCGGCCGGAGAGCGTCCGGCGCACCGACCTGGTCTACGGCGGTCCCTGCTACATCGCCGGCTACTGCCCCACCGGCGAGGACACCCTGTACGCCTACCTGGTGGAGAAGGCCCGCGACAGGGCGTCCGTCCCGCCAGGGGAGAAGGCCGACCTGATGCGCGCCCTGGCCGAGCCGTACGGGGGCGCCTGGCAGGAGATCCGGCGCGACATCACCGACCCCGCGCGGGTGAACTACACCTGGTTCGAGTCGCTGCTGGTGGAGCGGCCCTGGAACCGCGGCGCCGTCGTCCTGGTCGGCGACGCCGCGCACGCCTGCCCGCCCACCCTCGCCCAGGGCGCCGCCATGTGCCTGGAGGACGCGCTGGTCCTGGCCGAGCTGCTGCTGGAGCGCGGCACCGCCGACCAGGCGCTGTTCGACGCGTTCATGGACCGCAGGTTCGAGCGCGTGCGCACGGTCGTCGAGAGTTCCCTGATGCTGGCCCGCTGGCAGATGACCCCCTCCCCCGAGGCCGACGTGCCCGGCCTGATGGGCCGCACCGCCACGATGCTGAGCGAGCTGCCGTGAGGACCGTCGACGTGCACGCCCACGTCATCCTGCCCGAGGTGGAACGGCTCGTCGCCGGGCACGAGGGCCTGGCCGCGCACCGGGAGCTGGACGCCCGCCGCAACGGCCCCGAGTCCCTGGCCGTCTCCGGCCGGATGGTCGGCGCGCGCCTCGACCGGCTCACCCGGGTTCCGGCGCGGCTCGCCGACATGGACGCGGCCGGGGTGGACGTGCAGATCGTCAGCCCCTCGCCGTCGCACTACCATCCCTGGACCGGGCCCGAGCTGGCGCGGGAGGTGTTCGAGCTGGCCCACCGGGGCGTCGCGGCGCACTGCGCCGAGGTGCCCGGCCGGTTGCACGGCCTCGGGCTGGTCCCCCTCCAGCACCCCGCGCTCGCGGCCGAGGCGCTGGAGCACGCGCTGGGCCTGGGCCTGAGGGGGGTGGAGATCTCCTCGCACGCGCCCGGGGTCGAACTGTCGGACCCGGCGCTGGAACCGTTCTGGGAACGGGCCGCGGCCTCGGGCGCGGTAGTGTTCCTGCACCCGTTCGGCTGCACGCTGGACGAGCGGCTGGACCGCTGGTACCTGTCGAACATCGTGGGACAGCCGGTGGAGAACACCGTCGCGCTCTCCCACCTGATCTTCTCCGGGGTGCTCGACCGGCATCCGGACCTGCGCGTGCTGGCCGCCCACGGCGGCGGCTACCTCCCCGCCCACCTGGGCCGGGCCGACCACGGATGGCGCGTCCGCCCCGAGGCCCGGGGATGCGCGCACGAGCCGAGCTCCTACATGCGGCGGCTGTGGTTCGACTCGCTCGTCCACGACCCGGCCGCGCTGCGCCACCTGGTCGACGCCGCCGGGGCCGGCCGGGTCACGCTCGGCTCCGACCACCCCTTCGACATGGGCACCGACGACCCGGTGGGCGCGCTGCGCGCCGCCGGGCTCGGCGAACCCGCCTTCCACGCGATCCGCGGCGGCAACGCGGCGTCCCTCTTCGAGCTCAAGGACTGACATGCGCCCGATCACCCACCTGCGGCACGTCGACCTGGCCGTGCCCGACCACGACAGGCAGCGCGACTTCTACGCGGGCGTCTGGGGCCTCACCGAGGTCGCCTCCGACACCGGCATCACGTTCCTCGCCGCCGAGGGCTCCCCCGAGCAGTACGTGATCCGGCTGCGCAAGGCCGGCGAGAAGCGGCTCGACCTCGTCTCCTTCGGCGCGGCCACGCCCGCCGACGTCGACGCCCTCGCGGTCCGGCTGCGCGCCGCCGGCGTCCCGCTGATCTCCGAGCCCGGCACGATCGACACCCCCGGCGGCGGGTACGGGTTCCGCTTCTTCGACCTGGACGGCCGTACCGTCGAGGTCTCCGCCGACGTGGCCGTCCGCGCCCACCGCAGACTGGAGGCCAAGGAGTCCGTGCCGGTGCGGCTCTCGCACGTGGTGCTCAACGCCCCCGACATCAACGCCACCCGCGCCTGGTACGAGACCCACCTGGGCTTCGCCCTGTCCGACACCCTCGGCCACCCGCACATGGGCGAGGTCATGCACTTCATGCGCTGCAACCCCCAGCACCACAGCCTGGCCGTCGCCCGCGGCCCGCACGCCTCGCTGCACCACGTCAGCTTCGAGCTGCGCGGCGTCGACGAGTACATGTACGGCACCGGACGGCTGCTGCGGGCGGGGGTGCGCATGATCTGGGGACCCGGCCGCCACCTGGCCGGGGACAACACCTTCTCCTACTTCCTCGACCCGCACGGCAACACCGTCGAGTACACCACCGAGCTGGAGAGGCTCGACGAGGACGTGTGGCACCCCAGCGTGTACGACTTCTCCCGGCCCGAGGTCACCGACCAGTGGGGGACGGCCAACCCGATGAACGAGCTGGTCGCCAAGGAGTCCTTCAACGACGTCGACCGCGGCGTGTTCGTCGCCCCGCCGGTATGAGCACCTCCGGTACGACCCCTGCCGGTACGAATCCCGCCGGCACGAATCCCGCCGGCACGAATCCCGCCGGTACGAATCCCGCCGGCACGGAAGACATCGCCGACACGCCGATCGGAGGACGACGGTGCGCCTGACCACCTACACGTTCGAGGGCGAGACCCGCTGCGGCGTCGTCGAGGGCGATGCCGTCCGCCCGCTGGAGGCGGGCACCGACCTGCTCGGGCTGCTCCGCGCCGGTGAGGCGACGTTGCGGGAGGCCGCCCGGAGCGCGGGCGCGCCGGTCCCGCTGGCCGGGGTACGGCTGGAGGTGCCGTTCACGCCGCCGACCGTACGGGACTTCGTGGCCTTCGAGGAGCACGTCGAGGGCGTCGTCCGCAGCGTCGGGGACGGCCGGGAGGTGGTCCCGGAGTGGTACCGGGCCCCGACGTTCTACTTCACCAACCCGTACGCGGTGATCGGCACCGGCGATCCGGCGCCCGTCCCGCCCGGCTGCCGGGTGCTGGACTTCGAGCTGGAGGTCGCCGCGGTCATCGGAAGGGCCGGTCGCGACCTCACCCCCGAACGGGCGCGGGACCACATAGCCGGATATATGATCATGAACGACTGGTCGGCGCGCGACCTCCAGGGCCGGGAGATGAAGGTCAACCTCGGACCCGCCAAGGGCAAGGACACCGCCACCACCCTCGGTCCCTGGCTCGTCACCGCCGACGAGCTGGAGCCCTTCCGTGACGCGGACGGCTTCCTGAGCCTGGCCATGAGCGTCTCGGTCAACGGCGCCGAGATCGGCCGGGACCTGCTCTCCAACATGGGCTGGCCGTTCGAGGACCTCGTCGCCTACGCCTCCCGCGGCACCTGGGTCCGGCCCGGGGACGTGCTCGGCTCCGGCACCTGCGGCAACGGCGGCTGCCTCGCCGAGCTGTGGGGCCGCCGCGGGCGCCAGGAGCCGCCGCCGCTGCGGATCGGCGACCTCGTCGAGATGACCGTCGAGGGCATCGGCACCGTCGCCAACACCGTCGTCGCGGGCGCCGACCCCGTGGAGATCCCCCCGGCCCGTCCGCGCCCCCGGAACCGTCCTCTCCCCGGGACGCCGACCGGCTGAACGACCGTCCGGATGAGCGACCGTCCAAGTGAACGGACGTCCGGGTGAGCGGCCGTTCGGGTGAGCGGCCGTTCACTCGGACGGCCTTTCGCCATGTGGAAGAGCCGGATCGCCTTCCGTCACCGGGAAGAGCCGGGTCTCCGTCCACCGGAAGGACGAGACGAGCCCCCCGGGTGGCGGCGAGATGAGAGAGTGTCCGATGCACTCCGGTGCGCGTTCGCAACAATGAGAAATATCACAAAACTCTCAAAGGGCTTTAAAGTTAACCCATGGTGACCCACCGCACGGCAGTCGTCCCCCTTGATTCCGAGACCTCCGGCAGATGCCTGTGCGGCCATCGAGCCGACTACGTGATCGAGACACGCTGGTTCTCGGGCCGGCACTCCCGCGACCCCGTCTGTTCCCCGCACGTCACCGAGGTCCTCCAGGGGATCGCCAAGCAGAACGCCCGCCGCGACGGGGGATGAACGGACGTCCGGATCCGGTTCCTCACCGCCCCCGGCCTGGAGGATCCCCGCCCGCGCGTGACCACCGTCCGTGATCTCGTCACCATGATCGCCCCGGCTCCGGCCCGGCCGGTGCTCCCGGCCGCGTGGTCGCGCCGGGGACGGACGTCCCCGCATGACCGGCACCTCATCCTGACTCGAGCTCCCGGACAGGCATACCTGGTAAGACGGGGGGAACGCCCGCCCTGTGAACCGCGGGTCTAAGGAGCCCTTCCATGCCACCCGAAGATGCGAAAATCCTCTCCATATCCACCGATACCTACGGGGGCGCCGTCGTCGTCCGGGCGATCGGTGAGCTCGACTACGACTACGCGCCCGTCTTCCGCAGGGAGCTCACCCGGGTATGGGGCACGGACGCCGGCGTCTCGCCGGCCGAGCCTCCGCCCCTGCCCGCACCCTCGCAGGAGTCGTCTCCCGCCTTCCCCGACACCTCCCCGCTGCTGCCCGATCACCCCTTCTCCCCGGCGGCCTCGCCCCCGGCCGCCCTGCCCTCGACGCCCTCGGCGGTCTCGGCACCCTCGGCGGTCTCGGCGGTCTCGCCCCCGGCGACAACCCCGTCCTTCCTCGCGGCGCGGAACGCGTTCCCCTCCGGGACGACGGCCGGGACGACGACAGAGACAACGACAGAGACAACGACAGAGACAACGACAGGGATGACGGCAGGACCGACGGCCGGGACGGCTCCTTCCTGGCTCATCCTCGACCTGACGGGACTCACCTTCTGCGACTCCACCGGGCTCGCCGAGCTGATGTGGAGCCTGCGCCAGAGCCAGGAGACCGGGACGCGCCTCGTGGTGGCCGGGGCGAACCGGACCCTGCTCCACATGCTGACCACCACCGGGCTGCTGACCTTCTTCACGATGGCCGGCTCCGTGGAGGAGGCCCTGCTGGAGGCGGGGTCGAGCGCGCCCGAGGAGGGCTGACACGCCCGCTTCCGGCGCACACCGGGAACGGACGGACACCGGGGGCGAGGGACGGGCGACGAAGACGGACGGGCGCCGGTCGGACACGGGCCGGCGCCGCTCGGGGACGCGCTCACAGAAGCCTGAGACTTATGTCGTCAAAAAGCCCTCATTAGCCTTACAAGTGAGTCAATATCTTCATACGGGAAAATCCACTCTCCACCGAAAGTGGGGTCCCGATGCGGAAGACACCGCCGCGGGCGACCGCGGAAGCACCGCCCGGCTCTCCGAACGCGCTGCCCGTGGAGCCCAGGGAGTTCGTCACCCTGCTGGCCGTCGACTTCACCGGCACCTACCAGGTCTACCTGGCGGCGAAGGACGAACGGATCAAGATGACCCGGTTGTCCATGAGCCTGCTCGCCGCTCCGTTCGCCGCGGCGGTCGCGCTGGCCAGCGCGAAGGTGATCAGGCCGGACGCGCTGGCCGCCTGGGAGAGCGTCCCGTGGTACCTGTTCGCCACGGTCGCCGCGTTCGGGCTGCTCAACGTGCTGCCCTTCCTGCGGCTGATCGAGGCGGTCAACGCGCACATGAGAACGGCGCGGGCGCTCAACAACTTCCGCCTGCTGTACGTCCTGCCCCTCAAGGACCACTTCTCGGCCCTCGGTTGGAGCCCCAACCTGCCGGTCGATCCCCGCTATCCGGAGACGTACGCGCCACTGGCGTGGCCGGGGATCAACGTGATGATGCTGGCGCTGGTCAACGGCTCCTACATCGCGGTCGGCGTGCTCGGGCTGATCGGGGCCGAGCCCACCCCGGCCCTGCTGCTGGTGATCATCGGGTTGCTCGCACTGATCCACTATTTCGTCTACTACGTGCGCGCCAATGTTTCCCGGCAACGCCGACTCCCACACAATCCCTACCATTTTCCCAATGTGGAGACATGAATGCCCGACCTCCTCAGGTTCGCGTCTTGTGGGGAGACGTGGATCTGGCTGATGCGACACGTGAAGGACAGCGGCGGTCCCGCCCTGGACGACCGCGGCCCGATCATCGAGGCCCCGGCCGTGCTGTTCGAAATCAACGCGCTGAGCTGGGACGATCCCATCCTGGCGTGCCACGGCGACCCGGGGAAGATCCCGCTGTACGCCAGCAAGTTCAGTGAGCGGTCGATCGTCCCGCCGTTCAAGTACAGCTACGGGGGACGGCTGCGGCAGTTCCTCGGCGTCGACCAGCTCGACTGGGTCTCCGACGTGCTGCGGGCCAAGCCGTACACCAAGAGCGGCTGGATCTCGCTGACCGCTCCCGGGGAGCCTCCCGACGCGGTGCCCTGCCTGACCAGCCTGGCCTTCCGGCTCCGCGCCGGACGACTGGTCATGACCGCGGCCTTCCGGTCGCAGAACGCCTACACCTGCTACCTCAACTACGTGCCGCTCCGCGGGATCCAGCGCGAGGTCGCGGACGGCCTGACGGTGGGCTGCGGGCCGATGAGGGTCTTCGTCGACGTGCCCCACATCTACACCGCGGACGAGGAGCGGGTGGGGAGGATCCTCCGGCCCGCGGAACGGGCCGGGCCGAAGGGAAGGACCGGTCCGAGGAGAAAGGACCGGAAGGGAGCCGGTGCCCGGCTCCGGACGGCACAGCTGCCCCGGCCGGTCACCCGCGCCGGGGAGTGACCCGGACCGGGCCCGGCGCCGCCTCACCCGCCGTCGCGGGTGAGGCGGCGCGCCGTCCGGGACGCTTCGGTCCCTCGGAGCCGGTCGCCCCCTCGAAGCGACGCGACCCCCCGAAACCGCACGCCCCTCGAAGCCGTACGACCCCTCGAAACCGCGCGACCGCTCGAAGCGGCGCGGTCACTTGAAGCGGCGCAGCCGCAGGCTGTTGCTGACCACGAACACCGAGGAGAGCGCCATGGCACCTCCGGCGATCATGGGCGTGAGCAGCCCGGACGCGGCCAGCGGGATGGCCGCCACGTTGTAGGCGAAGGCCCAGAACAGGTTGCCCCTGATGGTGCGGAGCGTACGGCGGGACAGCCGGACGGCGTCGGCGGCCACCCTCAGGTCGCCGCGGACCAGCGTCAGGTCGGACGCCTCGATCGCCACGTCCGCGCCCGTCCCCATCGCCATGCCGAGATCGGCCTGGGCGAGGGCGGCGGCGTCGTTGACCCCGTCGCCGATCATCGCCACGACGCGGCCCTCGGACTGCAGGCGCTTGACGACGTCCACCTTGTCGGCGGGCAGCACGTCGGCGATGACCTCGTCGATGCCGACGGCCTCGGCGACCCTGCGGGCCACCGCCTCGTTGTCCCCGGTCAGCAGGACCGGGCGCAGGCCCAGCGCGCGCAGCGCGGCGACCGCCTCGGCCGAGGTGGGCTTGATCTCGTCCGCGACGGTGAGCACCGCGCGTACCTCGCCGTCCCATCCGGCCACGACCGCGGTCTCCCCGCGGGCCCGCGCCCGGTCCAGCTCCTCCTCCAGGGAGGCCGGCAGTGCCTGCGACCACTCGGCGAACAGCCGGGGGCGCCCGACCAGGACGGCGTGCCCGTCGACGACGCCCTGGACACCGAGACCCTCGATGTTCACGAAGTCCTCGACCTCGGCCGTGGAGTTCGCCGCGCGGGCGACGGCGCGGGCGACGGGGTGCTCGGAGGCGGCCTCCAGCGCCCCGGCCAGCCGGAGCACCTCGCCCGCGTCCTGTCCCGGCGCGGCGTGGACGTCCTGGAGGGTCATCGTGCCGGACGTCACGGTGCCGGTCTTGTCGAGCACGACGGTGTCGATGCCGTGGGTCGACTCCAGCGCCTCGGGCCCCTTGATCAGGATGCCGAGCTGGGCGCCCCGGCCGGTCCCCACCAGCAGCGCGGTCGGCGTGGCCAGGCCCAGGGCGCAGGGGCACGCGATGATCAGCACCGCGACGGCCGCGGTGAAGGCGGCGACGGAGCCGGCCCCGCTGCCGAGCCAGAAGCCGAGGGTCGCCACCGACAGCGCGATCACGATCGGGACGAACACCGCCGAGATCCGGTCGGCCAGCCGCTGCACGGCGGCCTTGCCGTTCTGCGCGTCCTCCACCAGCCTGGCCATCCGGGCGAGCTGGGTGTCGGAACCGACCCGGGTGGCCCTGACCGTGAGCCTGCCCGAGACGTTCACGGTGGCGCCGGTCACGGCGTCGCCCGGACGCACCTCCACCGGGACCGACTCCCCGGTCAGCAGGGAGGCGTCCACGGCCGAGGACCCCTCCTCGACCACGCCGTCGGTCGCGATCTTCTCTCCCGGCCGTACGAAGAAGAGGTCGCCCGTCGCGAGCGAGGCGATCGGCACCTGCTCGCCGGAGGCCAGCGTGACCTCCTTGGCGCCCATCGACAGCAGCGCGCGGAGCGCGGCACCGGCGCGGCGCTTGGAGCGGGCCTCGAAGTAGCGGCCCGCGAGGATGAAGGTGACCACCCCGGCCGCGGCCTCGAAGTAGATGTTGCCCGAGCCGTCCCCGCCGGACGGGACGAGCTCGAAGCCGTGCCGCATGCCCGGCATGCCCGCCGTACCGAAGAACAGCGCCCAGAGCGACCACGCGAAGGCGGCGATCGTGCCCAGCGAGACCAGCGTGTCCATGGTGGCGGCGCCGTGCCGCAGGTTGGTCCAGGCCGCCCGGTGGAAGGGCCACCCGCCGTAGACCACGACGGGACCGGCCAGCGCGAGGGAGAGCCACTGCCAGTTGTCGAACTGCAGCGCCGGGATCATCGCCATCGCGACGACCGGCACCGACAGGACGGCTGAGGTGATCAGGCGCTGCCTGAGCGGCGCGAGCCCGTCGTGCTCGTCGTGCTCACCGGATCGCTCGCTCCCGTCGGGGGCCGTGACCGGCTCGGGGGGCGCGGGCGGCGCGGGCGGCTCGGCGGTGTAGCCGGCCTTGCGGACCTCGGCGATCAGGTCGTCGTGGGTGATCTCACCGGGGTAGGCGACCTTCGCCTTCTCGGTGGCGTAGTTGACGGTCGCGCTCACCCCCTCCAGCTTGTTGAGCCTGCGCTCAATGCGGGCCGCGCAGGAGGCGCACGTCATGCCGCCGATGGCGAGTTCGATCTCGCCGCCGACGGTCGGCTCGCCGGTGGTCATGGACGTCACGGCCCCTCCCGGTGCCTCGTGTGTCTTCTTCGCCCTCGTCCGTGGTCGCTCGTCCGGGTGCGCGCTCTCCTCATCAGAGGAACGTGTGACCCCCATGGGGTATTTCACGGCTGATCACCGTGCTCGTGGGAGCCGTGGTCGTCCTCGGCCGGCGTCGTGGCGCCCGCGGACTCCGGGTCCGGGGCCGTGACCGCGGTGAACGCGGCGGTGCGCACGGTCCCGGCGTGCTGGAAGTCCAGGAAGAGCCGGTACGTCCCGGAGCTGGGCACCTCGGCGTAGAAGGTGATGTTCGGGCCCGGCGTGGTGCGCCCGTCACCGGGGGCGCCGTCGGGGTGCACGTGCAGGTAGGCCAGGTCCCCGTCCCGCAGCGCGACCAGGTGGCCGTACGCGGCCAGGTAGGGCTCCAGGTCGGTGACCGGGCGGCCGTCCTTGGCGACGGAGAGCGTGAGCATGCTGGTGCGGCCGGCGACGAGCCCCCCGGTGAGGGTGACGGTGTAGTCGCCCACCTTCGCGGTCTCCGCCGGGAGGGCGGGGGGTGCGGGCCGGTAGTCGCCCGCCACGGACAGGTCCATGCCCAGCGTCATCGCCTTCCCGCCCTCGGGGGCGAAGTCGGCGAAGGCCCGGTACTCCCCCGCGGTGGGCAGCTTCAGCGGGACCGACCAGACCCCGTCCCCCTCGCGGACCGGGTGCAGGTGCTGGAAGCCGGTCAGGTCGCGGCGGACCACGATGAAGTGGAGCTCCTTGTCGTGCTGGACGCTGAAGCCGGTGACCGGGTGACCGTCGGGGCCGATGACCGAGAACCGGAAGTCGGTCCGCTCGCCGGCCTTCACCTCGTCGGTCTCCGGCAGGAGCGTGTACCCGCCCTCGGAGACCTGGAGCCCGCCGGGGACGGCCGGCGCCTTCGCCGCCTGCGCGGCGGTGCCGGAGCGCGCGCCGGGGGTCGCGCTCGGCGCGGCACCGTGGCCCGCGTCCTGCCCGGCGCCGTGCCCGGCCTGACCGCCCTGTTCCCCGCCCTGTTCCCCGCCCTGTCCGTCACCGTGGCCGCCCTTCGCGGTGTCCTGGACCGCGCTCGCGGCCTCCGCCCGGGTCGCCGTCGGCCCGGCCACCCGTCCCGCCCCCAGGGCGCCGCCGAACACCACGACCAGCCCCAGCGCGTACGCGCCCACTCTCGTCACACCGTTCATCACTCCTCCTTTATACCCTCAGGGGGTATGTATCCACGCGCAACAGTGCCACACCACCACCCTTCATGGCAACCCCCGGGGGGTATCCGCGACGCCGGTCTCCGCACCACAGGATGACCGGAACGCGAGACGAGGAAGGGACGTATGGGAAATCAGGCACGTGCGACCGCGTCCCGTCCCGGGACGGAACAGGGCGGGGACCGGGGTCGCGGCGCCGGAGCGGCCGACGCGCCGGAGCGGCCGACGCGCCGGAACGGCCGGGGGCTGGACGGCCAGGACGGTCGGGACGGCCGGGCAGGCCGGCGCGGAAGGCGTCAGGAGGGCAGGTGGCGGATGCGCTCCGAGGACGGGTCGTACAGGGGTTCGGCGACGACGACGGCGCCCGTCCAGGTGCCGGTGACGCCGACCTCCACCCGGTCGCCCGGGACGGTGGCCGCGGGCAGGTAGGCGTAGGCGATCGAGCGGTCGACGCGGTGGCCGTACCCGCCGCTGGTGACCCGTGAGACGGGCAGGCCACCGGCACGGACCGGCTCGCCGCCCAGGCAGACCTGGCGGGGGTCGTCCAGGACGAGGCAGGACAGCCGCCGCGCCGGCGCCGGCGCCGGTCCCGGGACGGCATCGCCGTTGCCCGGGGCGGCCGGCGCGTGGAGAGCGGCCGGCGTGTGGAGGGCAGACGGCGCGTGGAGGGCGGCACGGCCGAGGAAGTCCCTGTCGTCGGCGACCGCGAAGCCCAGGCCCGCCTCGTAGGGCGTGGTCTCCGGGGTGATGTCCAGCCCCCAGACGCGGTACCCCTTCTCCAGGCGCATCGCGTCGATCGCGCGGTACCCGGCCGGGCGCATGCCGTGCGGCGCCCCCGCCTCCATGAGCGTGTCCCACAGTGTCAGCCCGTACTCGGTGGGGCAGTACAGCTCCCAGCCGAACTCGCCCACGAACGTCACCCGCTGGGCCAGCACCGGGACGTTCCCCACGCTGATCTCCCGGGCCCGCAGGTAGCCGAAGGTCAGGTCGTCGGAGCAGACGGAGCCGAGGATGTCGAGCGCCCGCGGGCCCCAGAGGCAGTAGCAGGCGTGGGCCGAGGTCACGTCGCGGACGTCGAGGCCCAGGCCGCGGAGCCAGGCGGCGTCGTGGACGCCGAACGCGGTGCCGGTGACCAGGCGGAAGCGGTCCTCGGCCAGGCGGGTGACGGTCAGGTCGGCCTCGACGCCGCCCCGCTCGTTCAGCAGCTGGGTGTAGACGACCGAGCCCACGGGCCGGTCGATCCGCCCGGCGCACGCCCACCGCAGCCCTTCCAGCGCCCCGGGCCCGGACACCTCCAGCTTGGAGAACGAGCTCTGGTCGAACAACCCGGCGGCGTCCCGGGTGGCCAGGCACTCCTCGCGGACGGCCGGCGACCAGATCCGCCCGGCCCACCCGTCCGGGCGGCGCGCCGCACCCTCCTCCCGACCGCCACCGGCATCGTGACCGCCGGCGGCGTCATGGGTTTCGTGACCGTCGCGGGCATCGTGATCGCCACGACCGTCATGACCGTCGCGGGTGTCGCGACCGTCGCGACCGGGACCCGGCGGGAGCGTGGCGGGCTCGTACCAGTTGACCCGCTCCCAGCCGGACTTCTCGCCGAACGCCGCCCCCAGCTCCACGTGCCGCACCCAGGCCGGTGAGCGGCGGAGCGGCCGGGCGGCGGTGCGCTCCTGGCCGGGGTAGACGATGTCGTAGTACGTCGAGTACGCGTCCAGGGCCTTGGCGCGGGCCCAGGAGGCCGAACGGGCGTGCCCGGAGAACCGGCGCAGGTCCATGGCGAACACGTCGTACTCGGGCGAGCCGTCCACGATCCACTCGGCCATCACCTTGCCCACGCCGCCCGCCGCGGCCAGGCCGTGCACGCAGAACCCCGCCGCCGCCCACAGGCCGCGGACCGGGGTCTCGCCGAGCAGGAACTCGCCGTCGGGGGTGAACGCCTCGGGGCCGTGGACGACCTTCGTGATCCCGGTACGGGCCAGGTCGGGGACACGCCGCACCGCCGAATCCCACGATTCCTGAAATTTCGGCATATCGGGTTTGAAAAGCGTCCGGGGCTCCTCCAGCGGTTCCGCCGTGTCCCAGATCTCGGGTTCGCGGATATACCCACCGACCAGAATCCCGCCGCCCTCCTCCCGAAAATAAACAATGTTGTCCGGATCCCGGACCGTGGGCATGAAAGAGGAGACGTCGAAAGGCTCGGTGACGACATATTGATGCTTGATCGGCACGACCGGGATGTCCACCCCGGCCAGCCGCCCGACCCGGCCACTGGCCGCGCCCGCCGCGACGACCACGGTCTCGGCCAGGACCGTCCACTCCTCGGCCCCGTCCGGGGACCCGCCGTTCCCGGCGCCCCGCGCGAGCCGTACGCCGGTGATCGCGCCGCCTGCCACATCGAGTCCCGTCACGCGGGTCCCGGTGAGGATCCGCACGCCCAGTTTCCGCGCCCCGGCCGCCAGCGCCCTGGCCAGCAGCGCCGGGTCGAGCCAGCCGTCCCCGGGCAGCCAGAGCGCGGCCCGCACGTCCCGGACGTTCAGCAGCGGGAGCCTCTGCCCCGCCTCGGCGCCCGAGAGCATCTCGATGCCGAGCCCGTAGGTCTCCGCGGCCCCGGCCAGCCGCAGCGACTCCTGGACCCGCTCGGGCGTGGTGGCCAGCCGCAGGCCGCCGACCCCGTGCCAGCCAGGGTCCAGGCCGGTGAGCTCGGCCAGCTCGGGGTAGAGGCCCGCCGAGTACATGATCATCTTCGTCTGGGTGACGGTGGAGCGGAGCTGACCGACGAAACCGGCCGAGTGCCAGGTCGTCCCCTCGGTGAGCTCGTGCCGTTCCACCAGGAGCACGTCGGTCCAGCCGAGCCGCGCCAGGTGGTAGGCCACGCTGCATCCGGCCACCCCGCCGCCGACCACGACCGCCCGCGCGGAGCTGGGAAGTTCCACGGTTCGCGCCCCCTCTGTAACACCGTGCTCGCAAAATCGGATCAATGGTCTGAAGGTAGGCCAAAGGAGGGCAGCATGCCAGATCCCCTGGCGGACGTGCGCGCCTGGGCGGGACAGCCCTTGACCGAGACGCCGATCAAGGGAGGCCTCAGCCACCGGATCGTCCGCCTGGACGCGGCGGACGGCCGGCGCTGGCTGCTGCGCGTGCTGGACCCCCGCGTGTCCGAGGCCGGCCTGGGCATCCCGATCGAGCAGGAGATCGCCAACACCGTGCGCGCCGCGGACGCGGGGATCGGCCCCAGGGTGCTGCACCGGCTCCCGGACGCGCTGGTGCTGGAGTACCTCGAAGGCGTCACCCTGGACGCGCACGCGGTGCGCGGGCTCCCCGGCCCGGTCGCCGCGGCCTGCCGCCGGCTGCACGCCGGTCCCCGGTTCGTCAACGACTTCTCCGTCTTCCGCAAGCTGGACGAGTTCCTCACCCTGTGCCGTACCCACGAACTGGCCGTACCCGACGGCTACCTCGACCGCCTTCCCGCGGCGGCGGAGATCGAGCGGGCGCTGGCCGCCGACCCGCCGCCCACCGTGCCCTGCCACAACGACCTGCTGCCGGAGAACCTCATCCGCTGCGGCGACGAGGTCAGGATCGTCGACTACCAGCTCTCCGGGAACAACGATCCCGCCTTCGAGCTGGGCGACATCGCCGCCGAGGCCGACTACGACCCCGACCTGACCACCCGGCTGGCCCGCGCCTACCTCGGCGCCGAGGACCGGCGGTTCACCGCCCGGGTCAGGCTCAACCTGATCATGTCCAACCTGACCTGGACGCTCTGGTTCGCCGTGCACCACGGATTGTTGAGGGAGCAGGCGGCCGACGCCGACTTCGACTACCGCGCCGAGGCGGCCGACAAGTTCTCGCAAGCCGTACGGGACCTGGACGACCCGGGTTTCGGGCGGCTCGTCGACGACGTCCGGGGCGCGCGTCCCGGATCTTCACACCCCCCGCACCACCATGCAAGGAGGCTTGAGTGACCAAGCCAACATCGGTCGACGAGGACGCGAAGCGGCTCGCCGAACTCGGTTACAAGCAGGAGCTCTCCAGAACCTGGAGCGGCTTCTCCAACTTCGCCATCTCCTTCTCGATCATCTCCATCCTGGCCGGCTGCTTCACCACGTTCGGCCAGGCGTGGAACAACGGCGGCCCCATCGCCATCTCGTGGGGATGGCCGCTGATCTCGATCTTCATCTTGATCATCGGGCTCTGCATGTCGGAGCTGGTCTCGGCCTACCCGACCGCGGGCGGGATCTACTGGTGGGCCGCCAAGATGGGCAAGCCGATCCACGGCTGGTTCACCGGGTGGTTCAACCTCATCGGGCTGATCGCCGTGACCGCCTCGGTCGACTACGGCTGCGCCACGTTCCTGAACATCACCCTCAGCCGGTTCTTCCCCGGCTGGGACCCCAACCTCAACAACGCGTTCATCCTGTTCGCGATCATCCTCGTCCTGCACGCGCTGATCAACATCTTCAGCCACCGGCTGATCTCGACGCTGCAGAACGTCTCGGTGTGGTGGCACGTGTTCGGCGCCGCGGCGATCGTGCTCATCCTGGTCTTCGGCCCGGACTCGCACCAGTCGATGTCGTTCGTGTTCACCGAGACGATCAACAACTCCGGCTTCGCCGACTCGTCCTACTGGTTCTACGTGCTGCCGCTCGGCTTCCTGCTGACCCAGTACACGATCACCGGCTTCGACGCGTGCGCGCACGTGTCCGAGGAGACCCAGGGCGCCTCCACCGCCGCCGCCAGGGGGCTGTGGCAGTCGATCTTCTACTCGGCGATCGGCGGCTGGATCCTGCTGCTGGCCTTCCTGTTCGCGGCCACCGACGTGAACGCGATCAACGAGGCGGGCGGCTTCGTCGGCGCCATCTTCGACAGCGCCGTCCCCGGCAACCTGGCCACGGCGATCTTCACGATCTCCACCATCGGCCAGTTCTTCTGCGGGATGAGCTGCGTGACCTCGATGTCCCGGATGACCTACGCCTTCTCCCGGGACGGCGCCATCCCGGGCTGGCGGCTGTGGTCGAAGGTGGACGCCAACCGCACCCCGGTCAACGCGATCGTCTTCGGCTGCGCGGTCGCGCTGATCCTCACCCTGCCCGCCCTGTACGAGGCCCCCGGCGGGGTGCCGCTGGCCTTCTACGCGGTCGTCTCGGTGGCGGTCATCGGCCTCTACATCGCCTTCGCGATCCCGATCTGGCTCCGGCTGCGGATGGGCGACCGGTTCGAGCCGGGCCCCTGGACGCTGGGGCGCAAGTACAAGGTCATGTGCTGGATCGCCATCGTCGAGATCGTGATCATCTCGATCTACTTCGTCATGCCGCTGGTGCCCTCGGCCGTGCCGTTCAGCGACGAGTTCACCTGGACCTCGGTGAACTACTCGCCGATCGTGGTCGGCGTGATGGTGCTGGGCGTGGGCCTGTGGTGGGCGCTGTCGGCCAGGCACTGGTTCACCGGCCCGCGCCGCACGGTCGACATGGCCGAAGCGTTCGACCCGGCGGGCCCGACCGGCACGGCCGGTGACCCGGAGGACGGCCCGGCCGGCAGGGGTCCCACCGCCTGACCCGTCACGCCCCGGCGGCCCGGCGAACCCGGCAGAAGGGGTCACGGCGTGACCCGGTGCGGTTCCTCCCCGGAGCCGCACCGGCCGTCACGCGGCCCCGGCGGGGACGCTCAGCCCGCCTCGAAGGCCTCGGCCACCGCCGCCCGGACCCGGTCCATCTCCGCGGCGGCGGGGGCCTCCCGGCCCACCGAGGTCATGTCCACCTCGGGCATGCCGCAGGCCACCGCCCAGCCCCACGGGGTCAGGTCGCCGTCGACGTTGAGGGCGAATCCGTGGCTGGTGACGCCGCGGCTCTGCCGCATGCCGATGGAGGCGATCTTGCGTCCCGTCTCGCTCGTCCACACGCCGGTCAGCAACTCCGAACCCGGCGGGGTGTCCCTGCGCTCGGCCGGGACGCCCAGCGCGCCCAGCGCGCCGACGATCCTCAGCTCGACCTCGCGGACGTAGTCGACGATCCCCTCGCCCTCGCCGAGCTTGACGATCAGATACCCGACGAGCTGGCCGGGACCGTGGTAGGTGAGCTGCCCGCCCCGGCCCGTACTCACGACGGGGATGCCGTGAGCAGGGTCGGGCAGGTGACTCTCGTCGGTCCGCCTGCCGACGGTGTACACCCGCGGGTGGCTGAGCAGCCAGAGCGTGTCGGAGCACTCGTCGCGCTGCCGCCGGCCGACCAGGTCGGCCATCCGCTCCATGGCCTTCTCGTAGTCGACCAGGTCGTCCTGGACCAGGGACAGTGGGCGTCGCCTCATGCCCCCAGACTATGTGTCAGTAGCGAACCGCCGGCGCCTTGGGGACGAAGATCCACATGAGCACGTAGGCGACCCAGAGCGGCCCCGGGATGAGCGAGAGCAGCAGCCAGAACACCCGCACCAGCGTGGGCGGCATGTTGAAGGTCTCCGCGATGCCGCCACAGACGCCGGCGATTATCTTGTGGTTTCTCGAACGATGCACGATGTCTCCCCGGATCGATGTTCTTCGTCTGTCAAACGAACGGTTCACGTCAGCCCGTTCCCGAGGCACCCCTGAGAAAACCCTGACAGGGTCCGAGCTATAACTTCTGCCCATCTCGGCGGAGATACGTCTAGGCGAAATGGTTTGATCACGGTACGTTCCGCCATGTACGAAGAGGGAATCCCTCTCCCCGTTCCACCCCTAGGAGCGTTATGCGCCTGAGGTTACGCCGAACCATGGTTCAGGCAGCCACTGTGGTCACGGCCATCGCCCTGCCCCTCGCCTTCACCGTCCCGGCGAGCGCGGCCCCCGCGAGCACCGCCGGCCCCGTCGTCTCCGACGTGCTGGCCAACGTGTTCGCGACCCAGATCAAGGGCAAGAACGTCAAGAAGCACCTGGACAAGTTCCAGGAGATCGCGACCGCCAACGGCGGCAACCGGGCCGCGGGCTCACCCGGTTACGACGCCTCGCTGGCCTACCTGCAGGACAAGCTGCGCAAGGCCGGATACAAGACCTCCACGACCGACGTCGAGTTCCCGCTCGGCTGGCAGGAGTTCAGCCCTCCGGTCCTGGAGCAGACGGCCCCCGAGGCGAAGACCTACGCCACCCCGGCCGACTTCGTGACCGTGGTCTCCTCCGCCGGCGGCGACGTCACCGCCCAGGTGCAGGTCATCGACCCGGTCATCCCGCCCGCGCCGACCCCGAACACCTCGACCGCGGGCTGCGAGACGGCCGACTTCGCGGGCTTCGTCCCGGGCCGGATCGCACTGATCCAGCGCGGCACCTGCGCGTTCGTCGACAAGGCCACCAACGCCAAGGCCGCCGGCGCGGCCGGTGTGATCTTCTTCAACGAGGGTCAGCCGGGCCGTACCGACCCGCTCCTGTTCGACATCATCGAGTGGCGCTTCGACATGCCCATCGTGATGGCGAGCACGGCCGTCGGCCTGGACCTGGCCGACAGCCCGAACACGACCGTGCGTCTCAAGGTCGACGCCGAGACCGAGGTCGGCCGTACCAAGAACCTGATCGCCGACTCCCGCTGGGGCAAGTCCGGCGAGATCGTGGCGGTCGGCGCGCACCTCGACAGCGTGCCCGAGGGCGCCGGCATCAACGACAACGGCTCCGGCAGCGCCGCGATCCTGGAGACCGCGCTCAAGCTGGCCCACGTGCCCACCAAGCACCGGCTGCGCTTCGCGTGGTGGGGCGCCGAGGAGCTCGGCCTGCTCGGTTCCGAGCAGTACGTCGCGGGCCTGTCGCAGGCCGAGCGGGACAAGATCCGGCTCTACCTGAACTTCGACATGGTCGCCTCGCCGAACGACGGTACCTTCCTGTACGACGGTGACGACTCCGACGCCGAGGGCGCCCCGGCCGGGCCGACCGGATCGGCCGAGATCGAGAAGCGCCTGGAGGCGTTCTACGCCAAGCGCAACCTGCCGTTCGAGGGCACCGACTTCACCGGCCGCTCCGACTACGGCGCCTTCATCGCCAACGGCATCCCCGCCGGCGGCATCTTCACCGGCGCCGAAGGCATCAAGACCCCCGAGCAGGCCGCGAAGTTCGGCGGTACCGCCGGTATCGCCTACGACCCCTGCTACCACTCCGCCTGCGACGGCATCACGAACATCAACGCCGCAGCGCTCGAGCGCAACTCCAAGGCCGTGGGCTACGCCACCGCGTTCTACGCCTACGACCTGACCGGCATTCCCGACCGCAACGCCGCGGCGCTCGCCAAGAGCGCCGCGAGGAGCACCGCGCCCGAGGGCGCGGCCCGCTAGCGAAAGCGGTCACGCAGACGCACCACCCACATGGCACCACGGCTGTACGGCGCGCCCCCGACCCTGGGGGCGCGGCCTCCCGGGGGACCCCCCACCCTCAGATCCGAGGAGCATGATGCGCAAACTGTGGACCACGGGCATGGCGGCGATCCTCGCCATCCCCCTGGCTTTCACCGCCCCGTCGGCGTCAGCGGCCGCCCCACCGGACATCTCGCTGACCGCCGTCAAGGCACACCTGACGCAGTTCCAGTCCATCGCCAACGCCAACGGCGGCAACCGCGCCCACGGCCGCCCCGGCTACCTGGCCTCGGCCAACTACGTCAAGGGCAAGCTGGACGCGGCGGGCTTCACCACCACGCTGCAGTCGTTCACCTACGGCGGCGCGACCGGCTACAACGTCATCGCCGACTGGCCGGGCGGTGACACCGGCAACACCCTGATGATCGGCGCCCACCTCGACAGCGTGACCGCCGGGCCGGGCATCAACGACAACGGCACCGGCAGCGCCGCGATCCTGGAGACCGCGCTGGAGGTCTCCCGCCAGTCGCTGGCCCCCACCCGCCACCTGCGCTTCGCGTGGTGGGGCGCCGAGGAGCTGGGCCTGCGCGGCTCCCAGGCGTACGTGAACAGCCTCTCCTCCACCGAACGGTCGAGGATCAAGGGCTACTACAACTTCGACATGGTCGGCTCGCCGAACCCGGGCTACTTCCTCTACGACGGTGACAACTCCGACGGTGTCGGCTCGGGCCCCGGCCCGGCGGGCTCGGCGCAGCTGGAGGCGACGCTCGCGGCGTACTTCAGCTCGATCGGCGTGGCGACCCGGGGCACCGACTTCGACGGCCGCTCCGACTACGGGCCGTTCATCGCGGTCGGCATCCCCGCGGGTGGCACCTTCACTGGCGCCGAGGGCACCAAGAGCAGCGCCCAGGCCACCCTGTGGGGCGGCACGGCGGGTCAGCCCTTCGACCCCTGCTACCACCGCGCGTGCGACACCACCACCAACGTCAACGACACCGCGCTGAACCGGAACGCCGACGCCATCGCGTACGCGGTGTGGACGACCGCCGTCACGACGCCGCCGCCCGCGGCCATCTGGGAGGACACCTTCGAGACGTCGACCGGGTGGACGGCCAACCCCTCGGGCACCGACACCGCCACGGCCGGCGCGTGGGAGCGCGGTGACCCCGAGGCCACCACCTCCAGCGGCGCCAAGCAGCTCGGCACCACCGTCAGTGGTAGCAACGACCTGGTCACCGGCCGTCTCGCGGGCAGCGCGGCGGGCGACTACGACCTGGACGGCGCGATCAGCAGCATCCGCTCCCCGGCAATCTCCCTGCCGACCGGGACGCTGAAGCTGAACTTCTCCTGGTACCTGGCGCACGGCTCCAACGCCTCCAGCGCCGACTTCCTGCGGGTGAAGGTCGTCGGCTCCTCCACCACCCAGGTCTTCCAGCAGCTCGGCTCGGCCGCCAACCGCAACGGCGCCTGGGCCACGGCCAACGTCGACATCTCCGCCTTCGCCGGGCAGAGCGTCCGCATCCTGGTCGAGGCGGGTGACGCCTCCGGCGCCTCGCTCGTCGAGGCCGGCATCGACGACGTCAGGGTGACCCGCTAGCAGGCGTACCGGATGCGGCCCTCGGCCCTTCCCCGCTTCCCGTGCCGTCCGGACACCTCCCGGACGGCACGGTCCGCGGGCCGCATCCCCTTCTCCCCGGTCCTCCCCTGCTTCCCGGTCCTCCCCTGCTTCCCGGTCCTCCCCTGCTTTCCGGGCTCGCCGGGCTTGCCGGGCTTGCCGGGGGAAGGACCGTGGACGCCCGCCGCGCCACGGCGCGGCGGATCTCGGCCGAACGGCCGGTCACAACCGCCCCACCGCTCCGCTAGCCTCGCGTAGTCACGCACACGCTGGTACGGAAGGTGCTCAAGTGATCGGCTGGTTCGAAGCGGTTATTCTCGGACTGATTCAGGGATTGACGGAGTTTCTGCCGATCTCCTCCAGTGCCCACATCAGGGTCGTGTCGGCGTTCTTCGGCTGGCAGGACCCGGGGGCCGCGTTCACCGCGGTCATCCAGCTCGGCACCGAGGCCGCGGTGGTGATCTACTTCCGCAAGGAGATCTGGGAGATCATCTCCACCTGGACCCGCTCCCTGTGGACCCCCGCCCTGCGGAGCCACCACGCCGCCCGGATGGGCTGGTACGTCATCGTCGGCACGATCCCGATCGTGATCCTCGGCCTGCTCTTCAAGGACTCCATCGAGGGCGCCTTCCGCGACCTGCGCCTGATCGGCATGACGCTGATCGTCTTCGGCCTCGTCCTGTGGTTCGCCGACCACACCGCCCGCAACCGGCTCACCCTGGAGCGGCACCTCAGCTTCACCCACGCCCTGATCTACGGCTTCGCCCAGTCGCTCGCCCTGATCCCCGGCGTCTCCCGCTCCGGCGGCACGATCAGCGCGGGCCTGCTGCTCGACTACCGCCGGGAGGAGGCCGCGAAGTACTCCTTCCTGCTGGCCATCCCGGCCGTGCTGGGCGCGGGGTTCCTGGAGCTGTTCAAGATCGGCGAGGGGCCGGCCCCGGAGTGGGGGCCCACGATCCTGGCCACCGTGATCTCGTTCCTCGTGGGCTACCTGGCGGTCTCGTGGTTCCTGAAGTTCATCAGCACCCACCGCTTCACCGGTTTCGTGATCTACCGGATCGTCCTCGGCGTCGTCATCATCGCCCTGGTGAGCACGGGAGTCCTCGACCCCTCGGCCTAGGCACGCCCCTGTCCCCGGACGCGACGGAACCCCGGATCGCATCCGCTGCCGTGTCCACGGCCGCGGTTAGGTCGGGTCGGGTCGGCGAGGGTCGAGCCCGTCCGGCCGGGACGCCCCGGACGGGCTCGGCTCACGCGAACGGTTCAGGCGGGGGCGACCTCGTCCTGAACGACTCCGGCGGGGACGGTCCTGTCCGGGGAGACCCGGGCGGGGGACGGCGGATCGTCCGCCCGAAGCCGGGCGGCATCTCGGTAGGCGGTCGCGGCAGCGGCGAACATGGCGGTCAGCCCGATCACGAAGCGATCATTCCCCCGTACGGCACGGCGGACACCACCCCGGCCGGAAAAACGTGAGCGCGCCCCGGATCACGCGTCCTCCAACCGCCGCGCCCCCGGTCAGGCGAAGGCCGCAAGGTTGCGCGCCACCCAGTCGGCGAAGCCGCGGGGCGGGCGGCCGAGGACCCGTCCGATGTCGGGACTCACCCGCCGTTCGGCGTCCGACGGCTCGCCCAGGATGTCGAGGGTGCCGTCCACGACCGGCTCCGGCATGAACCCGAGCATCTGCGTCCTCGCCTCCTCGCGGCTCTGCTCGACGAACCGCACCGGTTCCCCCAGCGCGTCGCCGATGACCCGGGCCCGCTCGCGCGGAGAGATCGCCACCGGCCCGGTGAGTTCGTAGGTACGGCCGTCGTGGCCGTCGTCGCGCAGCACCACGGCCGCGACCTCGGCGATGTCGTCCGGGTCGACGAACGGCAGGGCGACATCACCGAACGGGGCGGCGGCCGTCCGCCCGGAACGGATCGCCGGGGCCCACGCGAACGCGTTGGAGGCGAAGCCGCCGGGCCGCAGGACGGTCCACTCCAGTCCCGATCGCCGGACGGCGTCCTCGTAACCCCTGAGCGGGTCGTGGGAGCGGGCCCGCGGCCGCGTCCCCGCCCCTTGGGAGGAGAGCAGCACCACCCGGCGGATCCCGGCGGCCTTGGCCGCGTCGAGAACGTCCGGAGGGTGCGCGCCCTGCCCCGGGATGAGCAGGAAGAGCGCGTCGGCCCCCTCCAGCACGGGACGGAGACTCTCCACGTCGGCGAGATCGGCCCGCCGGTGCCGTACACCCTCGGGCAGTTCGTCCGAGGGGTGCCGCGAGACCGCCGTCACCCGCTCGCCCGCCGCCGCGAGGGCTCTCACCAGCGGCCGCCCGACGTTCCCCGTCGCTCCCGTCACCACGATCATGAACAGCTCCCTTTCTCGGATTCGGCGTGATCGCCGACTCCGCCGGACGTCGTTCTCCGGCGCCTCGGTGACGCTAACAGCCTGCGTATAGTAGGTACCTAGGAGAAAGTGACTATCGAAAGAGGGTCCGCATGGACGGCGGCACGAGCTGGACGGCGGATCCCTCCGCCGGGGCCGAGAACGCCTGCCCCATCGCCCCGGTGGTCGACATCGTGTTCAGCCGCTGGACGACCCCGATCCTGTGGGCCCTCAACGCGCAGGGCCGGATGCGCTTCGTGGAGCTGGAACGCCACATCGGCACGATCACCCCGAAGGTGCTGACCCAGCGGCTCCGCCAGCTCGAACGCGACGGCCTGGTGGTGCGCACCTACCACCCCGAGATCCCGCCACGGGTGGAGTACGAGATCAGCGAGCTGGGCCGGAGCCTGGGTCCCCTGTTCGCCACGCTCGCCGAGTGGGCCGCCGCCAACCTGGGCGAGGTCGACCGGGCCCGCCTGGAGTACGACGCCCCCGCCCACCGGTCCTGACCCCCCAGAGCACGGCCCCCGGGGACGTCGGGGGCACCTCCGACGGTGAGGCGCGGACCACGTCGCTCCTGGCACCGCCGGGCACGGTTCCCGGGGACATCGGGGACACTGGACGGGTGCGTTCCGACCGGTCCGGCCTGCCCGTCCGCCACGTCCTGCCCGAGCTGCTCGCGGCCCTCGACGAGCGGGGTCTCGCCGTGCTCACCGCGCCCCCGGGCACCGGCAAGACCACGCTCGTCCCGCTCGCCCTGGCCGGGCTCCTCGACGGCTCGGCACGAAGGCGGGTGGTCGTGGCCGAACCGAGGCGGATGGCCGTACGGGCGGCGGCAAGGCGGATGGCCTGGCTGCTGGAGTCGGAGGTGGGAGCGGAGGTCGGGTTCTCGATCCGCGGCGAGCGCAGGACCGGCCCCGGAACGGTCGTCGAGGTCGTCACCACCGGCGTCCTGCTGCAACGGCTCCAGCGCGACCCCGAACTCGACGGCACGCACACGGTCCTGCTCGACGAGTGCCACGAACGGCACCTGGACGCCGACACCGCACTGGCCTTCCTCCTCGACGTACGCGCCACGCTCCGCCCCGACCTGCGGATCGTCGCCACCTCCGCCACCGCCGACGCCGCCCCCTGGGCCCGCCTGCTCGGCTCCGGCGATCCCGGCCCGCCCGGCTCCGGTGATTCCGGCCCGTTCGGCGGTGATCCCGGTCGGCTCGGCGGTGATTCCGCTCCGCCCGGCTCCGGTGAGCCCGCGCCGATCGTGCACGCCTCGGGCACCATGCATCCGGTCACCCCCGTCTGGGCGCCGCCCACCGGCACCGTCGCCCCGCCCCACGGCATGCGGGTGGACCCGGCGTTCCTGGCCCACGTCGCCGGTGTGGTGCGGCGCGCGCTGGCGGAGGGGGAGGGGGACGTGCTCTGCTTCCTGCCCGGTGTCGGCGAGATCGGGCGGGTGGCCGCGCAGCTTCGCGGCGTCGACGGCGGTGGCGACAACGACGGTGGTGGCGGTGGTGTGGAGATCCTGCAGGTCCACGGCCAGGCTCCGGCCCGCGTCCAGGACGCGGTCCTGTCCCCGGGCGCCGGGCGCAGGGTGGTGCTCGCCACCTCGGTCGCCGAGTCGAGCCTGACCGTGCCGGGGGTGCGGATCGTGGTCGACTCCGGCCTGGCCAGGGAGCCCCGCACCGACCATGCCCGCGGGCTCGGCTCGCTCAGCACGGTCCGGGCCTCCAGGGCGTCGGCCACCCAGCGGGCCGGGCGCGCGGGCCGCGAGGCGCCGGGCGTGGTCTACCGGTGCTGGTCGCAGGCCGAGCACGACCGGCTCCCCGAGTACGCGCGGCCCGAGATCGCCCTCGCCGACCTGACCGGTTTCGCCCTCCAGGCCGCCTGCTGGGGCGACCCGGCCGCCACCGGACTGGCCCTGCTCGACCAGCCCCCGCCCGCGGCGATGGACGCGGCCCGCCGCACCCTGAGCGCCCTGGGCGCCCTCGACCACGCGGGCCGGGTGACCGGCCGGGGCAGGCGGATGGCGGTGGCCGGGGTCCATCCGCGCCTGGCGCGGGCCCTGATCGACGCCGGTGCCGGGTCGCGGGCGGCCGAGGTCGTCGCCCTGCTCTCGGAGCAGCTTCCCCGCGAGGCCGGTGACGACCTGGTGGCGGTGTGGCGTTCCGCGCGCCGTGGTGGCGACGCGTTCTCCGCGCGCTGGCGCCAGGAGGCCGGGCGCCTGTCGCGGGCCGTCCCCGGCGGTGGCCCGCGCCGGGAAAAGGCGAAGGACGGCACCGCACCGCAGGGGGACGACGGCACCGCACCGAACGGGAGCGACGACACCGTGCGGGGCGGGAAGAACGGCGGCGCGCAGGGCGGAAGGGACGACACCGTACCGGGTGGGAGGGACGGCGGCGCGCAGGGCGGGAGCGATGACACCGTGGCCGGGACCGTCGTGGCGCTGGCCTACCCGGAGCGGGTCGCGCGGCGGCGCGGCGGGTCGTACCTGATGGCCTCGGGGACGGCGGCGGAGCTGCCGGCCGGGTCGCGGCTGGGGACGGCCGAGTGGCTCGCGGTCGCGGTCGCGGACCGGCCCACCGGTGCCGCGTCCGCCCGGATCAGGCAGGCCGTGGTGATCGACGAGGAGATCGCCAGGCTCGCCGCGGCCCCCCTGTACACGTCCGGCGAGGAGATCACCTGGCGCGTGCCGCCGGGAGAACGGCGCGGCGACGTGTCCGCGCGCCGGGTGGAGCGGCTGGGCGCGATCGAGCTGTCCTCCGGCGTGCTCCGCGGCGCCGACGTGCGTCCCGCCGTCCTGGAGGGGCTGCGCGCCGAGGGCCTGTCGCTCCTGCGCTGGACGCCCGAGGCCGTGGCCCTGCGCGAGCGCCTGGCCTTCTGCCGTCGTACGCTCGGCGACCCGTGGCCCGCGACCGACGACGACGCGCTGATCGAGGCGGCCGGCCGCTGGCTGGAACCGGAGCTCTCGCGGGCCCGCCGCCGGTCCGACCTGGAACGCCTGGACGTCGTCTCCGCCCTGCACCGCCTGGTCCCGTGGAACGCCCGCCTCGCCGAGACGGCCCCGGAACGGGTCGAGGTGCCGAGCGGGTCGAGGATCAGGATCGACTACTCGGGGGAACGACCGGTGCTGGCGGCCAAGGTGCAGGAGCTGTTCGGCTGGGCCGAGGCGCCGCGCGTGGCCGGGGTCCCGCTGGTGATCCACCTGCTATCCCCGGCGGGACGCCCGGCCGCCGTCACCGCCGACCTGGCCTCGTTCTGGCGCGAGGGGTACCGGGCGGTCCGCGCCGAGCTGCGCGGACGCTACCCCCGGCACCCCTGGCCCGACGACCCCATGTCGGCCCCGGCCACCCGCCGGACCAACCCCCGGCGCCGTCCGGGCGGGACATGATCTACCGCGCGTGAACCGGGCCGGATAACGCCGATGATCCGGACAAGACATCGGATCGATACGTGGCGCGCTTCCCCTGGCGGACTCGCCGGACCACACTCGGTTCATGTCGTGGGTGGGAAGTTCCGCAGTGGAGATCGCGGCTGCCGTACGACGGGGGAAGGTCGCCGCGTCCGCGGTCGTCGAGGAGCACCTCGACGCCATCGCCGAGCGTGACGGCCGCGTCGGGGCGTTCCGCGAGGTGCTCGCCGACCGGGCGCGGGCCGAGGCCCGGCTGCTGGAGGGACGCGAGGACCTGTCGGAGCTGCCGCTCGCCGGGGTGCCCGTCGCGATCAAGGACAACGTCGCGGTCGAGGGCGAGGTGTCGCGCAACGGCTCGGCGGCCACGCCGGACACGCCCGCCGGCACCGATCACCCCGTGGTGGCCAGGCTCAGGGCTGCGGGCGCGGTGGTCGTCGGCATCACCAACGTCCCCGAGCTCTGCCTGGCCGCGTTCTCCGACAACGTGTACGGGGTGACGCGCAACCCCTGGGACCTCGGGCGTACCCCGGGCGGGTCCTCGGGCGGGAGCGCGGCGGCGGTGGCGGCGGGCATGGTCCCGCTGGCGCACGGCAACGACGGGCTCGGCTCGCTGCGCATCCCCGCCGCCTGCTGCGGCCTGGTCTCGATCAAACCCGGCCAGGGGGTGGTCCCGCCTCCCGAGCACGACTGGTACGGCATGTCGGAGAACGGCCCGCTGGCCACGAACGTGGCGGACCTCGCGCTGGCGCTGGCCGTGATGGCGGGCGACATGTCCCTGGCCAGGCCCGGGGAGAGCGAGGCGCTCGGCGTGGGCAGCGCCATCGACGACTACCCGGGCGGGCTGACCCTGTCGGAGACGCCGAGGCTGCGGATCGCGGTCGCGCCCCTGCCGCTGCCCCCGGGCCTTCCGGTGGACGCGGAGTTCCAGCGGTCGGTCACCGGGGCGGCCGAGGTGCTGGGCGCCGCCGGGCACACCATGGTGGGCCGTACCGACCGGATGCCCGCCTGGCTCGCCGGCGCCGCCGTCGCCACCTGGTTCGCGTGCGCCAGGAGCGATGCCGAGGGCCTGGACCCGCGCAGGCTGGAGCGCCGCACCCGGTCGCTGGTCAGGGCGGGCCGCCTGCTCGCCAGGTTCGGCGCGGACGGCTCGACCGGCCGTGACCGCTGGCGCGCGCACGGCGCCGACCAGTGGTTCGGCAACGCCGACGTGCTGCTGATGCCCACGCTCGCGGCCCTGCCACCGGCCGCCGACCGCTGGGGGCGTCGCGGCCTGCCGGCGAACGCCCGCGTCAACCTGACGTACGCGCCCGCGACCGCGGCCTGGAACCTCGCCGGCTGGCCGGCCATGAGCGTCCCGTACGGCGTGCACTCCAGCGGGATGCCCATCGGCGTCCAGCTCGTCGCCGCGCCCGGGGGCGAGTCCCAGTTGCTGGCACTGGCCGGTGAGCTGGAGGCGGCCCGCCCCTGGACGCGCCACGCACCGCTCCGCTGACCCCACCCTGCCGAGCCGGCCGGACCCGACCAGGCCGGGCCGGGTCGGGTCGGGTCGGACCAGATCTGGCCGAGTCGGACCAGGCCCGGTCAGGTCAGGTTGGGCCGGGAGCGGGTTCAGACGCCCGTGGGGTGCCAGACGGTCTTGGTCTCCAGGAAGGTCGTCAGGCGCCTGGTGCCGGGGTCGGCGTACCAGTCGGTCGTCGCGGCGGGGCGCAGCACCCGCTTGAGGTTCTCCGACGCCGCCTCCTCGCACGCGACCGCCAGCCGCTCGTCGGTGACCCCGGTGAGGTCGAGGGCGTTGACGTCCATGTGCGCGGACAGCCAGGGGGCGATCTCCGCCACCGAGCCGGTGAGGATGTTCACCACCCCGCCGGGCAGGTCCGAGGTGGCCAGCACCTCGGCCAGCGTGATCGAGGGGAGCGGGGCGCGCTCGCTCGCGACCACCACGCAGGTGTTGCCCGTGACGATCACCGGGGCCAGCACCGAGACGAGCCCGAGGAGCGGCTCGTCGGGGGCGATCACCGCGACCACCCCGGTCGGCTCCGGCGAGGAGATGTTGAAGTAGGGCCCGGCGACCGGGTTGGAGGACCCGGCCACGGCGGCGATCTTGTCGGACCAGCCCGCGTACCAGACCAGCCGGTCGACGGCCGCGTCCACGATCTCCCCGGCGTCCCCGGCCTGCCCGGCCCCGGTGTCCGCCAGCTCGGCGACGAACTGGGCCCGGCGCCCCTCCAGCATCTCGGCGACGCGGTAGAGGATCTGCCCCCGGTTGTACGCCGTCGCGCCCGACCAGCCGCCGAACGCCTTGCGCGCGGCCGACACCGCGTCGCGGGCGTCCTTGCGGGAGGCCCGGGAGGCGTTGGCGAGGAAGTCACCGCTGGAGGAGGCCACGGGATAGGACCTTCCGCTCTCCGACCGCGGGAAAGCCCCGCCGATGTACAGCTTGTACGTCTTGCGCACGGCGAGCCTGCCCGGCACGCGACCGGCCCCTTCCCCGCCGCTCACGCCGTCCTCGCCGCTCACGTGCTCCCCGGCGCCCACGGCCGCACCCGCGTCACCGGCCTGCTCCCGCGCCTGACCGGCGGCACTGTTCCCGGCACTGTTCCCGGCACTGTCCCCGGCCTTCTCCCCGGCGTGTCCCGGCTCCTGCCCGGCGGCCTTCTTCCCGGCCTGCCCACCGGTCGGCTCATCGGCCTGCCCACCGGCCTGCCCGCCGGTCTTGCCGCCCGTCCGTGACCGGCCCGGCCTGTCCGCCTTACTCATTTCCCAGCCCTCTCCACGAGCTCTCCTGCTGCGCCAGCCGGGCCGGCACGAAGATCTGACCGCAGCGGCTCACGCCGCACCGGTGCGCGAACCAGCCCCGCATCACCGGCCGTCCGGCGCGGGCGAAATCATGACCCCGGGTGCTCTGGGCCCGGCGGGAACGCCGCCCGGCGGCGTGCCGCTCACACATCGAGATACGCCTCCAGCCCGTGCCGGCCGCCCTCGCGCCCGTACCCGGACTCCTTGTAGCCGCCGAACGGCGAGGTCGGGTCGAACTTGTTGAAGGTGTTGGCCCACACGACGCCCGCGCGGAGCCTGCTCGCCATCCACAGGATGCGCGAGCCCTTCTCCGTCCACACGCCGGCCGACAGACCGAACGGGCTGTTGTTGGCCTTCTCCACCGCCTCGGCCGGGGTACGGAAGGTCAGCACCGACAGCACCGGGCCGAAGACCTCCTCGCGGGCGATCCGGTGCGACTGGGCGACGCCGGTGAAGATGGTCGGCGGGAACCAGAAGCCCCGGTCCGGCAGCGAGCAGGCCGGGGACCAGCGCTCGGCGCCCTCGGCCTCCCCCTGGTCCGAGAGCTCGTGGATCTTCGCGAGCTGGGCGGCGGAGTTGATCGCGCCGATGTCGGTGTTCTTGTCCAGCGGGTCGCCCAGCCGCAGCGTGCCCAGGCGCCGCTTCAGCGCGTCCAGCAGCTCGCCCTCGATGGACTCCTGCACCAGCAGCCGGGAGCCCGCGCAGCAGACGTGGCCCTGGTTGAAGAAGATCCCGTTGACGATCCCCTCGACGGCCTGGTCGATCGCGGCGTCCTCGAACACGATGTTCGCGGCCTTGCCGCCGAGCTCCAGGGTGACCTTCTTGCCGGAACCCGCGACCGACCTGGCGATCCGGCGGCCGACCTCGGTGGAGCCGGTGAAGGCGACCTTGTCGACCCCCGGGTGGTTCACCAGGGCCGCGCCGGTCTCGCCGGCACCGGTCACGATGTTGACCACCCCGGGCGGCAGGTCCGCCTGCTCGCAGATCTCCGCGAAGAGCAGCGCGCTCAGCGGGGTCGTCTCGGCGGGCTTGAGGACGACCGTGTTGCCGCAGGCCAGCGCCGGGGCGATCTTCCAGGCGAGCATCAGCAGCGGGAAGTTCCACGGGATGACCTGCCCGGCCACCCCGAGCGGGCGGGGGGCGGGACCGTACCCGGCGTACCCGAGCTTGTCGGCCCAGCCGGCGTAGTAGAAGAAGTGGGCCGCCACCAGGGGCAGGTCCACGTCGCGGGACTCGCGGATCGGCTTGCCGTTGTCCAGGGTCTCCAGCACCGCCAGCTCGCGCGAGCGTTCCTGGATGATCCTGGCGATCCGGAAGAGGTACTTGGCCCGCTCCGAGCCGGGCATCGCCGACCAGACGCCGAACGCCTTGCGGGCGGCCTCGACCGCCCGGTCGACGTCGGCCTCGGAGGCCCAGACGATCTCGGCCAGGACCTCCTCGGAGGCCGGGTTGACGGTCTTGTCGCGTTCTGTGCCCTGGGAGTCGACCCACTCGCCGCCGATGAACAGGCCGTAGGACGGCCTGATCGCGACGACGTCACGTGACTCGGGCGCCGGTGCGTACTCGAACATGTGAACGCCCTTAGTCGAGGGTGAAGTAGTCGGGACCCGCGTACCTGCCGGTGGCCATCTTCTGGCGCTGCATCAGCAGGTCGTTGAGGACGCTGGAGGCGCCGAGCCGGAACCACTCGGGGGTGAGCCAGGCGTCGCCGACGGTCTCGTTGACCAGGACGAGCATCTTGATCGCGTCCTTGGTGGTCTTGATGCCGCCCGCGGGCTTCACCCCGACCTGGCGGCCGGTCGCGGCCAGGAAGTCGCGGACCGCCTCCAGCATGACCAGCGTCACCGGGAGGGTCGCGGCGGGCTGCACCTTGCCCGTGGAGGTCTTGATGAAGTCGCCCCCGGCCATCATGGCCAGCCAGGACGCGCGGCGCACGTTGTCGTACGTGGCCAGCTCGCCGGTCTCCAGGATCACCTTCAGGTGCGCGGTCCCGCACGCCGCCTTGATCGCGACGATCTCCTCGAAGACCTTGACGTAGTCCCCGGCCAGGAACGCCCCCCGGTCGATGACCATGTCGATCTCGTCGGCCCCGGCGGCCACCGCGAACCCGGTGTCGGCGACCTTGACGTCGAGCGAGGAGCGCCCGCTGGGGAACGCAGTCGCGACGCTGGCCACCTTGACGCCGGAGCCCCTCACCGCCGCCGCGGCCCCGGCGACCATGTCGGGGTAGACGCACACCGCGGCCACCCTGGGCACCGAGGGGTCGGACGGGTCGGGACGGACCGCCTTGGCGCACATCGCGCGGACCTTGCCCGGGGTGTCGGCCCCCTCCAGGGTCGTCAGGTCCACCATGCCGATGGCGAGGTCGATGACGCGGGCCTTGGTGGTCGTCTTGATGGATCGGGTGCCGAGCATCGCGGCGCGCTGGTCGGCGCCCACGCGGTCGACGCCGGGCAGGCCGTTCAGGAAGCTCCGCAGCGTGGCGTTGGACGCGGCCACGTCGGTGAGCGAGGTCGTCGTAGTTGACACCTCTCCAGCATGCCTACTGGTGTGATTACTTCCAAACTGGACCCTGCCCAGCCCTCTCACCCGTTTTCGTCAACATCCGCCCGCTTCGGGGGGTGGCGCGACCTAGGATCGGGTCATGGCCCTGACCGCGAACGACGTCGAGCGGTTCGAGGCCTTCAGGCCGCGCCTGGAGGCCCTCGCCTATCGTCTCCTCGGCTCCGCCGGTGAGGCCGAGGACGCCGCGCAGGAGACGTTCCTGCGCTGGCAGGCCGCCGACGTCGGCCGCGTCGAGGTCCCCGAGGCCTGGCTGACGAAGGTCCTCACCAACCTGTGCCTCAACCAGCTCGCCTCCGCGCGGGCGCGCCGCGAGACCTACGTGGGCCGGTGGCTCCCCGAGCCGCTGCTCGCCGGCGACCCGATGCTCGGCCCGGCCGAGACCGCCGAGCAGCGCGAATCGGTCTCGTACGCGGTCATGACGCTCCTGGAGCGCCTCTCCCCCGTCGAGCGGGCGGTGTACGTGCTGCGGGAGGCCTTCGACTACCCGCACCGGGAGATCGCCGCGATCCTCGACGTCACCGAGGCCGCCAGCCAGCAGATCCTCCACCGCGCCAGGAAGCACGTCGCGGACGGGAGGACCCGCGTCACGGTCGACGAGGCCGCCGCCCGGCGGATCGTCGAGGAGTTCCTGACGGCCGCCGCCAGCGGCCGGACCGAGCCGCTCGTGCGCCTGCTCACCGAGGACGCCGTCTCGACGGGCGACGGCGGCGGGAAGGTCCCGGCCCGCGCCAGGGCGTTCGAGGGCGCCCTCGCGGTCGCGAGGTTCCTGCGGGGCCTGTTCAAACCCGGCGAGGCCAAGCGCGCCCTCGCCGGCGGCTCGCCCGGGGTCTACGCCTGGACCGCCAACGGCGACCCCGCCGTCGTGGCCGTCATCGACGGCCGGGTCGTCGGCGTCCTGTGCCTGGAGGTCACCACCGAGGGCGTCGCCGCGATCCGCAACCAGCTCAACCCCGACAAGCTCGACCGCGCGACCGCGCGCTGGGCGGCCGACGACCACGGGGAGCCCCTGTTCCACGCCTTCTGAGCCCTCCGGCGGCCGTACGAGGGGCCTGACACCGTCATGTGAGGCGCCTCACACCGCGCCCTCGCACCGCCGGGTGAGGTGCACCCATGGTCCCGTGCCGTCGTGTGAGGTGCTTCACACCGCGTTCCTGTCAGGAAACGGCACGCCGTCCGGTTCAAGGGACGAACCCGCGAACCAAGAGGCCGAAAGAGGCCGACACGGGCCGACAGGAGCCGACATGAACAGGAAAACGCAGCACCGCGTCATCGTCCTCGGAGCCGGATACGCCGGAGCCATGGCCGCCGGCCGCCTCGCCAGGCGGCTCCACCGCGAGGACGTCACCGTCACCCTCGTCAACGCCGAGCCCGACTTCGTCGAGCGCGTCCGCCTGCACCAGCTCGCGGCCGGCCAGGACCTCACTCCCCGGCCGTTCCGCGAGATGCTGGCGGGCACCGGTGTCGAGCTGAGGGTCGCGACCGTCACCGGCGTCGACGCCGACCGCAGGACCGTCACCGTCGTCGACGAGGACGGCGCCGGGGAACTCGCCTACGACACCCTCGTCTACGCCCTCGGCAGCGGCTGGAACGCCCAGGGCGTCCCCGGGGTCGCCGAGCACGCCTACGAGATCGCCGGCCGACCAGGGGCGCTGCGGCTGCGCGAACGCCTGGCCGGCCTCGCCGCCGGGCAGGCCGTGGTCGTCGTCGGCGGCGGGCTCACCGGCCTGGAGGCCGTGACCGAGATCGCCGAGACCCGCCCGGACCTCGACGTCGCCCTCGTCACCCGCGGCGGTCTCGGGGACGGGTTCTCGCCCAAGGGCGGCGCGCACCTGCGGAAGGTCCTCGGCGGGCTCGGAATCACCGTGCACGAGCACGCCGACGTCACCGGTGTCGAGGCCGGGCGCGTCACCGTCGCCGACGGCGAGGCCGTACCGGCCGCGGTCACGGTGTGGACCACCGGCTTCGCGGTCCACCCGATCGCGAGGGCGAGCACCCTGGAGGTCACCGGCACCGGCCAGATCGTGGTCGACCGGACCATGCGCTCGGTCTCGCACCCGGACGTGTACGCCGTCGGCGACGCGGCCATGGCGACGGGCCCCGGGGACAAGCCGCTGCGGATGTCGTGCGCCTCGGGAGGCCCGACCGCGCTGCAGGCCGCCGACGCGATCGCGGCGCGCCTGACCGGCGGGAAGCTTCCGAACATGCCGATCCGCTACTTCAACCGGTGCGTCTCGCTGGGCCGCGGGGAGGGCCTGATCCAGTACGTCACCGCCGACGACCGTGCCGTACGGGCGGTCCTGACCGGACGGCTCGCCGCCGTCTACAAGGAGCTGATCTGCAAGGGCGCCGCCTGGGGTGTCGCCAACCCGACGTTCGGGCTGCCGGCCCGGCGCCGCCGTGTCACCCCGGAGCGGGCCGCGGCGGGCCCGGCCGTCAGGGAACCGGCGTAGGGCACGGGAAGCCGGCGCGGAGCACGGGCATCCCGCGCGAGGCGCCGGCATCCCGCGTGAGGCACGGGAAACCCGCGTGGAGCACGGGAGACCCGCGTGGAGCACGGAGATCCCTAAGGCGGTGCCCATCGCCCTAAGGGGGTTTTCGGCTGGCCCGCCACAGGAGATAGGGCATCCTCCCGATGTGGCGCGGGGGGCCTTAGGACGACTCTGGAGTGTGTCAGGAAAGCGCCGACAGGCACCGAGCAGAGAGGAACCCTCATGGGTCCCGAGATGCAGCTCCAGTTGATCGACGAAAGAGCGGCCAGGTTCCGCGCGGAGGCGGCCAGGCACCGCCGTGCCCTTGAGGCCCAGACGCGGCGGGAGTCCTCCGGCAAGCGCCGCCGGAGCCTCTTCGGAAAGATCATCGCGACGTGAGCCCGGCCAGAGAGCCCGGTCGCCATCCTCCCGGCGGCCGGGCCTCACGCCGTTCCGGGCTCCGTTCGAGCCGGTCCCTCCGTCCCGGGGACGGCGTCAGGAGCTCACCTATTTGAAATTATAACAAAAAAGAGCTTTGTCCTACATAACCGATTAATCCGGAATTATGCATTATTGTCCCCCAGAGCCATCGGCGGGACATGAGGAGAAATGCAATCTCCGCCCCGATGTCACGCAACCGATACCTTCCGTGGACCCCTGCGCGGGCCGGGTGTCACCGGGCGGTTCCGGGACGGGAGTCGTCCGCGAGATAGGGCATCCTCCCGATGCGGGAACGGGGGCCTTAGGACGAGTCTGAAGTCTGTGAGGAAGGCGCGCCACGAGGCGCCGCACCAGGGAGGAAACCCCTATGGGCCCCGAGTTACAGCTTCAGATGATCGCCGACCGGACCGCCGAACTCCGCCGGGAGGCGGACGGCCGGCGCCGCGCCCGCGAGGTACGGAAGGACAGGAGGACCCACCCGTCGGAAAAGCACCGCCGAGGCCTCTTCAACAGGATCATCCAGGGATGACCAGGGTCCGGGAGCCCTGCCGCCATTCGCCCGGACGGGCCTTGTCGCCTCCCTGAACCACCCGGTTCCGCCGAACGAAAAATAGGAAGATCACACCTTTAAGGCATGGCATGCTGGCAGACATGGTGGCCCGGGCGGTAAGTCCTGTTTTCGTGGGGCGGGAGAGGGAGCTCGCGGACCTGACCGAGGCATTCGGGCAGGCCCGGAAGGACGCGGCGGTGACCGTGCTGCTCGGCGGCGAGGCGGGCGTCGGCAAGTCACGGCTGATCGGGTGTTTCGCGGAACGGGCCACGGCCGACGGCGCCCACGTGCTCAACGGGGGCTGCGTGGAGCTGTCGACCGAGGGCCTCGCCTACGCGCCGTTCACCGCCGCGATCCGCCAGCTCGTCCGCGAGCTCGGCGCCGACGGGGTCGCGGCCCTGCTCCCCGAGGGCGGGGCGCGCGACCTGGCCCGGCTGCTCCCCGAGTTCGGCGAGCCGAGCGGCGACACCGAGAGCGACACCGCCCGCGCCCGCCTCTTCGAACAGATCCTCACCCTGCTGGAACGGCTCGCGGAACGCCACCCGGTGATCCTCCTCGTCGAGGACGTCCACTGGGCCGACAGCTCCAGCCGCGACCTGATCGCCTTCCTCAGCCGGAACCTCCACACCGCGCCGGTGCTGATGGTCCTCACCTACCGCTCCGACGAGCTGCACCGCCAGCACCCGCTGCGGCCGGTGCTCGCCGAGCTCGGACGGCTGGACGACGTCGTGCGGATCGACCTGCCCAGGCTCACCCGG
Source organism: Streptosporangium sp. DT93 (assembly GCF_049844535.1). Taxonomy (NCBI): domain Bacteria; kingdom Bacillati; phylum Actinomycetota; class Actinomycetes; order Streptosporangiales; family Streptosporangiaceae; genus Streptosporangium; species Streptosporangium sp. DT93. Next base: position 116,040 of record NZ_JBNCLF010000001.1, read on the forward strand.
GACGAGGTCGCGGCCCAGATGGCCGGAATCCTGGGCACCACGCCCGAGTTCGTCCAGGTCAGCCGGATCTTCCAGCGCAGCGAGGGCATCCCGCTCTTCGTCGAGGCGCTGATGGAGTGCGGCGGCGACTCCGGCTTCCCCAGTTCCCTGCACGATCTGATCATCGGTTCCGTCGAGCGCCTCCCCGAGGAGACGCAACGCGTGCTGCGCGTCGCCGCCGCCGGCGGCAACCGGGTGGGTCACGCCCTGCTCGCCGCGGTCAGCGGCCTGTCCGACGTCGACCTCGACGACGCGCTGCGCACCGCGATCGCGGCCAACGTCCTGCAGGTCGCCGACGGCCACGACTACCTCTTCCGGCACGCACTGATCCGCGAGGCCGTGCACGACGAGCTCCTGCCCGGGGAGCACGTACGGCTGCACGCCCGCTTCGCCGAGGAGATCGGCCGCGACCGCACGCTGGTCCCGCCCGGCAGGGCCGCCATCGAGATCGCCCACCACTGGTACTCCGCCCGCGACGACCTGTGGGCCCTGATCTCCGCCTGGGAGGCCGCGGGCAAGGCCGCCAGGAGCTTCGCCTACAACGAGATGATGCAGCTCCTGGAACGGGTGCTCACCCTCTGGTGCAAGATCCCCGATGCCGCCGAGCGCATCGGCGTGGACCACACCACGGTGCTCGAACACGCCGCCGAGGCCGCGAGCGCGTGCGGCGAGGTCGACCGGGGCAGCAGGTTCGTCACGGCCGCGCTGGACGAGCTCGACGAGCGGGCCGAACCCGCGCGGGTGGCCGACCTGGTCGTACGGCGGGCGCAGTTCAAGAAGGCCAGGCGCAGGCCCGGGGTGCTCGACGACCTGCGCTACGCCGAACGGCTGGTCCCCGGGCCCGGCCTGGAGCGCGCCGAGGTGCTGTCCACGCTGGGCTCGTACCTGATGTTCAGCGGCGAGCTGGCGGAGGGGACGGCGGTCACCGAGGAGGCGCTGCGGATCGCGCGCGAGCACGGCGAGGAGTCCCTGGAGGCAGAGTTGCTGCTCAACCTCGCGGTGGGCCACTCGATCGCGGGACGCCTCGACATCACGATCGCGCTCAACAAGACCGCCCAGGCGATCGGCGAGCGCGTCGGTTCCGGCCGCAACGTCCTGCGGGCCATCGCCAACAACGTGGACGCGCTGAACAACATCGGCCGCTCCACCGAGGCGATCGAGCTCGCGCTCGAAGGGGAACGGCTGGCCAGGGAGTACGGCCGCTACCGGGTCCAGGGCACGTTCATCGCCACCAACCGGGCCGAGGCGCTGGAGGCGCTGGGCAGGTTCGACGAGGCCGCCGGCCTGGTCGACCAGATCCTCGCCATGGGCCCCTCCCTGCGCACCCGCCACCACCTGCGGCGGATCCACGGGGACGTGGCCGTCGCCCGCGGCGAGGCCGGCGTGCTCAGGTCCGTCCTGAACGAGGTGGGGGGCTTCGCCGCCGTCCCCGAGGAGTTCATGCAGGAGCTGACGGCCAACGTCCGGCTCCAGATCGGCCTGCACATGCTCGAAGGGGAGCCGCTGGCCGCGCTGGAGGCCGCCGAGCGGGTCACCCGGGAGGCGCGGATCACGAGCAAGCCCATGCTGGGCTGGCGGGTGCTCGGCCTGCTCGGCGGGGTCTGCGAGGCGACCGAGGATCTCGCGCCCGACCGGGCGTCCGCGCTGCGCGCCCAGGTCACGAGGGCCTCGAACGCGATGACCGTGGACAGCCCGGTGGCCGAGGCCTACCGCCTCGGTCTCGCCCGTGACCACGACGCGGCCGCCGCGGCCTGGGAACGGCTGGGCCGCCCGTTCCTCCGGGCGCGGTCGCTGTTCCACGCCGGGCTGGCCGCGGCCGGCGCCGGTGACCGCGACGGCGCCGCGGACCGGTTGCGCACCGCCTACCCGATCGCCGTGTCGCTCTCGGCGAGACCCCTGGCCACCAGGATGGAGGCACTGGCCCGCCGGATCGGGATCTTCCTCGTCGACCGCCCGGGGAACGGGGAGTCACCGCTGACCCCGCGCGAGCTGGAGGTGCTGAGGCTGGTCACCCTGGGAAGGTCCAACCGCGAGGTCGCCGCCGAGTTGTTCATCTCGGCCAAGACGGTGAGCGTCCACGTCTCCAACATCCTCGGCAAGCTGGGCGTCTCCACCCGGGGCGAGGCGGCCGCCGTGGCCCATCGCCTCACGCTGATCGCCTGACCTCGCCCCGCCGCCCGGGTAAGGCCGTAGCGGGTCCGATCAGGCGAGCAGCCCCTCGATCAGCAGGATCACGCCGAAGACGGCGAACGCGGCGGCGGCGCCGTAGCGGATGATCCGCTCGGGGAGGTGCCTGCCGAGCATGCGGCCGACCAGGATGGCCAGGGCGTCGGCGGCGACCATGCCGACCGTCGAGCCGATCCAGGTGCCGAACCAGCCGTTGCGGGTGGCGAGCGTGATGGTCGCCAGCATGGTCTTGTCCCCCAGCTCGGCCAGGAAGAAGGCGACGGTCACGGCGATGATCGCCGACCGTACGGTGCGCTGGGCCTTGCCGGCCTCCTCCTCGGTCAGCTCGTCCCCGCGCAACGTCCACAGGGCGAAGCCGAGGAACGCGAGCCCGGCGACGACCGTGATCGCGGTGGTGGGGAGAAGGTCGCCGGCCAGCCCGCCCACGCCGACACTGACCAGGTGGACCACGGTGGTGGCGATGGTGATCCCGGTGAGGACCGGCCACGCCCTGAACCGGGTGGCGAAGGTCATCGCCATGAGCTGGCTCTTGTCGCCCAGCTCGGCCACGAAGATCACAACAAGACTGATCCAGAACGCTTCCAACGAGGGTGCCCTTCCCGCGCGCGCAGCCGGGGCGGAAGGGGAGTACCCGGGGAGTCTCGGGCACGGCTCCGGCCCGGCGGCATGATGAGTGCCTGCCAGGCCGAAGGTCTCGTCCGCCACGGAACCGCGCCGAACGGCCGGATCCGGGGCCCGCGCGACCGGGCGCCCTGAGGCGCCAGCATGTCGATCACGCGATTGGGACTACTCCCCTTCGGGTCTTTCCATCAGACCATAGCAGCCGAAATCGGATGCCCATTACGGTGCCCGGCCCTTCCTACGGCCCCTCGCCCGGCCCTTCGCCCCGGCCCTTCGCGAACCCTCGCCCGCCTCTTCGCCGGACCTTCGCCTCGGCCCTCCGCGGTCCCTCACCGAACCCTCCGCCCGGTCCTCGCCCGCGCTCCCCGCCGGTCGTCGCTCACCCCTCGCCGGTGGAGCGTTCAGAGGCGGGTGCCGATCATCACGGGCTCGTTGACGAGGGTGACGCCGAACTTCTCCAGGACGCCGTCCCTGACCTCCCGGGCCAGGTCGAGAAGCTGCTCGGTCGATGCCGACATTTCCGGATTTGTCAGCGCAAGGGTGTGCTTGGTGGAGATGCGCGCGGGACCACGCCGATAGCCCTTGGGGAACCCCGCGTTCTCGATCAGCCACGCGGCCGGGACCTTGACGCCCCCCTCCGGCATGTCCCAGCGCGGGAACCCCGGCGCCCGCAGCTCCAGTTCCGCCGCCCGCGACGCGTTCAGCACGGGGTTGGTGAAGAACGACCCGGCGCTGCGGGTGTCCGGGTCCGCCGGGTCCAGCACCATCCCCTTGCCCCGGCGCAGCTCCAGCACGGCGGCGCGGGCCTCCGCGGGCGGCACCCGGTCGCCCTGGGCGACACCCAGCCGGGAGGCCAGCTCGCGGTAGGCGATCGGGCCCGAGAGTTCCTCCCGGGCCAGCCGGTAGGTGACCGCGAGCACGACGTGGCCTCCGGGCTCCTCCTTGAACGCGCTGTGCCGGTAGGCGAACCCGCACTCGGAGGCGGTCAGCTCCCGCACCTCGCCGGTCATGCGGTCGTAGACCCGGACCCCCGTGATCGTCTGGGAGACGTCCTGGCCGTAGGCGCCGACGTTCTGGATCGGCGTGGACCCGACCAGCCCCGGGATGCCGGACAGGCATTCCATGCCCGTACGGCCCTCGGCCACCATCCGTTCGACCAGGGCGTCCCAGTCCTCGCCGGCCTGCGCGGTGACGAGCTCCCCCTCCTCGCGGACACCCCGGGAGTCGACGCGCACGACCAGGCCGTCGAAGCCCTCGTCCGAGACGACCAGGTTGCTGCCGCCGCCGAGCACCAGCACCGGCTCGCCCGCCCGGTCCGCCGCCGCCACCAGCTCGACGATCTCCTCGGCCGACCCGGCCCGCACGAACGTCCTCGCCGGCCCGCCGAGCCCCAGCGTGGTGTGCGGCCCCAGCCGCACCCCCGGCACCGACGACGACTCCGCCGCCGACCCGGTCACCGATCCTGCCGAGGATCCCGTCGGCGACCCGTCCGGCGAACCCGCCACCGATCCCGTCGAGGACCCCGCCGCCGGCCCTGTCGAGGCCCCCGCCGCCGACTCCGGCAACCGCTCCGTCATGTGCTCCCCGCTCCGGCCGACATCCGCGACCAGCCTACGGCGAGCTCAGCAGCTTCAGCACCCGCTCGCGGGTCCGCCCGGACTCCCTCTCCCGGTAGGCGGGATCGACACCGTCGTCCTCGTGGTCCCGTTCCCGGTGGACCGGAAGGTCCTTGCCGAGGGCGACGAGGGTGCCCGGCAGCCTGAGCGAGAACTCCAGCCCGGCGTCACCGTGGTAGCGGGCGTCCGGCGGGAACCCGCCCGCGGCCAGTGCGGCCTCGCGCCTGACCGCCAGCAGACGGCCGGACAGCCCCCGGACCTCGCCGGACTCCGCGTCCGACCATCCGTGGCCGTCGTCGTGGAAGGTCACCCCCTCCCAGCCCACCGCGGTCACGTTCTCGTCCTCCAGCGCCTTGACCAGCGGCGTCACGGCGTCGCCGTCCAGCATCACGGAGGTGTCCATGACGACGTGCACGTCCGAGTCGTCCAGGCGCAACAGCGCGTCGCGGCTCTCCCCCCACCCGGCGGACCCGCCCCGCCAGTGCGGGAGCTCGGCCACGTGCCAGGCGTCCACCCGCCGGGGGAACTCCTCCGCCAGCTCGTGCAGGACCGCACCGGCGCCGTCCACGTCCCCCAGGTCGAGGGCGAGGACCCTGACCTCGGTACGGGCCACCAGGGCGCGTACGCACTCGCGCAGATCGTCGGGCCGGCCGTCCACCAGCAGCGCGACGGTGACCGTCGCGCGCGGCGCGCTCGCCTCCTCGACCCCGGCCGGAGGGGTGATGCTCTCGTCCATCCGGGAGACCGACAGGCTGCCGTCCCAGAGCAACTGGGAGGACACCATCCGCTCGGGGTGGCCGTCGAGATCCTCCGACCGGCCGGCCAGCTCGGAACCCTCGGGCGTCTGCCGGGGAGCCGCCTCGGTCTCGGCGACCCGGTTGGCGTCCAGGTCGTCGAGCCCGCCGGGGTGGCGGCCGGGCTGCGCGGCCTCGGCGACCCGGCCCGGGTCGGCGTCCCTCTCCCGCCCACCGGCGTCGTCGGCGTCCGCGCGCCGCCCCGGATCGGCGTCCGCGCCGGTGCTCCGCGCGGCGGCAGGATCGCCGTCGCCGCCGGTGGCGTCGGTGCGGTACGCGGGATCGGATCCCGCGCCGGTGACGGTGCCCGGGTCGGCGTCCGTGACGATCGGCGGGGCGGAGGTACGCCCGGCGTCATGACCGCCCGGGGTGATGGGGGCGGGGGCGTCGCCCGTGGAGGGCGAGGCCGCCTGGGCCGTACGGCCGCCCTCCCGGGGCAGGGACGCCACCGTGGGCCACACTTCGAAGGTCGGTGCTTCGCTCATGCACGGACGCTACCCCCGGACCGGGAGAAGATTCGGCCCCGCCCCCGGTCATCCCGGTCGCCCCGACCGGCACCGGGGGTCCGGACGTCCCGGACGCTCCCGGACCGCCCGTGCCCGCCGCCGCCGCACGTCAGGAGAGCTGGACCACCGCGCGGGCCTTGGACAGCACCCGGGAGTCGTTGGACCTGGCGGTCAGGGCGACCACCACACGCTTGTCCTCCAGCTTCTCCTCGATGATCCCGCTCACCGTGATCACCGCGCCCCGGTCGTCGTCGGGGACGACGACCATGGAGGAGAACCGCACCCCGTAGTCGACGACCGCGCCCGGGTCACCCGCCCAGTCGGTGACGAACCGGCCGCCCTGGGCCATGGTGAACATGCCGTGCGCGATCACGTCGGGCAGCCCGACGGTCTTGGCGAACCGCTCGTTCCAGTGGATGGGGTTGAAGTCGCCGGAGGCACCGGCGTACATCACCAGGTTGGCCCGGCGCACCGGGTAGTCGGCGGGCGGGATCTGCTGCCCCGTCTCGACCTCGTCGTACCTGACCGTCGCGGCCATCTCAGCTCGCTCCTCCGCGCTCGACGATGGTGTTGTAGGCGACGCACACGTCCTCGCCCTCGACGGTACCGATGTCGCTCCTGACGGTGATCAGCTCGTTCCGCCCGACGCTGCGGATGTCGGTCACCGTGGAGACGCTGACCAGCTGGTCCCCGGCCCGGATCGGCCTCCGGTACTCGAAGCGCTGCTCGCCGTGGACCACCATGGCGAGGTTCAGGCCGAGCTCGGGGTCGGTCAGGATCGTCCCTCCCGCCAGGCTGAACACGATGGGGAACGTCGGCGGCGCGATCACGTCGGGGTGGCCCGCCGCCTGGGCGGCCTCCCGGTCCCGGTAGACCGGGTTGTCGTCGCCGATCGCCGCCGCGAACTCCTTGATCTTCACACGGCTGACCTCGTACGGGGCGGCGGGCGCGGACGCCCGCCCGACGAAGTCGCGGTTCAGAGCCATCGTGCTCCTTTGCGGGTACCGGCGCGGCAGGGCCGGTGCCGGTGGGTCGAGCTGACAGTGACAGGACGGGCGTCCGGGACGAGCCCGGACGGCGCGACCTCGATGAGGCCACCGGAGAACCGTAGGCCACCGGGAAACCGTAGCCCGGAGCCCCGCGGCCCCGGCCCTCCGCCGCGGCCAACGTCCCGACGAAAAACATGTATGAACACGACAAACCGGCGCCTCGTACGAGGACGCCGGTTTCCGTGGAGTACGTGCGTGCCGATGAAGCACTCATCCCCCGCCGCGGGACGGGAGGCTTCGCGAGAGCGACTAGCGGGTCTCGCGGTGCGCCTGGTGCGTCTTGCAGTTCGGGCAGTACTTCTTCAGCTCAAGCCGATCCGGGTCGTTGCGCCGGTTCTTCCGCGTGATGTAGTTGCGGTGCTTGCACTCCTGGCAGGCCAGCGTGATCTTGGGCCTAACGTCGGTGGCAGCCACGTGGGAGTGCCTTTCTACGTTCGAGACATTGGACAACCCACGGCAGTCTCCTCCGAAGAGAGGAGACCCCGATGGGTAGTAGCGGAGGCCGGACTTGAACCGGCGACACAACGATTATGAGCCGTTTGCTCTGCCTGGCTGAGCTACTCCGCCTTGAGGCCGACAAAATCGACCGACCCCGCAAGGATACCCGACCCGTCGAGTGCCTGCGTACTTGTGCAGGTCGGGGCGATCTCTTCTGGGTCACCCCAGTATGCCCGTCGGCGCGTCGGAACCTTGAGTATTTTCTGACCTGCCTTTATGGCCGGCCAAGCCGAAAGCCCCAACCGAAAGGTTAGGGCTTCTAGGCTGTCGAGCCCCTTTACGGAATCGAACCGTAGACCTTCTCCTTACCATGGAGACGCTCTGCCGACTGAGCTAAAGGGGCCTGTCCGTGTCGCTCGCGCTCTCGGACAGGTGTAACCATACACGGCTCCGGAGCGGGATGCGAAATCAATCGAGGACCACCCGGACCACCCCGATCCGCCCGGCGTTCTCACGCGAGTCCCGGCCGCGTCGGCGATGCCGCGCCCGTCTCTCCCCGAGTGCGTCCCGTCCCGGCGACCGCTGCACCGCCCCCGGCCCCGGTGGGGCGGGCGGCCTCCCGCCACCCCACCGGGCAGGCACCAAGTCATCCCCAAGTAGGTCCTAAGAGGGCGAGCGCATCGTGGTGGGCGTAAAGACCGACGCATCGAACGAGGAGCCCTCCGCCATGACCGCCACGCCCCCCGAACTCCTGGGCTTCCGGATCACCCACCGCGCCATGCGCGGGGACGCCCGGCGCCTGGCCGTCCTGGCCACCGAGCTGGCCGCCGGCCGGCAGAGCGCCACTCCGGCCCGCGCGAGCGCCATCGCCGCGTTCATCGCCACCCTGAACCACGGCATCCACCACCACCACACGATGGAGGACGAGCTGCTCTGGCCCGTCATCGAGCGGTCCGCCGGGGCCGAGGTGGACCTGCGCGACCTGAGCGACGACCACGCCGAGCTCGACCCCCTGCTGGCCGAGATCAACGGTCAGGCCGCCGCGTTCGCCTCCACCGGCGACGCCTCCGCGCTCGCCCGCTCCCTCACCCGGCTGGCCGACATGCTCGACGAGCACATCTCCGAGGAGGAGCGGCTGATCTTCCCGATCATCACCCGGTACGTGTCCGCCGCCGACTGGAACACGGTCGAGGCGGCGGTCCGCAAGGGCGGGAACCCCAGGATCGACCTGCCCAGGATCGAGCAGTACGCCAGGCCCGAGGAGATGGCCCGGCTGCGCGGGCTCGCCGGTCCCGTGCTGGTGCTGATGCTCTCGCTGTTCCGGCGCGGTCACCGTCGCCGCGAGCGCGCCGTCTTCGGCCCCTCGGCCGGCGTGCCCGCGCGTGCCCCCCGCCACGGATGACCGCGTCCGGGGCCCGGAGCGTCAGTCCGGGTCGCGGCCGAGGAAGGCGGCCAGGTGCCCCAGGATCAGGGCGACCGGTCCCAGGGTGATCGAACCGGAGTGCATTCCGTCCTGCTCCCCGTCCCAGGGGAGCAGGACGCGGTGGCACCGCTCGGCCACCTCCCGGTCGCCCAGCGCGATCGCGCTCTCGGCGCGCAGGCCGTGCCAGAGCAGCCAGTAGTAGTCCCGGCGGGGTTCCCAGGGCGGGATCCCACCAGCACCGTGGCGGGGGTACGGGGTGCCCGTCCGGGTTCGAGCACCCGCCGGAGGTTGGAGACGTAGACCTGGAGGGCGGTCAGCGCCTTGGGAGGGGGTTGCCCGCGCCACAGGTCATCGATGAAACGATCGGTGGAGACCACGTGCCCGCCGGCCGCCACGAGCCGGGCCACCACCGCCCGCTGCCGGGAGGTACCGAGGTCCACCGCACGGCCGTCGATCTCCGCCTGGAGCGGACCGAGAACACGCAACATAACAAAAAGCAGGCCATGCCCCTTTCGCCAGCTTTTGTGGGACACCGAGGAGCACGATGCTGCAGGACCGTCGCAGGGAATCGATCCGCGCGCTCGACGAGAGCGACCGGCCGCACCTGTACTGGCACGGCGTGGACGGCGACGGCCACGTGTGGCTGTTCGAGACCGTGCTCGACGACGGCGGGGAGTACTGGCCGGTGAGGCACGCCGAGCTGGGCTCCGACGGTCTGGCCCGCACCTACTCGTGGAGGCACATCGAGGACGAGCACGGCTTCCTCGCCGAGGGCCCGATCTACCCCGACGACTTCGGCCTGAACGCCCTGACCGCCGAGGAGTTCGGCACCCTGTGGACCGCGCTCAGCCGGTGAGGGGTTCCGCCGTACGGGACGGTATCCCGTCAGGACAAGGCCCGGACGGCGAGGGAACCCGGCGCGGAGCGGCCGGACCGCGTGAGTACCCGGCACGGACGGCGCGCGGGCGGCGCTGATGGCGCCGGCGCCACGTGACCCCGGGTGTCGCGGACCACTCAGGAGGTCAATGCATATAAATAGCAGGCAATATCACTTCTCCTCTATTTTCGACCGTTTTCGAAACCGGTAAGCGCGATGACCTGTTCGTACGACAGGAACGAGAAACCCGTACGACAAATCGGGTTATTTCGCATATATGCATAGAGGTAGGTTGCTCGCATGAGCGGAACGCCCGGCCTGCCGATGGCGGCCTCGGAGATGACCGCGCTGAGCCTGCGGACCGCCGACGCGGTGGTGCTGCTCGACTGGCTCATGAGCGTGGACCTCGACCGGCTCCCCGTCCGGCACCTGGCGCAGAAGCAGGCCCTGATGGACCTCCTGCAGCGGCTCGACGGGAGCATCCCCGGATACACTCCCGAGGACGTCGACCGGGCGCACCACCTGCTGACATCCGAGATGGGGCTGTAGCAACCACTCCCCGGCCCCGTACGAAAAGCACCTGCGAGGCGGACGAGGGGCGGGCGGCGACGGCACCGTACGATTCACCACGGGACCGTGTGATCCGCGCCGGGAGGGGCAGCACCGCCTCCGGGCCACCGGAGCGCGGACCGGCCGGGTGGTGGCCCGCCCTGTCCCGACAGACACGATCACCGGTCCCGGACCGGTCCCGGGAGCCTTCCGGCGCGGCGGCGCGTTCACGGACGGCGTACCGGGGAGAAGGTGGTTGCGCACATGGGCTTTGAGATCCCGTCGGCGGTGCTCGACCCCAAGCGCCTGTCTGCGGTACGGGCCACCGGCCTCCTCGACACCGACCCCGAGCCGTCGTTCGACGATCTCGCCCTGCTGGCCGCCCGGGTGACCGGGACGCGGCGGGCCTTCGTGACCCTGGTGGACGATCGGCGGGTGTTCTGGAAGAGCGCGATCGGCATGGGGGAGCTCTCGATGACCGAGCGGGAGAGCCCGGTGTGGGAGAGCCCCTGCCACATCCTGATCGCCACGAACGAGCCCCTGCTGGCCGGGGACGTGGCCGCGGACCCCCGCCTGGGCCGCCTGGCGGCGGTGAGGCGGCTGGAGATCGGCGCCTGGGCCGGATATCCCATCCACGGCCCCGACGGCGAGGTCCTGGGCGGCCTCTGCGTGGTGGACGAGGCACCGCGCACCTGGACGGACATCGACGCGCAGACGCTGGCCACCCTGGCACGCGCCGTGTCGGGGGAGATCATGCTCAGGGACGCGCTGGCCCGCTCCGAACGGCACGTGGCCGAGTTGCAGGCCGCGGGCAGGGTCTCCGAGGAACTGGCCAGGACCCTCCAGGAGAGCCTGCTGCCGCCGATGATGCCGGAGGTCCCCGGCCTGGAGGCCGCCGCCACCTACATCCCGGCCGCCGGGGGGGTGAACGTGACCGGCGACTTCTACGACCTGTTCCTGGCCAGCGGATCGCGCTGGTGCGCGATCCTGGGCGACGTGTGCGGGCACGGCGTGGAGGCCGCGCAGATCACCGCACTGGCCCGGTACACGATGCGCGCCGACGCGCCCCGCCACGTCTCCCCCAGCAAGGTGCTGGAGCAGCTCAACAGCGCCCTGCTGGCCCAGCGGGTCAAGGACGGGCGGTTCCTGACGGCGGTCTGCGCGATCTTCCGCCCGGACGGGAACGGGTTCACCGGGATGCTCTCCACCGCCGGGCACCCCTCCGCCCTGCTGCGGAGGGCCGACGGCGCGGTCGAGGAGCTGCGGACGCGCGGGGTCGTCCTCGGCGTCCTGGAGGAGACCGGCCTGGAGAACGCTCGCTTCGACCTGCGGCCCGGGGACACGCTGCTGCTCTACAGCGACGGCGTCACCGAGGCGCACCCGCCCGGGGAGCAGGAGCTGTTCGGCGACGAGCGCCTGATCTCCCTGCTGTCGGCCTGCGGGGACCTGGACGCGGACGGCACCGTACGGCGGATCGGCGACGCCGCCCTGGAGTACAGCCGGGGGCACATGACGGACGACATGGCCATCCTGGCGCTCCGCGTCCCCCTGCCGTGACGCCCTCCGGCACGGCCCGCCGCCGGTCTCCTCGGCCGCTCCCTCACCACCGGCCCGACCCCGTGACCGGTCCCCCGCACGACCGGCTCGTACCCGCCGCCGAAAATTCCCTCACGGACCACCCGGGAGAATGTCGAGAACGGGACGGCCGGCTTCTACCAAGGGGTGAGGGCGCCGGGACGGGCGCCAGGACACGAGGAGCGAACCCATGAAGTACATGGTGATGATGCAGTTCAACGCCCAGGTCGACTTCCCGGCGATCGACACCTGGCCGGCGGAGGACGTCATGGCCCACATCGGGTTCATGCGGGAGACGAGCGAGAAGCTCGTCGCCGCCGGGGAGCTGGTGGACGCGCAGGGCCTGGCGGCCCCGGACCAGGCGAAGGTCGTGCGGGCCGGCGAGGGCGGCGCCCCCGTGGTCACGGACGGCCCGTTCCCGGAGACGAAGGAGTTCCTGATCGGTTACTGGATCATCGACTGCGAGGGCCCCGAGCGGGCGATCGAGTTCGCCGCGTACGTCTCGGCGGCCCCCGGTCCCGGCGGCAGGCCGCTGAACATGCCGATCGAGGTGCGCCAGGTGATGTCGGAGAGCCCGCCCGAGGAGCTCTGACGTTGCCCGGCCCGCTTCTCGACGACCTGCTGCGCCCGCTGGTGCCGCAGGTCGTCGGCGTGCTCACCCGGCGCTTCGGCGACTTCGCCGCCGCCGAGGACGCGGTCCAGGAGGCGCTCCTGGACGCGGTGGCCCAGTGGCCCGCCGAGGGCGTGCCCGGCAACCCGCGCGGCTGGCTCGTCCAGGTCGCCTCCCGCCGGATGACCGAGCGGGTCCGCAACGAGCAGGCGCGGCGCCGCCGGGAGGAACGGGTGGCCGCGCAGGCGCCCCAGGACCGGCGGGCGGCACCGGCCGCGGACGACGAGCCCGCGGCCGACCGGGACGACACGCTCACCACCCTCTTCCTGTGCTGCCATCCCGCGCTGACCCCGGCCTCGGCGATCGCCCTCACCCTGCGGTCCGTGGGCGGCCTGACCACCGCCGAGATCGCCAGGGCGTTCCTGGTCCCCGAGGCGACGATGGCGCAGCGGATCAGCCGCGCCAAGCAGCGCGTCAAGGCCTCCGGCGTCCCCTTCCGCATGCCGCTTCCCGAGGAGCGGGCCAGGCGGCTCGCCTCGGTGCTGCACGTGCTCTACCTCGTCTTCAACGAGGGGTACGCCAGCAGCGCGGGCCCGGACCTGCAGCGCGTGGAGCTGGCCCGCGAGGCGATCCGGCTGACCAGGATGGTCCACGGCCTGCTTCCCGACGACGGCGAGGTGGCCGGGCTGCTGGCGCTGATGCTGCTGACCGACGCCCGGCGCCCCGCGCGTACCGCGCGGGACGGCTCCCCCGTCCCGCTGGCCGAGCAGGACCGGAGCCTGTGGGACGGCGCGGCCGTCGCCGAGGGGGTCGCGCTCGTCACCGCGACCCTGGCCCATGGCGCGGTCGGCCCCTACCAGCTCCAGGCGGCGATAGCCGCGCTCCACGACGAGGCGGCCACGGCCGAGGAGACCGACTGGCCGCAGATCCTCGCCCTGTACGGCCTGCTGGAGCGCATGTCCCCCGACAATCCCATGGTGTCGCTCAACCGCGCCGTCGCCGCCGCCATGGCGCACGGCCCCGAGGTGGGCCTTCGCATGCTCGCCGCGCTGGAGGCCGGCGGCCGCCTGACCGGTCACCACCGCCTCCACGCCGTACGGGCCCACCTGCTGGAGATGGCCGGGGACCGGGACGCGGCGGTCGAGGAGTACCGCGTCGCGGCGAGCCGCACCACGAGCATCCCCGAACGGGACCACCTCACCACCCGCGCCGCCCGGCTCGCCGCCCTCGCCCCGGGGAATTCCTGAAGGGGATCGCGTACGACGCGAAAAGGGCCCCGGAGAACCTCCGGGACCCCTCGGCGTCCCCGGTCGCCCCCCATGCGGGAACCGCCCGAGAGGCCCGGCACGACCGGAAGAACGCCATGAAGATCATTTCACACATCTCGACGGCCGGTGACACACGACCGTCCCGTGAACGCCCTGTCCGGCACCCTGCCCGGCGTACTTCTTCGCGGCCGTCCTGCTCAGCCCGCTCACGGCCGGCGTGGGCGCCACGTGGGCGCCGGGGCGCGGTGGCCGCATGTGGACGCCCGGGGTGGGGGAAACGCCGGCGATCACGCCGCCGTTGCCGCGCAGGTGGGCGATCTCGTACCTCATCCCGAGGAGGACACCGGTGCCGGCCCGGCGCTCACGCCGGGTAGGGGACGGCCTCGCGCGCCGACCTGAGCGCCTCCGCCCACCAGGCCAGCTGGTCGAGCAGCGTCTTGGCGTACCCGGGGGCCTCGGGGTCGAGCGGGCGGCCGTCCCGCCAGGCCGTGAAGTAGTTCGGGAAGGCCAGGCCGTCGCGGATCGTCACCGCGTGCAGCTCGGTCAGCACGTTCTCCAGGTGCAGCACGGCATGCCTGCCGCCCGCCGCGCCGCCGTAGCTGACGAAGGCGACCGGCTTGACCGTCCACTGGGTGAAGTGCCACGTGGGTCCCGAGTTCACGCGGCGCCTGAACCGTCACGTGGTCCCGCGACGGGGGGTCCTGCGGATCGACCACCCGTCCGGGCACCAGCTCCGGCTGCTCCGCGAGACGCTCGAACTCGCCTCGGACGGGCAGCAACTCCTCGTCCTCCTCCCCGCGGACGAGGAGACGGCCCGCAGCGTCGACCGGCTCAGGAGCCGCCCCTCCGGCCGGCTCCGCGCGCTCCCCTGACACCTCCCGGCCACCGCCGACCGGCACGACGCGTCACGAAGGACCACGCCTGGCGGCGGGACCGGGTGGAGGGCCGCGCCGTCACCTTCGCCTTGGTCCGCGGGCGCCAGGTCACCGACGTCCTGACAGGACCAGAAAAGGCGCGGAGCGGTTATCCCGTCGCGTCAAATTCAATGAGTTTGCCGCACAAAAAGGACATATTTGACTTTTGGTCACATAAATCCTGTATTAGCGGGTCACAAGCGAGGGGCAAGGCGGCCGCAACCGGCCGGGGGCACTCTGATGCGAACCCAGTTCGGATTGGAGAGAAATTTGCGTCCGCATCGCCCGGCCAGCAGTTATTCTCGGGGAGCGCCGAACGTGCGGCAAGGGCTCTCCTCCTCGGGCCCCCGCCCCTGGCGAGCGATGCTCGAACACGAGCCCGACCACGTGGCGGCCGTCGCGCCGGCGCGACGGCCCGTGCTTCCATCCACGGGGCCCGACCTCGGGCCCGCGCGGCCCGTGACGATCAGGCTCCTCGGGCCGCTCGACGTCGTCCTCGGCGACACCCCGAGATACGTTTCCGGACTGCGCAGAAAAACCGTCCTGGCCGCCCTCGCCCTCCGGGTGGGAGAGGTGATCAGCAGCGACCGGCTGATCGACGTCGTCTGGGACGGCAGATCACCGGCCACGGCCGTGAACACCCTGCAGAGTCACATCTCCCATCTCCGCGGGCTGCTCGGCGCGCGCGAGTCGATCGTCACGCGTCCGTCCGGGTACTGCCTGGTCGGGGAGAACGTCGTCACGGACGCGCAGATCATCGAACGGCTCATCGGCCAGGCGAAGCAGGCCACCGATCCGGGAGAGCGCTCGGCCCACCTCAAGACGGCCCTCTCCATGTGGCGGGGCCGGCCGCTGGGGGATCTCAGCCCTCACCCCTGGCTGGACGAGCAGGCCGAACGGCTCGAACGGGTCCGCCTGGTCGCGGTCAACATGTTCATCGACGTCCAGCTCGCCCTGGGCGAGCACGCCGGCCTGATTCCCGAGATGGAGGACCTCACCCACCAGCACCCGTTCGACGAGGATCTGCACCGGAAGCTGATCCTCGCGCTGTACCGGACCGGCCGGCAGGCCGACGCGCTGCTGGTTCTCCACCGGCTCCGGCTCAGGCTCAAGGAGGAGCTGGGCATCGTCCCCGGACGGCCGCTGCAGGTGCTGGAGGAGGCGATCCTGCGTCACGACGCCTCCATCGACCCGCCGGTCGCCGTCGGCACGGCCGGCCGGGCCGCGTCCCCGGCCCCCCGGCACCCCACCCCGATCGTCCCGGCGCAACTGCCGCCCAGGGGCGGCAGGATCATCGGCCGCCTGACCGAGCTCGGCCGGCTCGACAGGGCGCTGACACGGGGAGGCGGCGCCGGAGCCGGTTCCCCCGCCACCATTCTCGCGATCGTGGGGGCGCCTGGAGCGGGAAAGACCGCGCTGGCCGTCCACTGGGCGCAGCGGGTCGCCGGGAGGTTCCCGGACGGACAGCTCTACGTCGACCTCCGGGGGTTCGCCCCGAGCGGGCCGGCGGTGGCCACGGAGGACGCGCTCCGCGGTCTCCTCGACGCCCTCGCCGTACCGCCGGACGGCATCCCCGCCGGCCTGGAGGCCCGGGCGGGGCTGTACCGCAGTCTGCTGGCGGGAAAGCGGATCCTGGTGGTGCTCGACAACGCCCGGGACGCCGCGCAGGTCCGCGCGCTCCTGCCCGGCTCACCCGGGTGCGTCGCCCTGGTGACCAGCCGGACCCAGATGACGTCGCTGGTCGTCACCGAGGGCGCCCAGCAGCTCTCCCTCGACCTGCTGGCGCGTTCCGAGGCGCGCGCCCTGCTCGCGAGCCGGCTGGGCGAGGAGAGGGTGAACGCGGAAACCGGCCCGGCCGAGGCCATCGTCGAATGGTGCGGGGGACTGCCGCTGGCACTGGCCATCGCCGCCGCGCGGGCCGCGGCCTACCCGTCGCGGCCACTGTCGAGGCTGGCGGCCGAGATACACGGGGACCGGCCGCCTCTGGACGTCCTCACCTGCGGTGATCCCACCGCGGACCTGCGCGCGGCCTTCTCGTGGTCGTACCGATCGCTCAGCGCGGACGCGGCCGATCTCTTCCGGTGGCTCGGTTCCCGGTCCGATCACGACGTCACGGTGGAGACCGCCGCGGAGTCGACCGGCCTGCGCGTCCACCACACCCGCTCGCTGATCGACGAGCTCGCGGGCGCGCACCTGCTCACACGCCGGCCCGGGGACAGGTACGCGCTTCCGGGGCTGCTGCGGGCGTACGCGATGGAGCTCTGGCTCCGGCGATGAGGCGATGAGGCGATGAGGCGAGGCGGCTGAGCACCGCGCCACCCGGCGCCACCCGGCGCCACCCGGCGCCACCTGGCGCCGCCCAAGGCCACCCGGCGCCGCCCGGCACCCACCGGTCACCCCCGCCGCCCGGCACCACCCGCCGCCCGGTGCCGCCCCGGTGCCCGCCCGGTGGCGTGCGGGCGTCCGCCTCCCCCGGGCCGGCGCGGTCCGTCAGGTGCTCTTCAGGCCCCTGATCCTTCCCACGACGTGCACCGCGCCGAGAAGCCTGTTGACCTCCCGTACCGTTCGCGTGCTCCCGACGGCCCCGTCCCGCAGCGCCCTCAGCCCCTCGGGCAGGGGCATACGCCCGGTGTGCTGTCGTCCCGAGGACCACGCGTCCACGAACGCCCGCTGCCAACCCTTCCCGTTGCGGTGTGCGATGACCAGTTCCGGCCGGAATCGCACCGGGCTGCCGCGCTCGTTCAGGACCTGGGCCAGGCTGTTGTCCCCTCCCGTGCCCTCCTGCGAGAAGCCGCCCACCTCGTGGAAGGCCTCGGTCAGGACCGAACTGTTGCCACCGGCGAAGAACATGACCGGCGCGTCCCGTTCCAGCCGGGTGTACCGGGCGTCGTAGCGGGCCTGGCGCGCCTGGGACAGCAGGCTGTCGTCGAAGCAGAGCACGCGCCCGGTGACGGCGGGACGGCTCTCCTTCACGTCCGCGGCCTGGATGAGCCAGTCGCCGCGTGGTGCCGCGTCGTCGTCCAGGAAGGCCAGCACGTCGCCGCCCGCGGCCTCCACCCCGAGCCTCCGGCTGGCCCCGGCCCCCCTGCGGTCGCGGTTGCGCAACACCTCGACGGGCAGGGGGGAGGACCTGGCCGCGGCCGTGGCGCTCTCCGTGACCGAGGCGTCGTCCACGACGATGACCTGGTGCAGCGTGGCCCGGCAGGACGAGCCGTCCAGGCGGTGGGCGCATTCGAGCAGCGCGTTCAGGCACCGCCGCAGATCCGCGCCCCTGTCACGGGTGGGAATGATCACTGAGATCCGAACCATTGCTCTCTCCATCCGACAGCGAGACGTTTCCACCGCTCCGTGTCGCCCACCGGCAGGTAGGTGCGGCGGATGTGCAGCGGGCGGCGTGCCCAGGGCTCCGGTGGCGACCTGACCGTTCCGAAGGCCAGCACTCCGGGGGGAACCGGGGGCGGCTGGGGGATCAGCCCGTAGGGGTAGGCGAACGTGCGCGCGGGCCCGCCGGTTCGCTCGCCGATCCCGCGCAACGAGACCGCGACCTCCTCGGCGGCCTCACGAGGTTCCAGCTCCGTCAGCCGGGGGTGCCCGGCGGTGTGCGCGGACAGCACGTGGCCGGACGCGGCGAGAAGCTCCGCCTCGGCCCACGTCAGGAAGGCCTTCCGGGGCGGCAGAGCGGCGCGCTCGGAGCGGCTCAGGCGATCGGCCGCGTCCAGCTCCCCCGTGACGCAGAAGAGCAGGACCCTGACCCCGAACTCCGCGAGCAGCGGAGCGGCGACCTCCAGGTTGTCCCGGTAGCCGTCGTCGAACGTCAGCAGCACGCTCGGGTGGTCCGGGGGTGAGAACCCGGGCCCGACGGCGGCGGGGTCGAGCGCCGGGCCGACCGTGTCGAGAACCGTCTCCAGTCCCCGGCGGAAGGCGTCGGGGGAGAGCGCCGTGTAGTGGTCCACGAGGTCGCTGACATGGTGGAAGTACAGCACCAGGGGCCAGCCGGGAGCGGAGCCGAGCGCGGGATCGAAGAGGGCGGCGCTCACGGGAACGTCCATCCGAGGTCGTCCAGCACGGACGCCGGGACCTCGACCCCGTGCGCGTCCGCGTCCGCGGCGTGGTCCTCCTCGGGCTGGTCGGGGAACCACGGGCGAGCGGGTTCGGCGGCGTGACCGGCCAGTACGGCCTCACGCAGCCGCTGGACGAGCCCGGACAGCTCCCCGTGATCCCCCTCGGGCGCGAAGTGCCGGGCGGAGAAGCCGACGAACAGCTGCGAGCAGCCCATCACGCGGTCCAGGTGCCTGCGCTGTTTGCCGACGTCCGGGCTCACCCTCCGGCCGGCGAGCGCGCCGGCCAGGATCTCGGCCACGAGGGTGACGCACAGCCCTTTGTAGCCGCCGAAGAGGGGGATGGAACCGTCCCGGTCGAGGGCGGCCGGGTCGGTCGTGGGCGTGCCGGAGGCATCTTGCAGCCAGTCCCGCGGCACCGGTGCCCCCCGGTTCGCGGCGTCCCTGATCTTGCCCGCGGCGACGACGCCGGTGGCGAGGTCGACGCAGAACGGCTCGCCGCCCCCGGCGGTGGGGGTGACCAGGCAGACGGCGTTGCTGCCCAGGGTCGGCCTGCTCGCGCCGGGAGCGGAGACCGAGGGGCCGGAGGTGTTGAGCAGGAAGCCCACCACCTGGTGCTCCTGGAAGGCGTGCCGGTAGGCGGCGAGCATTCCGACATGGTTGTTGTCGTGGATCGCGACGGCCGCGAGCCCGTGCTCGGCGGCCCTGGCCGCGCACCATCCGGCCGCCAGCTCGGCCGCGGGCTGGCCGAGCCCGCCGCACGCGTCCACCGAGGCGATCGCGGGGGTGATCTCGGTGAGGCGCGGCCGGGCCGTGACCCTGATCCCGCCCTCCTTGATCCGCCGCAGGTAGGTGGGGAGCAGGGCGACGCCGTGTGAGCGGTGGCCCCGGCGTTCCGCGTCGACCAGCACGCCGCTCGTGGTCTCGGCGGCCGACTCCCCTGCGCCCGCCCCCAGCAGGGCGGCCGCCGTGCTGTGGTGCAGGTCGGCCAGGGGCACACGGACGCCCCCGGACCGGCGGGCAGGCGGGCAGTCGACGAACTGGCCGCCGTCCAGCCGCAGGGAGCGGTACCGTCCGGGCACGCTCAGCCCCTCCCAGCCGTGCCCGGCGAGGACCAGCACGCTGTACGGCTCGTCGGCCGGCGGGAGGTCGTCCACGGCCGTGCCGGCGGGCCGGTCGCCGGCGTCCAGCACCACGGTCGCCCGGCCGGGCCGCAGCTGGCCGGGGCGCAGCCGGTCGAGGCGGCCACCGTGCACCCGGCCGGCGCTGACCGTTCCGTACCTGGGCGGTATCCGCCCGTCCAGCAGCGCCGTCAGGCTGCTGCGGGCCTCACCGTCCAGCCCGGACAGCAGGACCTTCTCCCCCTCGCCGACCCGCAGGTCGGCGCCGCGCAGGAGGACCCGTTCGGCTCCCGGAGGGCCGACGGAGAGGACGACGTCCCGCAGTTCGAGCGCCACCTGCGGGCGGGGGGCCGCGGGGGCGGGCCGCTCCGGGAGACGCGCCTTCATGCGATCACCCCGCGGTGGCCGGCCGATCCGGTGAGCCTGGCGAGCGTGGACCCGATCAACCGCTCGACCGTCTCCTCGGTGAAGTGGTCACGGCTGAACTTCACGGCGAAGGAGAACCGCTCGCCGACCTGGTCGGCCTCCAGCATGAGCACGTACGGCTCCGTCTGCCGGGGCGAGCGGCGGCCCCCCGCCGACACCCTCGACGGCGGCAGCCAGTCCGCCTCCCTGGCGTTGATCTCACTCATCCGGCTGCGGAAGTTCAGCCGGACGCCGCTGCCCGGCAGGTTCGCGAGCGCGGCGTGGCCGGCGAAACGCAGGGCGTCGAAACCGAACCGGTTCCTCGGTATCCGGCCGAACTCGGCGGCGGCGCTCTCCAGCCAGTCCCCGGAACCACCGGTGATCACCACGGGATAGTTGGCCTGGAAGTAACCGATCGCGGAGGTGAGGTCGGGGCCGCCCGGCAGCCGCTCCCGCCCGTGGTGGTAGGTGTCCACGCTCACGGCGGGAAGGCCGAAGTGCTCCATGATCGCGTTTCCCGCCGCGGCCAGCACCAGCGACTCGAAGGTGAGGCCGCTCCGGGCCGCCAGCAGGTGGGCCGCGGACGTGTCATCCGCGTCGAGCACGGCGCTCCTGACGTCCATGCTGGGAAGCAGTCCCGGTCCGGCCGGCTCGACCGGCACCCGGTGGACCCGCCGCCAGTTCTGGGCGCCCCACGCCTCGGCGTCCTGCCGCGCCTGCGGCGAGGCCAGCCACGCCGACAGTGCCCGCGCCTGGCTCCGGGGCGTACCCGGGTCGGCCGGGGGCTCGGCCCCGGTGAGGAGGGCCTCCAGGTCGTCGGCGAGGATCTCCACGGAGAAACCGTCGAGCGTCAGGTGGTGCAGGGCGATCTGGAGCAGCCGCCGGGCGGGCAGCCAGCACGCCGCCAGCACCCGGCCCTCGGCCAGCCGGTGCGCCCGCCATCCGTCCCGTAACACGCCGGGCACCTCGTCCTCGGGCACGTCCGCCGTGGTGAACAGCCCGCGCGGCGCGTCGGGCAGCACCTCGGCGTACGGCGCTCCGTCCCCGTCGAGCACGTAGCGGGTGCGCAGGGCCTCGTGCCTGCGCACCAGGGCCAGGACGGCGGCCTCCACGGCGGCGGTGTCCACGGGCCGGCCGCCGGGCGTCCGCTCCGGCACGTCGAAGATCCACCCCAGCGAGAAGTGGTCGGGATCGGTGAACGCGCCGCCGATCCAGCGGCGTTGCGTGGGCAGCAGCGGCACGGCGGGAGTCGTGCCCTCGCCGGCCGCGTCCGCGGGGGTTCCCGCGGGCGCCGCCACGCCCTGCCCCCGGCGGGCCTCGATCCGGGACAGGATGCCGCCGAACGTACGCCCGCGCAGGATGTCGGGCAGGACGCCGTCGACGCGGGCCTGGTGCAGCCGGCTCAGCATCCGCACGGCCAGCAGCGAGTCGCCGCCCGCGGCGAAGAAGTCCGTGTCCGGCCCGGACGGGGCGGTGCCCAGCGCGGCCTTCCACGCCTCACCGAGCAGGTCGGCGGTCGAGGAGCGTGTGGGATCGAGGGTGGTCATGTCGTACTGCTCGCTTCCTTGGCGTCGGCGTCGGCGGTGGCGGTGGCCACGTCCGGTTCGTCCGGTTCGTCGGGCTCCCGGGCGCCGCGGGCCAGCCACGCGCTGACCAGGCAGCCCGTCCCCAGCACGGCGGCCAGGACGAACCAGGCGATGCCGGGAACCTGGGTGATGAGGAGAATGACGAGCACCGGGCCGATCGCCTGGTGCGCGGAGAAACTGAGGGAGAACAGGGAGAGGTAACGCCCGCGCAGACGCTCCGGCGCGAGGTTGACGGAGACCGTCCACTCCCCCACCGAGCCGTACAGCTCGGAGGCGGTGTGGGCCAGCACGGCGAGCACCAGCAGGACCACCACGAACGGCAGGGCGTCACCGGCCACGGACGCCGCCCAGTACCCGGCGGCGGCCAGCGCGAAGGAGACCGCGGCCCGCACGTACACCGGCGGTGTCTGACCGGCCCGGGAGACGCCCCTGGTCAGCCGGACCTGCAGCAGCACGACGAGCGCCGTGTTCAGCGCGAACAACGCCCCCACCACCCCGGGCGGGGCGGAGGTCTGCCGGCTCACCCAGAGCGGCACGCCCACGTTCAACGCGGTGACGTGCGTCATCACCATCGTGTTCGCCACGGCCAGCGCGACGTACCGGCGGTCGGCGAGCACCTCGCGGAACCCGCCGGGCGCGCGCGCCCCGGAGCCCGTGCGCGCCGCCGGTCCGCCTCGCGGTGCGCGCGCCACCCGGATACCGGCGACCAGCGCCGCGGCCAGCAGGAACGACACCGCGTCGCCGGCGAGGACCGCCCGGTACCCGGCCTGGGAGTCAAGGGTGACCAGCGCCGCGCCGATCAGCCCGCCCAGGCCGAAACCGATGTTGCGCACCGACCGCTGGAAGGCCATCAGGGGCACCCGCTGCTCGGCGGTGACCATGGCGGCCACCAGGGCCTGCTTGGCGGGGCGCGCGCTGTGCTCGGCGATCTCGGCGATGACGGCGACCACGACGAAGGAGACCATGCCTCCTATCGAGAGGTAGCCGAGGTAGCCGGTCGCCGCGAGCAGGAAACAGGCGACGACCACGGCCTTGGGCCCGAACCGGTCGATGAGCGTGCCGGCGGCGGGTGCGCAGACGGTCCCGGCCAGGGCCGCGACGCCGAGACCCACACCGACCGCGGCGGCGGGCAGGTGCACCACCGCGGTCAGGTAGATGACCGTGATCGGGATCCGCATGCCGGTACCGATCGCGTCGATGACCGCGACCCACGCCCACCGCCGCACGCCCGGCGCGTCGGGCAGCCCGATCCAGCCGCGCGTGATGCGGCGGACGAACGCCGGGGCACTCACGACTCGGGACTCCGCGCGTCGTCCGGGGAGAGGAACTCCAGCCGGTTCTCGTGGCAGTCGGCGGTGTGGAAGCGCCGGTACCCGGGGAAGTTGCCGTCCCAGGTGATCGTCACGCCCTTGTCGGTCAGCCGCTTGGCCAGCGCGTCGAGGTCGGCCACGAGGATGCCGGGGTGAGCCTTGCGCGCGGGACGGAAGTCCTCCTCGACCCCCAGGTGGATCTCCAGGGCGTCGGCACGCACCCACAGGCCGCCGCGGGCGGCGAGCACCGGCGGCTTCTGGATCTCGGTCATGCCGAGCACGTCCACGTAGAAGTGGCGGCACGCCTCCTCCTCGCCCGGAGGCAGGGCGAGCTGCACATGGTGCAGACCGAGGCCGAAGGCGGACGTGGCCCGCGTGGTCTCGTACGGCAGGGGCTGCTGGTTGTCGTTCATGTCGGGGACACCTTTCGCAGGTGGGACGGGGATGGGGACGGGCGCGGGGGCGGCGCGGTGGACGCGCCGGGGGAAGGCCCGCGCCCTATGATCGGCCAGGACCCGCCGAATCCAGAAGGGCCCGCCAGACGCGCTCGACATGCGGCGGCAACTCCTCCGGTTCCTCCGGCGGCGGCCGCCGGGCGAGCAGGGACGCGATCGGGACGAGGTCGAGGTCCGCCACGGCGGAGAGCCGCGCGAGGTCCTCGCCCGCGCACAGCCGGTCGTACTCGAGCACGGTGCGGCGGGCGGGATCGCGGGTCCGCCCGTGCCGCAGCCACGGCTCGTGCCAGGCGACCCACTTGTCCAGCGCGGCCTCCCATGTCGCCGGGCGCCAGGGGCGGTCACCGGACCAGCGCAGCGTCGAGGCCGCCACGGCCGCCGGGTGGCGGACCAGCAGCACCCAGTGCGCGTCCGGCACGGTCTGGTCGAGCCGGTCGAGTTCCAGAAGGTACTCGTTGTACTTCTCGCCGAACCGGGTCGCGCCGCGGTAGGCCCGGTTCACCAGATCCCGCCGGAACGTCACCGCGTCCTCGACCCTTCCGGCGGCGACCTCGGCGGCGGCCTCGCGCAGCACCTCCTCCACGGTGGCCAGCCATCGCCCGCTCGCCCGCCCGTACGGCGGCCGCCGGCGCAGGGCGTGCAGCATCTCGTCGACGCGCAGGTGACGGGCCGAGAGGTCCTCCTCGGTGCACCAGCGGTGCAGCAGGTAGGGAAGCTTCCCGTTGATCGTGAAGAGACCGCCCACGGCGTCGAAGGCCCTGTCGAGCACCGCCGCCAGGGCGGTGGTGCCCGAACGCTGGGCGCCGAGCAGGACGAGCGGCGGGGCTCCGGTCACGCTCATGACCCCGTACCCGCCGGGGCCGCTTCGTCCGCCCACCCGCGCAGGATCCGCATGCACGCCACGCTGGCCGCGTGGCCGCCGTCGGAGAAGGCCTCGCCCCACGGGTTGTCACGCTCGTCGGCGGTCAGCCGCCGGCCCTCGCGCCAGTGGGTCTCCAGGCTGACGAACCCGCCGTAGCCGTCGCCGGCCAGCCGCCGCAGTATCGCCGGCCAGTCCAGGTCGCCGTCGCCGAGCCGGACGTATCCGCGCGTGGAGTCGGGGTCCTTCACGTGCACGTGGCGGATGTGCGCGCGGCCCGCCTCGTAGTCGGCGGGGAAGGGGGCGGGGTCCCAGCCGCCGAAGACACTGTTGCCCGGGTCCCAGAGGATGCCGACGTCGTCGCGGCCGAGCTCGTCGAGGAACGCCAGGACGTGCCGCAGCGTCGGCGTGTTGGTCCTGGTGCCGTTCTCCACGACGAGCGGGACCGGCAGCCGTAACCCGCTCATGACGCGGGCGGCCACGCGCCCGGCCCGGACGGGGTCGGGGTCGCCGTCGCGGTAGAAGCTGAAGATCCTGACGTGCGGCGCGCCGAGCAGCGCCGCCCGGCGGCAGCCGTCCTCCAGCAGGTCGGCGGCGGCCCGCAGCTCCTCGTCCGTCCCGGGTACCCCGATCTTGAAGGCCGGCGGCGCGAAGCCCGCGTTCGCCAGCCCGTGCTCGTCGAGAACGGCGCGGGCCCGCAGGAGCTGGTCGTCGGTCAGCAGGTGGGGCGGCGTGCCGTCCATCGACCTGATCTCGACGGCGTCGAAACCCAGCTCGGCGGCGGTCCTGGCGACCTTCCCGCAGTCCTGGTCGAGTTCGTCGCCGATCACTGCCAGTCTCATCGGTACCTCTCCTCCGGCTCCGGACGGTTCCGGACCGAAGCCGTGTCCGGTGGGTGACCCGCGGGCGCGAGGGCGCGGGCGAGTACGGCCAGGTCCGCGTCCGGGGTGCCCGCGCGGGACTCCACCGTGACGCAGCGCAACGCCGTGCTCTCCATGACCCGCAGGACGGGGTCGAGATCCGGCGGTGCCAGCGGGCGGTGCCGCACCCCCTGCGGGGTGCGCGTCACGCCCTTGACCTGGGCCGCGCGTACGTGCGGTGCGAGGCCGGCCAGCCGGTGGTCGTCCGCGCCGCCGATCGCGGCCAGGCCCAGGACGTCGAGGACGACCCCCACGCCGGTACGACCGGCGAGGTCGATCAGGCCGTCCACGTCCGGCCCTCCGGCGTGCGTCTCGACCCACAGCTCGAACCCGGCGTCCGCCGCGGCGGCCACCTGCTCGCCGACCAGGCCCGGGTCGGGCGCCTCGACGCAGAAGACCTTCACCGGCCACGCGGCCGGCACCCCCGCCGTCTCCGGCCGCGGCAGCGCGGGATCGCCCAGGCGCCATCCGAGGCCGGTGAAGAAGACGTCGAGCCCGGCGGAGCCGATCGCGCGCAGTCCGGAGAGCACGCCGTCCTCCTCCCACCGCTGGCCCTTGCCGACCCGCAGGTCCAGGCCCGAGCCGCCGTACGCGAGCACGGCGCCGGCCAGTTCCGCGGCGGTGGAACGCGGCAGCGTCCCGGAGCTGAGCCCGATGGCCGGGACCCCGGTCACCGTGCCACCCCCGCGAGGCGCGGGTCGTCGAGGACGGACCCGCCGAGCAGGCCGTCCAGTACCTCCGTCACGCCACGGCCGCGGCTCAGCGCGGCCAGGGCGAGAGACGAGCGTCCCGTCACGGCGCCGCAGAGCTCCCGGTAGACCTCGCCGCGCAGCGCGGACGCCGGCCGGGCCGGGCCGGCGAGCGGCCTCCCGTCAATCTCCCCGGTGACGGCCCCTGACCGCATCTCCATCCAGGCGTCGGTCCCGAGTACCGTGAGCTGCTCGAACCTGGCCGGTGAACGGCTGGTGACGGCGACCGACAGCCGGGCCCCGGACGCGAAGACGACGTGCCCGCACAGCTGCGTGTCGATGCCGGGTGCGGCGTCGGTCCTGGCCAGCGGGGTCACGGTGCGCGGCGTACCGAGCAGCTGACACGCCAGGTCGAGGTAGTGCACGCCGAGATGGGCGGTGACGCCGCCGAGCGCGTCACGGGGATCGGAGCGCCAGCCCGCCTGCCGGTAGTGCGCCTCGGGGCGTGCCCGCGAGACGGTGAGGCTCGCCACGGCGCCGGCGAACCGTCCCGGGTCGGCGGACCGCAGCGCCTCGGGAAGCGCGAACCGGTGCTGGAACATCACCGCGGCCAGCACCCCGCCGGACCGGGCCAGCGTGAGCAGGCCGGTGAGCTCGTCCGGAGTGCGCGCCGGCGGCTTCTCCAGCAGCAGGTGCCTGCCCGCCGCCACCGCCGCCTCCGCGACGCCCGCCCGGGCGCCCGGCGGCAGGCACAGCGCCACCACCCGGACGGCGTCGTCGGCCAGGACCTCCTCCAGCGCGCGCACCGCCAGGCCCGCCTCCCGCGCCCGCGCGGCGGCCCCCGGGTCGGTCTCCACCACCGCGACGACACGCGCGTCCGCCGCGTCCCTCAGGGCGTCGGCGTGCTGGCGTCCGGCGCCGCCGTAACCGACGACCGCGACCCCCACCGCTCCCGAGCCGCCGGGATGTGTCCCGTTCACGAAGTCCCCCTCTTGCGTCGTGTTCTCTTCTCGCGTCCGGCCGGTCCTCTCACGTCCGGCCCTTTCTCCGTCCCCGCGCGTCCGGTCATCCCGGGATCGCGACCCTGGCCCGCAGCTCGTCACCGGCCCGGGTGACGAGTCCCGCCGGGGTCTCGAAGGTGAACCGGACCCCCGGCAGGCCGCGGTCCAGCACGGCGAGCATCTCCCGATGCGTCGGCGCGTCGCCGGTGGTCAGATCGAGATAGACGGCCTTGCCGTCACGGGGCAGATCCGTGCCCGGCTGGACGAGCTGGCGTCGCGCGGTGATCCCCGGGGTCCGGGTGAGCGAACGGGCGCCGTCGATCGCGACGAGCCGGGTCGCCTCCGGCGGCGGCCGCGTGTAGTGCTGGAAGAACACGCCGCCCGCCGGGCGCGCGGACACGTCCACGTCCTGCCCGAGGGCGAGCCGGCCCACCACCTCGATGAGGTCCAGGCCGGTCGCCCGCCGGTACAGCTCGTTGACGAACCCGCCGATGCGCCCGTTGACCTCGATGACCCGGGGCCCCTGCGGGGTGATCTTGATCTCGGTGTGGGTGATCCCGTGCCGTACGCCGAGGGCGCGCAGGGTGCGCTCGGTCAGCTCGACCACCTCGGCGCGCAGGACGTCGTCCAGCGCGTCCGGGAAGAACTGGCCGTTCTCCCGGAACGGCGGCAGCAGGGGGAGCTTCCCGGTGACGCCGACGGTCCGGATCCCGTCCCCCGAGCAGGCGCTCTCCACGGAGACGTAGTCGCCGAACGGCTCGCTCGGGACGCCGGCGAGGTACTCCTCGACGACGAGGCCCTCCTCCATCGCGGGACCGGCCGGGTCGAGGAGGCGGGCGGCCAGGGCGATCCCCTCGTCCGCGTCGCGCACCAGGTGGGTGTTCCGGCTGCCCTCCCCCCGGGCCGGTTTGAGAACGGCGGGCGTGCGGAGGTCCGCGGGCCACTCGCCGGCACGGCGCAGCGGCCAGGAGGCGGGGGTCTCGATGCCGTGTTCGCGCATCGCCCGCCGCTGCGCGTCCTTGTCCGTGAGCCGTTCGACGGTCTCTGGGCTGTGGAACGGCAGGCCCAGCGCGGCGGCGAGCCGGGCCGCGACAGGCAGTCCGCGTTCGTTGAACGTCACCATGCCGGTCACCGAGGCCGCGCGCAGGGCGGAGACGTCGGCGTCGGCGTCCCCGGTGAGCGTGACGACGGTGCCCGCCGAACGGAGCACGGCCGCGTACCGGGCGCCCTCCGGGCCGGCGGGCAGCACGAAGACCAGCTCGGAGCAGAAGCCCAGGCCGACCAGCATGTCCCCCAGGGTCACGGCGCCCTCGCCGAAGACGACCGCGAGCCTGGGCTCCCCGCCCGTCACGCGCGTCCCCTTCCGTGGTGCTCGACCAGCGCCGCGATCCCGCGGACCGTCGGGGTGGCGAGCGCCTCCCGCAGCGGGACGGCGACGCCGGTCAGCTCGTTGAGCCGGGCGATCATGCGGACGAGGAGGAGGGACTGGCCGCCGAGCGCGAAGAAGTGGTCGTCGGGGCCGACGTCCTCCACTCCCAGCAGGACCCGCCAGACCTCTGCCACCCGCCGCTCCGCGGGAGTGCCGGGCTCTCCGGCGGGGGCCGTCACCGGCGCCGGCGCCTGCCCGGAAGCCGGGGGCGGGGGCGGCGGCGGGGGCGTCCCGCGTTCCTGCGCGGACGGCTCCGGCGTCACCGGGTCGAGCCAGTGCCGGGTGCGCTGGAACGGATACGGGGGCAGGGCCGTCCGGCGGGCGTGCGGATCGTCGTCCAGCGCCTTCCAGTCCACCGGGGCGCCGGCGCACCACGCCCCGGCCACGGCCTCCAGCAGGGTCGTCAGCGGACGCGCCTCGTCCCTGCGTCCGGGCAGGGCCGCGAGCGCCGTCACCGGCCGGCCCGCGGCGGTCTCCTGCACCAGACCGGTGAGCGTACGGCCGGGCCCGACCTCGATCAGCAGCGGGTCGCGCCACCGGAGGGTGTGCTCGACCGCGTCGGCGAACCGGACGGTCCGCCGTAGATGGCGGGTCCAGTAGTCGGCGTCGAAGCCGTCCGCGCCGTCGACGGGCCGCCCGGTGATCCCGGAGATCACCGGGATCGCGGGCGGGTGGTAGCGGAGCTTCCCGGCGTGGGCGCGGAACTCCCCGAGCAGACCGTCCAGCATCGACGAGTGCGCCGCGATCGGCACCGGAACCGCACGGTGCCCGATGCCGAGCGCGTCGAGCCGCTCGACGAGGCCGGGCAGCGCGTCCGCCGGGCCGGTCACGACGACCGAGCGCGGCGCGTTGATCGCGGCCACCGACAGGGACGCCGGCAGCATCGGGGCGACGGTGTCCTCCCCGGCGAAGACCGCCAGCATCGCCCCGCCGCGCACGCGTTCCAGCAGGCGGCCGCGGGCCGCGACCAGCGACGCGGCGTCCGCCAGGCTCATCACCCCGGCGATGCACGCCGCCGCGTACTCGCCCAGGCTGTGCCCCAGCAGCGCCCTCGGCCGCAGGCCCAGCGAGAGCAGGAACTTCGCGGTGGCGTACTCCACGGCGAAGACGGCCGGCTGGGCGAGGGACATGCCGTCGAGTTCGGCCTGGGCGGCGACGGGGTCGCCGGGGACCTCGCACAGCGACCAGCGGATGTCCGTGCCGGTGCCGGCGGAGAACGCACCGGCACAGTCGTCCATGGCGTCGCGGAAGACGGGGAACCTGTCGTAGGGCCCCGCGGCCATCCCGGGGTGCTGGTTGCCCTGCCCGGTGAAGAGCAGGCCGACGTCCACCGAGCTCCGGCTGCGGGAGGGGAGCCTGAAGGCCGACGGTGCCGCCAGTTCCGCGGTCCCGTGCACCACCGCGGCGGAGCGGTGTTCCCGCTCCCGGCGGCCGTGACGCAGGGTGCCGGCCACGTCGCGGACGTCGGTCTCCGGGTGTGCGCGCGCGTACCCGGCCAGCCGGTCGGTCAGCTGGGCCAGCGCCCGCGGGGTGTGCGCGGAGAGCGGGACGACGACGGGCAGGGCCGGTGCCGGCCGCGCGTCGTCGATCACCGGGGCCTCTTCCAGGACGACGTGGGCGTTCGTGCCGCCCACCCCGAACGCGCTCACCGAGCCCCTGCGCGGCCCGTCCGTGGCGGGCCACGGCCGCAGCGCGCGGTTGACGTAGAAGGGGCTGCCGTCGAGTCCGAGGTCGGGCTCCTCGTGCTCGCAGTTGATGCTCGGCGGGATCAGGCCGTGCCACAGGGCGAGCGACGCCTTGATCAGGCCGGCGACCCCGGCGGCGATGTCCACGTGGCCGATGTTCGGCTTCAGTGTGCCGAGCGCGCAGGAGCCGGGCCCCGCGGAGTCGCCGAACGCGCGGATCAGGGCCTCCACCTCGATGCGGTCGCCCAGCTCGGTCCCGGTGCCGTGCGTCTCGACGTACTGGATGGTGTCCGCGCCGACACCGGCCGCGGCGTGCGCGGCGCGGATGACGTCCGCCTGCCCGCTCACGCTCGGGGCGGTGTAGCCGACCTTGCGTCCGCCGTCGTTGTTGATCGCGGACCCCTTGACGACCGCGTAGACCGTGTCCCGGTCGCGGAGGGCGTCGCCGTGCCGCTTCAGCACCACGACGCCGACCCCGTTGCCGGGTACGGCGCCCCGGGCGTCCTTGGCGAAGGCCCGGCAGTGCCCGTCGGGGGAAAGGATGTCGTGCGGGCTGTGCAGGTACCCCGACCGCTGGGGCAGCACGATGGACGCGCCGCCGGCCAGCATGAGGTCCGCCTCGTACCGGAGCAGGCTCTGCACCGCCATGTGCACGGCCACGAGGGACGTCGAGCACGACGACTGGACGGTGATGGCGGGGCCCCGCAGGCCGAGCCGGTAGGCCGTGCGCGTCGCCACGTGGTCCTTCTCGTGGCCGACGAGCATCGCCATCTCGCCCAGGTTCCTGACCAGCTCGGGGTGGCCGAGCACGTTGCGCGTCAGGTAGTGGTTCCTGCCCGTGCCCGCGTACACCCCGATCGGGCCGGGGGCCGTCTCCTGGGTGTACCCGGCGTTCTCCAGGGCTTCGAAGGCGCATTCGAGGAAGAGCCGCTGCTGCGGGTCGGTGACCTGGACCTCGCGCGGCGGCATGCCGAACAGGCCGGGGTCGAAGTCCTCCACGCCCGATATGACCCCGCGAACGGGGACGTAGGCCGGATCGGTGAGGACGCTCTCCGGAACCCCCTCGGCCGTGAGCTCGTCACGGTCGAACCGGGTGAGGCACTCCCGGCCCTCGGCGATGTTCTCCCAGAAACGGTCCGGACCGTCGGCACCGGGCAGGCGCAGCCCGAAACCGATGATCGCGACATCTTCGCGCGGTGTGTGAGCCCGGTTCATCGGGACCTTCCCCTCAACTGCTCGGCCAACGCCCGCACGGTGGGGTATTGGAAGATGTCCACGATGCGGAGCGGATGGCCGGGCAGTTCCGCCCGCAGGCGCGTGTGCACGCGGCCGGCCAGCAGCGAGTCCCCGCCGATCTCGAAGAAGGGATCGTGGACGCCGAAGTCGCCGGTGCCGAGCACCTCGCTCCAGACGGCCGCGATGACGTCCTCGAAGGCGCTCCCGCCGGCCTGAGCCGGCATGGGTCTCCCGTGGGACGGCCCTCCGTGGGCGGTCCCCTCGTGGGCGGAACCTCCGTGGGCGGGACCTCCCGGCGCGGGCGCAACGGCGGGCGCCGGGGTGCCCACGGGCGGCGGACCCGTGCCGCCCGCCACCGCCAGTCTCTCGAGCTCGCCCACGTCCACCTTGCCGTTGGGCGTGTACGGCAACCGGTCGGTCACCACCCAGAGCACCGGCACCATGTAGCCGGGCAGCTCCTCGCGGAGCGCCTCGCGCAGCCGCGGCACCAGGCCGTCGTCCCGGTCCGCCACGACGGCGGCGAGCAGCCGTCCGGCCCCGGCCTCCGTACCGGCCACCACGACGGTGACGTCCCGGACCCCCTCGCGCCCGCGCAGCCGGTCCTCGATCTCGTCCAGCTCGATCCGGTAGCCGCGCACCTTCACCTGACGGTCGCGGCGGCCGTCGAAGTGCAGCCGCCCCGTGGCGTCCCAGTGGACGAGGTCGCCCGTACGGTAGAAACGCTCCCGTTCGCCCCGGGGGACCACGAACGCCCGCTCCGTCTCCTCCGGCGCGCCCAGGTAGTCCACCGCCAGCCCGCTGCCGCCCAGGTACAGTTCACCCACCTGGCCCGGAACGACCGGCTCGCCGGCCTCGTCGAGCACCAGCGCGGACGTGCCCGCGATCGGCCTGCCGATCGGTACCGGGGTCTCGACCTCCGTCGCGTCCGCCATCGGATGCACCGTGGAGAACGTCGTGTTCTCCGTCGGCCCGTACGCGCTGACGACGGTCAGGCCGGGGTGGCACGACAGCACGGCCCGGACCGCGTCGGCGGGCACGACCTCACCCCCGGTGA
Organism: Streptosporangium sp. DT93; assembly: GCF_049844535.1. NCBI lineage: Bacteria > Bacillati > Actinomycetota > Actinomycetes > Streptosporangiales > Streptosporangiaceae > Streptosporangium > Streptosporangium sp. DT93. Next base: position 148,314 of record NZ_JBNCLF010000001.1, read on the forward strand.
GCAGCTGCCGGGTGGTGGCGAACGCCTCCATCGCCTCACCGGCCATGACCCGGAAGAGCCCCGCGGTGAGGAAGGCGACGGTCACCTCGGCCTCGCGCATGAACGAGGCCAGCTCGTCCGGCGAGACCGGCCCGTCGGGGAAGATCTCCAGGGTGGCCCCGGTGGCCAGCGTGCAGAAGATCTCCAGCGTCGACGCGTCGAAGGCCAGCGGGGCGAGCCTCAGCATCCGCTCACCGGGCCCCCGGCGCAGGTAGGAGGCGCCGCGCACCAGGCGCACGACCCCCCGGTGCGGGATCCGCACCGCCTTCGGCACACCGGTCGACCCCGAGGTGAACGTGATGTACGCGACGTCGCCGGGATCACGGCGGACCCAGGCCCGGACGGGCCCGGCGGCGGACCGGTCGGTGACGGACACCGGATGGACGGGGACGCACGGGGCCGGGGCCGCCCGGACGATGGAGCGGGCCGCGGTGAAGTCGCCGATCACGGCCTTCGGCCGGACCCCGCCGAGCATCGACCTCAGCCTCGGCGGCGGGAGCGAGCCGTCCATCGGGACGTAGACCGCTCCGACGCTGAGGACGGCGAGGACCGCGACGATCTCCTCCACGGAGCGGGGGACCGCGACGGCCACGTGGTCGCCGGGGACGACCCCGCAGGCCGACAACCTCTCGGCCTGCGCCTCGACCCGGCCGAGAAGCTGCGCGTAGGTCAGTTTCAGGTCCCGCTTCAGGTCCCGGACGGCGGGCAGTTCCGCGAAGGCCTCGCCCGCCCAGGTGATCAGCTCACCCAGGCAGGCGTCGGCGTCGACCTCGGACGCCCGGCCACGGTCGCGCTGCGGCGAGGTCGCCGGCGAACCGCCTCCGTCACGTCGCAGGCCGGTCGAGATCTCTCTCATCACTCCACTCCCGGGGTCGAAACGGTGGTCGTCATCACGTCGCGCATGCCCCGCACGATGCGGCGGCCGTTGTCCGGGTGGCGCAGGTGGAAGTGCCCTCCGGGCAGAAGGCGCATCGAGAACTCCCCTGCGGTGTGCTTCTCCCAGCCGCCCAGCCTGTCGTGCAGGTCGTGCTCGTCGCTGCCGGCCAGGACCTCCACGGCGCACGACAGCGGTTCACGGTCCTGGAAGCGGTAGGTCTCCACGGCCGTGTAGTCGGCCCGCATGTAGTCCGCCACGACCGCGAGCAGTTCGGGGCTCTCCAGCAGCTCCGCGGGAATCCCGTGATGCCGCTCGTGCAGCGTCTCCAGGAGCTCGACGTCGGGCAGATGCCGTACCTCCGGCTCCCGCCGGGCCGTGTCGGGGCTGGGAAAGGAGGAGAGCCACAGCCGTTGCGGCATCCCGCGGCCGCGGACGCGCAGCGCGTGCGCGACCTCGAAGGCGAGCAGGGCGCCGAAGCTGTGGCCGAACAGGCCGAACGGCAGATCCGACGACAGGGAGCCCGCGAGGTCGTGGGCGAGGGCCCGCAGGTCCCGGGAGGCCGGCTCGCCGAACCTGGTGCCGCGGCCGGGCCGTTCCACGCCGACGATCCGTACGTCGTCCGCCAGGCCCGCCCAGCCGCGGAACTCCGCGGCCGAGCCCCCGGCGTGCGCGAAGCAGTAGACGCGCGCCCGGAACGGGGACGGCGGTGACGTGTCAGCGGTGGACATGACCGTACCGCCGGTCGATCAGGTCGAAGATCCGCAGGCGGACCTCCGCGCTTCTGAGAAACCCGTCCGCGGGCACGTCCACGCGGTCGGTCGAGCACCGGTCGGCCGTCCACCCCGGCGCCGGCCCCCGGTCGCTCCCGGCGCCGACCACGAGCGAGACCGGCGTGACGGGCGTCGGCGCGGGCGTCGCGGCGGTCGCGAAGAGGAAGCCGAACCACGCCCGGTACCGGCGGGTCATCATCGTGACGCACATCTCCCGCTCGGCCTCGGACATGTCCTCGCCCGCCAGCTTCCTCTCCAGGTCGCCGGTGAGCGTGTCGAGCGCGGTGGTGAGCGAGAGCCCGGCGGGTGGCTCCGCGGCGGCGCCGAGCGTCGCGCGCAGGGCTCCCAGCTCCTGCCCGATCATGCCGGGGGTGAGCCAGGTCGGTTCGACGAGGACCACGTGCGGCGCGTCCCCGCCCTCACCGAGCCGGTCCGCCAGCTCCAGGGCGAGCGTCGCCGCGCTGCAGTAACCGAGCACCCCGGCGGGCCGGACCGGTAGTTCCCCCACCTCCCGGGCGTACACATCGGCGAGCCGGGCGATGGTCGTGTCCCCGTACGCCTCGAGATCCTGCACGGCGTCGATGCGGTAGACGCTCCGCCCCGGCCCCGGCACCCCGCTCATCAGGTCCGTCATCGTGTCGGTGACGGAGAACACGGCGAAGTCCACAAGTATGATCGGCGGAAGCCCGCCCTCGGCTATCTGTTCCAGCACTCGTTCCCCCTTTACGATGTCCCGTCCACGGCGAGGGGCCGAAGCCCGGAGCCGCCGGACGGACCGCTCCGTCGCCGGCCGCCACCGCGCACGCCTCCCCCGGCCCGCGGTGAGAACACGATCGTCGAAGACCGATGAATCCCCGTGACCCTCGGCGCCGGTGAAATCCCCTGGGTGTGACGCCGCGCCCTTCTGATCCGAGGGCGTGCCCCGGCGGGAGTCGCCTCCCGCCCGCCGGCCGTGCACACTCTCGCACCACGCCCTGGAACGCCACTGAAGCGCCGCTGAGACGGCGCGCGAAGCCGGCTCCGCCCTCCACCGGCCGTGTCACACGGGTCGCAGGCGGCCGTACGGTCGCCTGCGCCGCCACCGGCTCGGCGCCCACCGGCCTGGAGTCCCGGCCGCTCGCGGGCACGCGGGGATCGAAACCCCGGAGCGTGCGGAGCGGGGGCCCGGGTGAGTCACACGGCTGGACGAACGTCCCGGCCGGCGGACCGGGTGGGAGTGACGATCGTCAACCTGTCCACCCTCAAGAACGGCAAGGCCGTGACCGGCCGTGGCCGAAGCACCCTCGCCTGAGGCGACCGCTCCGGATCCGGCGGCTCGGCGGGCGCGACGACACCGGCGGAAAGCACGAAGCCGATTCCCACGAGAGCCGTGGTGAACGGGCCACCGAGACGGCGCCGGTCCTTGTTTTCCGCCGCCTGGAATCCGCCGGCGACGAGAGCGGCCGATCCGATGCTCGAAACGCCCACGAGAAGCGCGAAAACAGAGACCGCTGTTCTCGCCGGTTCCGGGATGCTCACGCGACGTCGTTTTTCCCGCCGGGGCCGAAAGCCTTTCCCTGCCGGGGAAATCCTGATCCCCGTCCGAGCGGGGACGGGAATCGACCCGTCGTCCCGGTCTGGGCGGCCGATCGTCAGCCCAGGAACGTCCGGGTCGTCGCCACGAACAGGTCGGCGTCGTCGAGCCAGGGGAAGTGTCCGGCTTCCGGTTGAACGACGAACGTGGCGTCCGGGAACAGCCCGGCGAACTCGGCCGCGACGTCCGGAGGAGTGTTCAGGTCGACCTCCCCGGCGAGCAGCAGCACCGGGGCGGTGAACGCGGCCAGTGCCGCGCGGGTGGCCTCCGGGTCGAAGGCGCCCTCGGCGCCGAAGGCGACCGCGGCCTCGTCGTTCCGTTGACCGTCCTGGGACGCCTGGTGGGTCCGCGCCTCCGCGTCCCATCGGCCGTAGAAGAAGGGGTCGACGGCCTTCGGGTCCCCGGGGGCGTCGCCCGCCATGACGGCTTCGAGAGCGGCGAAGGCCGCCGCGAACCAGGGCTCGTCCTCGCGGAGCCGCGCGACCGCGAGCCGGCTCCGCCCGGTGGCGTCGATGCCGACGGCCCTGGTGCTCGGCGTGATCAGAGCGAGCCTGCGGACGCGTTCCGGGTGCCGGGCCGCGTACAGCACCGCGAGGTTCGTGCCGGCGGAGTGCGCGAGCAGGTCCAGCCGGTCGAGACCGAGGTGCTCGCGCAGCGCCTCGACGTCGTCGACCAGCCGGTCGCAGCGGTAGGAGGCGGCGTCCTCCGGTGTCGCGGACCGGCCGGTGCCCCGAGGATCCACCATGATCAGCCGCCGGTGTCCCGACAGGCCGCCGAGCTCGCCGAGGTAGCTGGAGTCCTGCATCGGACCGCCCGGCAGGCAGATCACCGGGGCCCCCTCACCGAACACGTGGTAGGCGAGGCCGGTTCCGTCGTACGCGGGGAAGGTGGGCATGGCGAAGATCCTGTCACCGGCGTTCCGGCCAGGGCAACACCGACGACCCCGGCTCTTCCATGAGGTGCGCGCGCACCACCGGCGGCTCGCCCGCGAGCGCGTACCGGGTGGAACATGTACTGGATCGTCACGGTTCCCCACGGTGGCGCAGCGCCCCCTCACCCTGGAGGACGTGACCTCGCAGCCCGCGTCGCGGAGCAGCGCCGTCACCTGTGGCACCCTGCCCGCCTCGAACACGGGAACACCGTGTCAATCCCGTTCGGGCCGCGTCGACCGGTTTTCCGGAGAGCCGAGGGAAGACCGGGTCACCCCGGTCGTCTACGCGTCCGTGTCCATTTCCTCGCGGGAATCCGGGAGCCGAAGTGTCCTCACCGGAATCAACTGCTCCGAATCCTCCAGCTCGGCAAGCGCGACGACACCGGCGGAAAGCATGAAGCTGCCCCCCACAATGGCCATGGCGAACGGACCACCAAGGTGACGCAGACGTTTGTCGCGTGCGGCCTGGAATGCGCCCGCGACGAGAGCGATCGCCCCCACGCACAAGGCGCCTGTGAAAATCTCGGTAAAAGTCAGCACGACAGGCGATCCTACGACGGCACGCGCGTTTCGCGACCATCGAAAACGGAATGGGCGATGCCTGTCCGAAACGACCGGGACCGCTGGGCCCACGGGTCGACGGGTCGACCCTCGACGGTGCCGCCGTGACCGGACCTGCCGCAGGAACAGGAATCCGGAGACGGTCCGCGCCCCTTCCGCGTTTCAGGGAACGGTTCTCAGCGCCGCGCCGCCTTGGCCGCCCGGACGGCGGCGGGAACGTGCCGGAGACAGAGCCGGAAACCCTCCGCCTCCGGCTCGAATCCCAGCGAGGTGTAGAGGCGATGCGCGCCGTCGTCGGCATGACGCTTGTGGGAGAGAAGCTGAACCTTGTCGCACCCCGCGGATCGAGTACGGCAGTGCGCGCCGAGTTCGGTCCCACCTCCTAACGGACGCCGCCCGGGGAGATCAGGCCGGTCTCGTAGGCGATCACCACGGCCTGGGCGCGGTCGCGCAGGCCGAGTTTGGACAGGATGCGCGCGACGTGGGTCTTCACCGTGGCCACGCTGAGGGTCAGCCGGTCGGCGAGTTCGGCGTTGCTCAGTCCGGTGGCGAGCAGGCGCAGCACGTCCAGCTCCCGGGGCGTCAGCTGGGAGAGGTCACGGTGGAGGGCGGGCCCGGCGTCGTCGCGGCGGGCGAAGCGCTCGACCAGGCGGCGGGTGATGGTGGGCGCGAGCAGGGCGTCGCCGGAGCGCACCAGGCGTACCGCGGCCACCAGATGCTCGGGGGTGACGTCCTTGAGCAGGAACCCGCTCGCCCCGGCGGCGAGCGCGGCGTACACGTAGTGGTCGAGGTCGTAGGTGGTCAGGATCAGCACGCGGGTGTCCCCGGCGCCGCCCGCGCAGATCCTCCGGGTGGCCTCGAGGCCGTCCGTCCTCGGCATCCGGATGTCCATGAGCACGACGTCGGGCGCGGTACGGCGGACCGCGGCGACGGCCTCCTCCCCGTCGGCGGCCTCGGCCGTCACCTCGATGCCGTCGGCGGCGAGGATCATGCGGAATCCCGTGCGTACGAGCGCCTGGTCGTCGGCGATGACGGCGCGCAGGGGCTCGGTCACGGCGCACTCCACGGGATGAGGGCCTTGATCCGGAATCCGCCCCCGGCCGTCCGTCCGGCCTCCAGGGTCCCGCCGTAGACGGCGAGCCGCTCGCGCAACCCGATCAGTCCCCTGCCGTCGCCGGTCCGCGGCCCGGCGCCTCGCGTCCCGCCGGTGTCGGTCACCTCGATCTCCAGCCGGTCGCCGTCGTGACCGATCGACACGGACGCGGCCGCCCCGGCCGCGTGCTTGATCGTGTTGGTGAGGGCCTCCTGCACGACGCGGTAGGCGGCGAGGTCGATCCCGGGCGGCAGCGGCCCGGGCGGCGACACCTCGACGCTCACCGGCACCCCGGCGGCGCGGACCCGTTCCACCAGGGCGTCGAGCTGGTCCAGGCCCGGCTGGGGTTCGAGCCCGTCGGAGGGCCCGTCGAGGCGCTCGCCGCCCGGGCCGGCGAGCAGGCCCATGACGTTGCGCAGCTCGGCCATGGCGGCCCGGCCGCCGGACTCGATCGCGAGCAGCGCCTGTTTCGACTGCTCGGGCTCCGCGTCCATGACCTTGCGGGCCGCACCGGCCTGGATCACCATCACGCTGACATTGTGGGTCACCACGTCGTGGAGTTCGGCGGCGATCCGGGAGCGCTCCTCCGCGACGGCCCTGCGCAGGGCGTTCTCCTGCGCCTGTTGCAGCTCGGCGAGCCGGTACCTGCTGGCTCCCAGCTGTCGCCGCCAGAAACGGACGAAGCTCCCGAAGACGCCGACGCCCAGCAGGACGACGAACGGTCCCAGCCAGCTGGGCAGCCCGGGGGCGACGTCCTTGAAGGCGCCACCGGCGAGCCCGGCCGCGAGCACGAGACCCCCCATCGCCAGGAACCGGTTACGGCCGTGGACGACGGCACCGTACGCGGCGACGGCGCAGGCCAGCACGGTGATCCAGGTCGCGCTCGCGTGTGTGGCCGACGCCGCGGCCAGCACCACCCAGAAGGTGGTGAGCGGGTACCGTCGCCGCGCCGCCAGCGGCAACGCCGTCAGCGCCACGACGAACGCGGACGGAACGTGGCTCAGCGGCCAGTCCTCCACGCTGCCGGGCGGGTCGCCGGACGGCGGGGACAGAGTGTCCGGAATTGGTGGCAGGTCGTGAATGTCGGGAAGATCCGGAAGGTCGGGGAGATCGGGGAGATCGGGAATCGACGGCAGGGGCGGGACGGTCTGCCGGAGCCGCAGGTACTCGATCACCTCGGGCCGGTCCACGACGGAGCCGGTCACCGGATACCTCACCGAGATGGTCACCGCGACGACCGTCAGGACGAGCGCGACCACCCCGTCGACGGCGAGCGCTCCGCGAGACGGCCGCGCGGGGCCGCCACCGCCCGGCCCCGGCGTGTCCCGGCCCGGGCGGTCCTCGTCCAGCCGGCCGTCCAGGTCCAGCACGTACCGCCACCACGGTGGTCGCTCATCGGTCTCCACCGGCACATTGTCACGCTTGCCCGGCACCTCCCACATCGGCCGCGATGACGGGGCTCGCGGTCGCGGGGAGTACATCGCGGGGATGACCCGGCGGCCCTTCGTCCTCAGGAGGTACGCGATCTCGGTACGACGGCCGACGCGCACCGGCGGGGACGGTACCTAGTTTCGTTCTCGCCATCACCTGGCGCTGGAGCCGCGACCTCGCCGAGAGTGTCGCCGCGCCGTTCCGGCCACCTTTCGGACCGTCCCCCAGGAGGACAGAGCGTGACTTCCGCCTTACGGGCCCAGGCACTGGGCAAGCGGTACGGCAGACGCTGGGCGTTGCGCGAGTGCACCGTCGACATCCCGGCGGGTCACGTCGTCGGGCTGGTGGGTCCCAACGGCGCCGGCAAGACCACGCTGCTGAAGCTGGCCGGTGGCCGGCTGGAACCCACGACGGGCGACATCACGGTGCTCGGCGGGCGGCCCGGGAGCACGCCCGCGCAACTGGCCAGGGTCGGGTTCGTCGCCCAGGACACCCCCGTCTACGCGGCACTGACCGTCGCCGACCACCTGCGACTGGGCGCCCGGCTCAACCCCCGCTGGGACGCCGCGCTCGCGCGGAGACACATCGGGGCACTCGGCCTCGATCCCGCGCAGCGGGCGGGCAAACTGTCGGGCGGCCAGCGCGCCCAGCTCGCCCTCACCATCGGCCTGGCCAAGCGGCCCGAGCTGCTGATCCTGGACGAGCCCGTGGCCTCGCTCGACCCGCTGGCCCGCCGCGAGTTCATGCGGGGGCTGACGGAGGCCGTCGCCGAGCACGAGTTCAGCGTGGTGCTCTCCTCCCACCTGGTCTCCGACCTGGAACGGGTCTGCGACCACCTGATCGTCCTCGTCGACTCCCGCGTCCGGATGGCAGGGAAGGTCGACCGGCTGCTGGCCACCCATCACCGGCTCACCGGCCCGCGCCGCGATCCCGACCGGCTCCCCGCCGACCATCACGTGATCTCCGCCGACCACACCGACCGGCAGAGCACGTACGTGGTCCGTACCGACTCCCCGATCCACGACCCCGCCTGGACGGTCACCTCTCTCGGCCTGGAGGACCTCGTCCTGGCCTCCATGGACGAGCACCCCGTGGGGAACCGGCGGGCCGCCGTGGAGGTGCGGCGATGATCTGGCTGACCTGGCGCCAGTTCCGCGGCTCGGCCGCGATGACGGCCGCCGTCCTCGCGCTGCTCCTCGCCGTCCTGGCCCTGACCGGGCCGGACCTGGCCTCCGACTACGCCGCCGGGATCGCCGGCTGCACCGCGGACGACACCTGCCTCGACTTCTTCGACCGGTTCTTCGGCGCGCACGACATCACCTTCCTGGCCCTCACCCTCGTCGTGCTGCTCCTGCCGGCGCTGGTCGGGCTCTTCTGGGGGGCGCCGCTGGTCACCCGGGAGCTGGAGGCGGGCACGCATCTGCTGGTGTGGAACCAGAGCGTCACCCGGGGCCGCTGGCTGGCGGTCAAGCTGGGGCTCGTCGGCCTTGCGGCCATGGCCGCCGCCGGGGTGTGCGGGCTCGCGGTGACCTGGTGGTCCGCTCCCCTGGACCGGTCGGCGGTGCCGGAGCTGGCGCAGATGGCGCCCCTGGTGTTCGGCGCGCGCGGTATCGCCCCGATGGGGTACGCGGCCTTCGCGTTCGTCCTGGGGGTGACCGTGGGCATGCTGGTGCGCCGTACGCTGCCGGCGATGGCCCTCACGCTGGCCGTGTTCGTCGCGATCCAGCTCGCCGTGCCGCTGCTGGTCCGTCCCCACCTGATGCCCCCGGTCACCGGAACCTTCGAGATCAGCCGGGAGAACATGGACGGCCTCGGCGCCCCGCAGGGCGGATCCCTGCAGATCTTCCTGAGAACGTCGGCCGTTCCCGGCCACGCGGGCGCCTGGGTGCTGTCCAGCAGGCTGGTCGACACGTCCGGACGTACGGTCTCCGGCGGAGACGGACGCTCGGGACCGTCGTCGACGATCGTGCGGGCCGTCCCGATCTCCACGACGTCGGGACCCTGCTCACCGCAGGAACTCTCCTCGGGAGGGTGCATCTCCGAGATCAACCGCCTCGGCTACCGGCAGCGGGCGAGCTACCAGCCCCTTGAGCGCTTCTGGCCCTTCCAGTGGATCGAGACCGGCATCTACGCCCTGCTCACCCTCGGCCTGACCTGGTCGTCCTTCTGGTGGATCCGGAGACGCCTGACATGACCACCGCTATGACCGCTACCGGAACCGTCGTCAGAGCCGCCGTCACCGCCCGCGCCGGTGCCGAGACCACCACCAGGACGGCCATCGTGACCACCTTTAGGTCCGCCGCCGGGGCCGGCGTCAAGATCGTGGCCGTCGGGCTCGTTTCGCTGCTGATGGCGGCCTGTAGCGCGCCGGCGCCGCCGCGCGTTCAGGCGAGCACGGCGGCCACGACCGCCTGCGCGCCGCCGGCGGGTCCTCCCCGGGCGGAGACGGCCACCACGATCGACGTCATCGAGCAGGCCTACCTGTGCATCCTCGGCAACCACCACGGCGGCGCCACCCTGGACGCCCGCACACTGCTGACCGCCGCGTTCGCCGCCCTGACCCGGGAGCTCGACCGCAACGGGCACAACGTGCCCCGGGCGAGCATGCCCGCCCTGACCGGCGACCGAACAACCGACTGGGCCGCCTTCGAGGCCACCTACCGCACCATCACCGACCACCTCCCCGACCAAACCACCGACCAGGGCTCCGACCGGGGCTCCGGTCTGCGCGACAAGCTGGCCACCGCCACCCTCGAAGCGCTCGTGGCCGCCCTGGACGACAACCACGCCCGCTGGATGCACGACCTCGCCAGGCCCCCCGACCTCTACGACGGCGACGACTACGGCCTGGGCCTGCAGACCAACATCACCACCCCCCAAGGCACCGGTGACTCCAGCGCCACCGGCGCCGCTCTGCCCCCGCTGTTCGTCACCACCGTCCACGGCGGCGCCGCCCGGGCCGCCGCCCTGCGCCCCGGCGACATCATCGAGTCCATCAACGGCTCGGCCCCCTTCATCGACCACCATGCCACCCCCGCCCTGGCCGCCCTCTCCCCCCGCTACCCCGAAGCGCGCCCGGTCCGGCTGCGGCTCCTGCGGCAATCCACCGGCCGCCGCTGGAGCGCCACCCTGACCCCCGGCGTGTTCCAACGCGACCCGGCCACCCTGAAAGTCGTACGATCACACCTGATCGGCGACGACATCGCCTATGTGCGGATCGCCGGATTCACCCCCGACGCGGCCAACCGGACCTTCACCGCCCTCACCCGCCTGCGCACCGGCCGCACCCTGACCGGTCTCGTGCTGGACCTGCGTGGCAACGACGGCGGCAGCCCCCAAGAGGCCATCCGCCTGCTGAGCGCCTTTGCCCGCGATGCCGCCACCGCCTACCAATGCACCGCGGACGGCACCTGCCGGCCCCTGCGCACCGACGACACCGTCGCCCCCCTCAACCTGCCCCTGACGGTCCTGACCGACCACGGCTGCGCCTCGGCGTGCGAGCACTTCGCCTCCGCCGTCAAGGACCTGCGCCTGGGAACACTGATCGGCACCAGAACCGCCGGCCTCGTCTCCGGCCCGGCCCGCCCCTACCGGCTCAGCGACAACACCACCGTGAGTCTGCCCACCACCCACCACCTGGGACCCAACCGCGAAGTGATCGACCGCATCGGCATACCCCCCGACCACCACACCCCCCTGACCCCCCACGACGCCGCCACCGGACACGACCCCGCCCTGGCCAAGGCCCTGACCCTGCTGCGCACGTGAAGGACCTCGCCATGAGAAGACTCCTGATCCTCACCGCAGGGCTGACCCTCCTGGCCACCTCCGCATGCTCCACCCCCCCACCCCCCAGAGCCGACGCCCCACCGGCCACACCCCCCGGCCCCGTCACCCTGCCCGCCCCCACCGGCCCCCACCCGGTCGGCACCACCGTCCTCCATCTGACCGACACCTCCCGCCCCGACCCCTGGAACCCCGACGCCGACACCCGGGAACTCAAGGTCACCCTGTGGTACCCGACCGGGCAACGCGACGGGCAACGCGCGCCCTACATGACAGCCGGGGAAGCGAAACTTCTCCTGAAAGACTCCGGGCTCTCGACCACGCCGTACGACACGCTGAGCGACACACGGACCAACGCCGTCAGGGACGCCGTCCCCGCCGGCGGGAGATTTCCGCTGGTGGTGCTCTCCCCCGGCTTCACCAAGCCGGCGAGCACCCTCACCTCCCTGGCCGAGGACCTGGCCAGTCGCGGGTACGTCGTGGCCGGGATCGACCACACCTACGAGAGCTACGCCACCACCCTGTCCGACGGCCGGGTCGTCGAATGCCTCGCCTGCGACAGCGACACCGACCCCGGTTTCCGTGCCGGGCTCGTCCAGGGCCGGGCCGCCGACGTCTCCTTCGTCCTCGACCGGCTGACCACCACGTGGAAGCACTCCCGCCTGATCGACCGCGGGAAAATCGCGATGGCGGGCCAGTCGATCGGCGGGGCCGCCGCCGTGGCGACCATGGTCAAGGACCCCCGCGTACGCGCCGGGATCGACATGGACGGCACCACCTACGCCCGCATCCCCAAGGACGGCCTCTCCCGGCCGTTCATGTTCCTGGGCTCGAAAGACCACGTCCCGGGCGGCCTCGACACCTCCTGGGACCGCGACTGGAAACTACTGACCGGATGGAAACGCTGGCTGGTGCTGTCGGACGCCGAACACCAGTCCTTCACCGACATCCCGATGCTGGCGGACGTCCTCGGCCTCGAACCTCTCCCCGGCATGCTGCCCGCGGCCCGTGGCGCGGAGCTCACCCGCACCTACGTGGCGGCCTTCCTCGACCAGCACCTGAAATCACGACGACAGCCCCTCCTGGACAAACCGTCGCCGCGCCACCCCGAGGCCACATTCTGCCCCGCGACCTGCGCCCGCCCCTGAGACGTCGCGCATCTGGACACGCGGGTGACCGGCCCAGCGGGACGGTGGGCGGAGTCGATCCCCGTTCGGCGACGGTGCGCACGGCGTCGCGGAGCGGGCGCATAGGGTCTCCCACATGGCGCTGCGACCCGTTCAGGTGAACATCAAGGCCCTTGACGCCCCGGCGGTCGGCCGGTTCTGGGCGGAGGCGCTCGGCTGGAGTGCGTACAGCCCCGGCATGACCACCTACGTCGGACCCGCCGGTGGTCTCGTCTGGCCGGACCCGGTCGCCGTCTGCGTCGACGTCGTTCCCGTCCCGGAACCCAGGACACCGGCGAAGAACCGCGTACACCTCGATCTCGCCACCACCTCCACGGCCCATCAGGCGGACCTGGTCGCGCGCCTTCGGGCTCTCGGTGCGACGCCCGCCGACGTGGGCCAGAGCGACGTCCCGTGGACGGTCCTGGCCGACCCGGAGGGCAACGAGTTCTGCGTGCTGGAACCCCGGGAGATCTATCGCGACACCGGGCCGATCGCCGCGGTGGTGGTCGACTGCGCGGACCCCCGGGCCATGGCCCGGTTCTGGGGCGAGGCGGTGGACTGGACGTTGCACGAGATGACCGACGATCAGGCGGTTCTGCGCTCCGCCACGGGAGGCGGCCCGTATCTCGAGTTCCTCCGGACGCCCGGCGTGAAGACCGTGCCGGACCGCGTCCATCTGGACCTGCTGCCCTACCCCGGTGACGACCAGGCGGCGGAGGTGGCCCGGCTGCGAGCCCTCGGCGCCGTCGACCTCGACCTCGGCCAGGGCGATGTCCCGTGGACGTGCCTGACCGACCCGGAAGACCACGAGTTCTGCGTCCTGACCCCATCCTGACGCGGAGCCGCAACGACATCGGGACACGTGAGCCTGCGTACTCACATGTCCAGATCTTCCTACGCCGGTGCGACCTGGGGATATCGAAGACATGCCGCCCCCCGATCTCCGCCAAGGACTCCGCGATGATCCAGGCGGCGGCACGCCGCACCCAGCCAGCCCACCGCCCGGTGGTCGCTCCAGCCGCCGGCCTCGACCGCTTCGCTCGACTCCGGCTACCCGCGCGGACCGTACATGATGACCAGTACGCCGACCATGCAGACGGTGGCCCCGATGACGTCCCAGCGATCGGGGTGGAACCTGTCCACCACCATGCCCCATATCAGCGAGCCCGCGACGAACACGCCCCCGTAGGCGGCAAGGATGCGACCGAAGTTGGCGTCCGGCTGAAAGGTGGCCACCAGTCCGTACAGGCCCAGAGCGACGAACCCGGCCCCGACCCACACCACCCCGCGTTGTTCCCTCACCCCCTGCCAGACCAGCCACGCCCCGCCGATCTCGGCGAGCGCGGCGACCAGGAACAGCAGAAGAGAACGCGCGACAGTCACAACCGCGACTGTAGGGGACCGCTTTCGATCTCCCGGTGAGCCCTCTCGTTCCGGCAGCCGCAGCCAGCCCCGCCCGCGCATCCATCGGCCTGCTTCCGCCGGCGCAGGAACCACGCCAGTCCCCACGTCAGCGCGGCCATACCCGCCAGAATCACGGCCACCGTCGGCATGACACCCGTGAGCGCGACGGCCCCGGCACCCCCGATCACCCCAGCGGTCAGCAGTACGGGAAGCGCACAGCACACGGTGCACGCCAGAGCGGCCAGCCCCGTCAGGCCGGCCGGGAGCAGGCGCTCGCGCCGTTCAGGGTCGGTCGAAGTCGACATGCCGACCTCCCTTCGCAAGGTCGGAGAACGGCAGGGGACAGCACGAACTCGCCGCGCACTCCACCAGGTCGTCACACCCGGCGTTCAGCGCTTGGGACAATGTCTCGCGGATCGTCCGAAGGTCGGCGATCTTCTGTTCCACCTCGGCGAGCTTGGCCGTCGCCCGTGCCTGCAAACCGCTGCCCGGCGGCTTGCCGTGACGATGCGCGGCCGCCTCGACCAGGTCGGCCACCTCGTCGAGGGTGAAGCCCAGCCGTTGCGCCACCTTGATCACCCGAAGGACGGTCACGGTCTCCGGCGGATACAGCCGGTGCCCCCCGCTGCTGCGCCGCGGTTCCTCCAGCAGACCCCGCCGGTGGTAGTAGCGCAACGTTTGAGCGTTGACCCCCACCGCATCGGCGACCTCTCCGGTACGCAGCCACGGCCCGTTCACGACACGACCCGGGGCGCCGCCTCGATCGCCCGGACCACCAGCCCGTCAAGCACCTTCGTGTGCACCGCCGGAACCTCGATGTCCAAGGTCAGGCCATCGCCACCAGGGGTGAAGGTGAAGGTGAAGAACGAGCAGCACCCCGTCTCACGGGCCGCCAGGTCACGCGCGGCCCTCTCCACCTGGGCCTCGTCATCCAGTGTGAGCCGCAGGTGAGCCGGTCCTACGCGGTACAGCCCACGCAGCGCGGAGGCGAACAGTTCGTCGAACTCCGCCACCCGCAGCGGCCGCTCCTCGGTCGGAAGCGTGCATTCGGCCGGCGCCCATCCCATGAGCTCTCCATCCATCAAGACCACCCGTCCCTTGCGCGAACGATCCCTGCAGCTCGACGGTAGGCCTGTACCCCGGTACAGGATGCAACCCCTGAAAGCATTCCTCCGGCGGGGGCATCTCGGCTCCGGGATGATCGGCGTTGCACCACGAAGGCCGTAGACGGTTGAGGTGGAAGCCGCATCTCGCGGGAAACGGGGAATGGTGGATCAGAAACGAAGAAGCCCCCGCACCGCGTTTCCGCTGGTGAGAGGGCTTTTTCTGCTGGTGTGGCAGGTGCAGGACTTGAACCTGCGTAGGCTGAGCCGACGGTTTTACAGACCGCTCCCTTTGACCACTCGGGCAACCTGCCGCGTCCTCCGCTTGCGGCGGCGACAGGAAGAAGAATAGCGGACTTCCGCTGGTGACGTGACATCGGCGGCGCGCGTCGCCCCATACCCGCCCTGAACTGGACCTTTGGAGCACACCAGCTGTTCATGATGGCTACGGAAGGGGTCAAAGGGGCGTGTGGGAGGCGGTCCGGCACCGATCGCGGGGATGCCGGCGGGAAGGAGTGGGACCCGTACGGGATCGGGTGCGGGGGAGCGGACGGCACGGCGGGGCCGGGGTGGGACACGCCACCGCCTCGGCATCGGCGGGAGATGCTGGCTAGGCTGATCCGTTACGTACGCGTCTACCGAACCGGCTCGCGGACGCCGCCGCGCTTCGGGGTCCGCGGCACCTGGGAGCCGGGCCGTGGCTGATAGTTCTACCGGTTCAGAGGGGATTGTACTTTGGCGGATTCATCGTTCGACATCGTCAGCAAGATCGACCATCAGGAGGCCGACAACGCGCTGAACCAGACGCTCAAGGAGGTGGGGCACCGGTTCGACTTCAAGGGCACCGGGGCCGACATCTCCTGGTCGGGGGGTCAGAAGGCGATCGAGATCAAGGCCAACAGCGAGGAGCGCGCCAACGCGGTCCTCGATGTCTTCAAGGAAAAGCTGATCAAGCGGGGGCTCTCGCTCAAGATCCTGGACGCGGACGAGCCCAAGCTGTCCGGCAAGGAGTACCGCCTTCTGGTGACGCTCAAGGAGGGCATCGACCAGGAGCACGCCAAGAAGATCTCGAAGATCATTCGCGATGAGGGTCCCAAGGGGGTCAAGGCACAGATCCAGGGCGAGGAGTTGCGGGTGAGTTCGAAGAAGAGGGACGAGCTGCAGGAGGTCATCGCCCTGCTCAAGGGCAAGGATCTGGAGATCGCCCTTCAGTTCTCGAACTACCGTTAGCCCGTCGAGCGATCGGCGCCGTGACCGGGGATCCCGCGATTCCCGCTCCTGATCGGGGCATATCCAGGGCACACGGCCGGGGCAGGAGGTCTTCATGCCCCGGCCGCTCGTCCGCCGGAGGCGGCAGAACCGCCCGGTCGCGAGGCCGCTCACTCACCCGCCGGAGGCGGCAGAACCATCCGGTCGCCGAGGTCGCTTACTCGTCCGCCGGAGGCGGCAGGGTCGCCCGGTCGCCGAAACACCCGGCGACCGTAAGGGCGGACGATCGTCGATGAAGCGGTTTCGGTCCGCCGCCGCGACCGGGCGACGACATCCGCGGCGACACCGCCGACTCGCCCCGACCGAGGCGTACAGTGGGCCGGTACGTAGCGGACGCCCCCGTTGTCCGGGAGATTCGGGGGGTCTGCGTGGGGTCGTTCCGTCGCCTGGGCGTCTGTGCCGGCGTGCTCGCCATCGCCTTGGGGGCTGCCCTTCCGGCGCGGGCCGCGGACGCGGGATCTCTTCCGGCGCGGGCCGAGGACGTGCGGTCTCCGGCTCTGTACGCGGGCCTCGACGGGTGCCTGTGCGCGCCGTGGAGGCTCTGGCTCCGGGGTGGCGATGTCGTCGACCTCGCCGACGCCCGGGTGTTCTCCTCGCGCGGGCGACGGGCTCCGCTGGCCCTGTCGCCCAACGGCGGGCATGTCGCCTACTTCGACCTCGGCAGCGGGGCACTGGTGGTGCGGAAGGTGGTCTCGGGCACGGTACGCGCGGTGCCTGGTGTGACCTGGTCGAGTGCCATGCGCGCGACGCGGATCGAGCTCTCTCCGCGCGGACGGTACGCGGTGCTGGGCGTCGGGGAGGAGTACCGGATCCTGGACACGCTCAGCGGGACGAGCCTCACGGTACGGCCGGGGTTGCGGCCGTGGAGTTTCAGCCCCGACGCGGAGTTCGTCCTGGCGGTGGACGACGCGTTCCAGGCGGTGGTCTACGCGATGTCGCCCTTCGCCGAGCGGGGACGTGCTCCCCTGGGAGGTGCGCTCGGGCCGGAAGGCGAGACCGTCGCCCATTTCACGGAGAGCGACGCCGGGATCGGCCTGTGGAGCGTGCCCTCCGGCGTCCCCGCCGCGAGCGCTCCCATCGCCGTTCCCTACGGCATGACGCCGACCCGGCTGCGCTGGAACGTCATGGGCCACCTTGATCTGCAGACGGTCGTTTCGCGCCGGGCGCGGAAGGGAGGCGGTAACCGTTACGGCTGGTATCGGATCGACCGGGAGACGGGTGAGATGGAACGGATCCGCCGCTTCGTCGTGCCCGGATCGGTTCACCATCCGATCGTCGCCGGGTTGAGCCCGTGATTCGCCCTGGCGGTTCCCCTTCTCAGGTCGTGGGAGGCGCCACCGCCAGGTATGGGAGTGACCGGCCACCCCAAGGTGGGGGGGGACTCGCCACTTCCGGGGCGTGAGAGCCGACACCCCCGGGAGTGTGGGGGGAACCACCGCCCCGGGTATGAAAGTGCCTCTTCCCGGGTCGTGGATCAGCGGCGGTAGCCGGCCATGCGTTCCAGCCGGGCGACGCGCTCGGCGGTCGGCGGGTGGGTGGAGAAGATCCTGCTGATCCCGGTGCCGCGGAAGGGGTTGGCGATCATCAGGTGTGAGGCGGAGACGATCCGGCCGTTCTCGGGAAGCGGCAACTGGCGGGCGCCCATCTCGATCTTCCTCAGCGCCGAGGCGAGGGCCAGCGGATCACCGGTGAGCCGGGCCCCGGACTCGTCGGCCTGGTACTCACGGGAGCGCGAGATGGCCATCTGGATCATCCCTGCCGCGACCGGGCCGAGCACGAGCATGAGGAGCGCGCCGATGAAACCGGGCCCCTCGTCGTCCTCCCCGCCCCCGAGGATGAGCCCGGCGTAGCCGAGATAGGTGATCATGGTTGCGAGCGCGCCGGCCACCGAGGAGATCAGGATGTCGCGGTTGTAGACGTGGGAGAGCTCGTGGCCGACGACCCCGCGCAGCTCGCGCTCGTCGAGGAGCCTGGTGATCCCGTAGGTCACGCAGACCACGGCGTTTCGAGGATTCCGACCTGTCGCGAAGGCGTTGGGCTGCATGGTCGGCGAGACGTACAGCCGGGGCATGGGCTGGCGGGCCTCGGTGGATAGCTCACGCACGATCCGGTAGAGGACCGGCTGCTCGACCTCGCTCACCGGCCGGGCACGCATGGCGGACAGCGCCATGCGGTCGGAGAAGAAGTAGGCGACGGCACTGACCGCCAGCGCGATCAGGACCGCGATCTGCACACCGGCGCCACCCCCGAACCACGCCCCCGCCGCGATGATCACCGCGGACAGTGCGCCGAGGAGGACCGCGGTACGCAGACCGTTGTGGTGCACTACATCCCCCTCCCGGTCGATGCCGATTCACCTGTGACAACGTCTCTGCCCAGGTCGAACGTTCCCGAGTGGTTCAGCCTGCGGTGATGAACGCGGAGGGGACGAGGTCGAGGACCAGCTGGGGGGCGACCGAGAAGGCGATCGCCACGATCAGCGCCAGTGCGACGGCCACGCCGGCGGGCAGCCACCCGGCTCCGTGTCCGCCCCCACCTGGGCCGATCCCCCCCGGGCCGAGGACGTCCGGGCCGCTTCCCTCGGGGCCGCTCCTGTATGGACCGAGGATGCCCCTGCCGCTCCTGCCAGGACCGGAGGCATCCAGGCCGGAGGCGCTCGATCCCCGCTCGGCCGTCCCGGTGCTTCCGACGGCCGGGGCCCCGGTTACCGAAAGGACCGGAACCGGAACGGGCGTGAAGATCCGCACGACCCAGGTGACGTAGTAGTAGAGGCCCACGACCGTGTTGACCGCCATCACCGCGGCCAGCCAGCCACCGCCCCCGCCGAGCAGCTCCCGGAACACCACGATCTTGGCGAAGAGCCCCGCCAGCCCTGGAGGCAGCCCCGCCAGGCAGATCAGGAAGAAGGCCAGTGCCAGCCCGGCCACGGGGCTGCGGAACACCAGCCCCCGGTAGTCGTCGAGCCCTCCTCCGGGCCCTCTCGACACCAGCGTGACCACGGCGAAGGCCCCGAGGTTCATCGCCGCGTAGAAGACCAGGTAGGCGATCGAGGCGTTCACCGCCTCGCCGTCCCCGACCCCCAGGGGAGCCAGGATGTAGCCCGACTGGGCGACGGACGACCAGGCGAGCAGGCGGACCGCGTTGCGCTGGCGCAGGGCCAGCAGGTTGCCCACGGTCATGGTCAGGGCGGCGATGATCGCGACCAGCGGGCCCCAGGTGGCGCTCTGGCCGCCCAGGGCGACGACCAGGATGAGGATCAGCCCGGCGAACCCGGCCGCCTTGGAGATGACCGACAGGAGGGCGGCGACGGGCACGGGTGCCCCCTGGTAGACGTCGCCCGCCCACGCGTGGAACGGCACCGCGGCGACCTTGAAGGCGAACCCGGCGAGAACGAGCACCACGGCCACGGTCACCACGGCGGGCGGCATCTGGCCGATGTGCGGCAGGGAGCCCTGGGCATCGGCGGCGGCGCCGCCCGGACCCGCCAGGCCGAGGCCGGCTCCGGAGGCGGGCACGGCCGCCCGCAGGGCATGGGCGATCCGGTCGAGGTAGACGGTTCCGGTCGTCCCGTACAGCAGGGAGACACCGAAGAGCATGACGGCCGTGGAGACCACCGAGACCAGGAAGAGCTTCACCGCGGCCTCGGAGCCGCGGCCGTCGTAGCGTCTGAGCGCGGTGAGTGCGAACACCGGTAGCGAGACGAGCTCCAGCGCCACCACCAGCATGATCAGGTCGCGGGAGGCGGGGAGGGCGACGGCGCCCGCCAGCGCGCAGAGCAGCAGGAAGTACCACTCGCCGACGGGGATGTCGTCACGGGACAGCTCGGTCGCCGACAGCAGCACCACGACGACTCCCGCGGCCAGCGCGAGGCCCGCGAAGACCAGCGTGAAGTCGTCGACCACGAAGGAGCACGGTGCCGCGCCGGCGGGCACGGTGGCGCCGGGCGTGGTGGCCGTCGCGGGCGCGCCGTCCAGGGGAAGGATCGCGCCGATCACCGCGCGGGAGGAGCCGAGCAGCCCTTCGGGCACGCAGAAGGTCCTCAGCGGCTCTCCGGCCCGTACGGCCTGCGAGACCACCGTCGCCAGGGCCGCGATCACCCCGGTCAGCGTGACCGCGCCGAGCACCTGCCGGACGTACGCCCTGCGGGGCAGGAAGGCGTCCAGCAGCAGCACGAGCCCGGCGAAGAGGGCCAGGATCAGCGGCGGTGCGATCGCGTGATAGTCGATGGGCTGGATCACGGTGCCCCCAGCAGGGTGCGGACCACCGGATCGGTGAGGGCGAGCAGGGCCTTGGGCCAGAGCCCGAACAGCAGGATCAGCGCGACCAGCGGCACCCAGGCGGCCAGTTCGTGGCCCATGACGTCACGCAGGGGCGATCTGCCGGTGGAGGAGGGCGGACTGCCCGACTCCGCGCCCCGTGCCGCCGGCACCCCGCTCTCGTCGGCGGCCGCAGTGCTCTCCTCGACGCCCGTTGGGCTCGTGGAGGGAGAACGGCCCGACTTCGCGCCCCGTGCCGCCGGGACTGCGCTCTCGTCGGCGATTGCCGTGCCCTCCTCGACGCCCGTGGGTCCCGTGGAGGGAGGGCCGCCCGTGACGGCGGCGGTGAGGACCGGGACGTGGACGGTCTCGGTGCTCCTGCCGTGGGTGACGCGGGAGAGCATGAGCAGGAAGTAGGCGGCGGTCAGCACGGTGCCGAGACCTCCGAGGGCCATGAAGACCAGGTAGAGGGAGCCGGACAGGCCCGCGGCGGGACGGAAGGCGCCGAGCAGGGCCAGCATCTCCCCCCAGAAGCCGGCCAGCCCCGGCAGTCCGAGCGAGGCGACACAGGCGAAGGTGAGCAGGGAGGCCAGGCGGGGAAGACGCGTCAGCATGCCGCCGCCGAGCGCGCGCATGTCGGAGGTGCCGTACCGCTCCTTGATCGCCCCTGCCACGAAGAACAGCAGGGCGGTGATCAGGCCGTGGGCGATGTTGCCGAACAGCGCCCCGTTGACGCCGACCGGGGTGAGCGTGGCGAAGCCCAGGAGCACGAAGCCCATGTGCCCCACCGAGGAGTAGGCGATCATCCTCTTCAGGTCGCGCTGGGCGAGACAGGCCAGGGAACCGTAGACGATCCCGGCCACCGCGAAGGCGCCCAGCCAGGGAGCCGTCGCGGCGGCCCCCTCGGGCAGAACCGGGATCGCGATGCGCGCGAAGCCGTACGTGCCCATCTTGAGGAGCACGCCCGCGAGGAGCACCGAGCCGACGGTCGGCGCCTCGGTGTGGGCGTCGGGCAGCCAGGTGTGCAGCGGCCACATAGGGGTCTTGACCGCGAACCCGATGCCCACGGCCAGAAAGGCGATGATCTGCACCGAGCGGGACATGCCGGTCCCCCGCGCCTCGGCGAGGACCGTCATGTCCAGGGTGCCGGTCTGCGACCAGATGAGCAGCAGGCCGAGCAGCAGGACCACCGAGCCGAGCAGGGTGTAGAGGATGAACTTGATCGCCGCCGCCCGGCGGGCCCGGCCTCCCCAGAGGGCGATCAGGAAGTACATCGGGATGAGGACGATCTCGAAGAACACGAAGAACAGCAGCAGGTCGAGCGCGAGGAACGTGCCGATCATGCCCACTTCGAGGACGAGCAGGGTGAACACCATCGCCCGTGGCCGGTTCCCGCCGCCGGACCCCAGCAGCTGCCCGGGGCCGTCGGCGCGTCCCCTGCACAGGTAGACGAAGCAGAGGAACGTCAGCAGCGTGGTCAGCACCACCAGCGGGAGCGAGATCCCGTCCACGCCCAGACGGAACCTGAGGTCGAGCCCGGGAATCCAGGCCAGGTCGGTCGCGAACCGGATCCGGGCGGGGTCGTCGTGGTCGAAGGCGACGGCCAGCACCACCGACAGCGCGAACGTGACCCCGGAGACGGCCAGACCGTGTGCCCGGAGCAGCCGCCCCCGGGTCACGGCGTCCGTACCGGACGGCACGAGCAGCAGCGCGAGGGCACCGGCGAGCGGCAGGCCGAGGAGCGCGAGCGGCACCCAGCTCATGGGGGTCAACGGCGCGTCACCGCCAGACGGATGAGGAGCAGCACGAGGAGGGCGATGCCGCCCCAGAGAAGCAGGGAGATCACTTGAAGATCACCGCCCCGGCCGTGAGGAGAAGGACGCCCGCGAGCAGGCCGGTGATGTAGAGCTGGGCGTTGCCGTTCTGCGTCAGGCGGACGAGCCCGGCCATGCCCAGGGTCGTCCGGCCCGAGCCGCGCACCGCGCCGTCCACCACGCGGTCGTCGACGCGGACGACCAGACCGGCGAGGAGCAGGACGGGACGGACGAAGAGGTTCGTGTAGACGGCGTCGACGTGGAAGGCGCGCTCGCAGGGGACGCGCAGGGGGCCGAGCAGACGGGCCGGATCGCTTCCCGGCTCCGAGCGCCAGACGACGTAGACCACGCCGGCGCCCAGCAGCGCCAGCGCGAGGCTGAGAGCGGCGGTGCCCCAGTGCACGTCGCCGATCCGGGCGAGGCCGAGGAGCAGGGCCGGGACCGCCAGGACGACGATGGGCCAGCGCATGGTGGGCGGTGTCGCGTGCACGGTGGGTGGGGTCGCGTGCGCCGTGGCGTGGGAGGCGCCGGACGCGGACCCCACGCCGGAGCCGGGGCCGGGGACATGGCCCGGGACGGAGCCGGGGCCGAAGACGGGGACATGGCCTGGGACGGAGCCGGGGACGGGGACGGGGACGGAGGCCGCCGGGGCGCGCTGCCCGAAGAAGGTGCGCAGCCATGCCCGGGTGGCGTAGGCGCCGGTGACCGCGACCGTGACCAGGGCGCAGCCGTACAGCAGCAGGGCCGCGGCATCGGTCAGCGGACCGGTGGACAGGGAGCCCTCGATGGCCACCAGCACCTCGTCCTTGCTGAAGAAGCCGCTGGCCGGGGGGAGGCCCATCAGCGCGGCGAAGCCGATCGTCATCGCGGCGAAGGTGACGGGAAGCCGCGTGCGGAGCCCTCCCATCGTGCTCATCAGGTTGGAGCCGACCGCGTGGATCACCGCCCCCGCGCACAGGAAGAGCAGCGCCTTGAACGCTCCGTGGGTGATCAGATGGAAGATCGCGGCATCCTGGGAACCCGCCGCCAGCGCACCGGCCATGTAGGCGAGCTGGCTGATGGTGGAGTAGGCCAGGACGCGTTTGAGGTCGTCCTGGGCCAGGGCGGCGAGGGCCCCGCCCAGCATGCCGAGCGCGGCCAGGACCGCGAGCACGTCCAGGGTGGCGGGGGCGCCGAGGAAGACCGGGTAGAGGCGGGCGACGACGAAGATCCCGGCGGCGACCATGGTGGCCGCGTGGATGAGGGCGCTGATCGGCGTCGGCCCGGCCATCGCGTCGGGCAGCCAGACGTGCAGCGGCACCTGGGCGCTCTTCCCCGCGACCCCGGCCAGCAGCAACAGGGTGGCCGCGACGAGTGTGCCGGACGACATCGCGGGAACCGCGGCGACGACGTCGGCGATCCTGAAACTGCCGGCCGCCGTCCCGAGGACGAAGATGCCGAACAGGAAACCCACGTCGCCGATCCGGGTGACGAGGAACGCCTTGATCGCCGCCCGCGAGTTGGCCCTCTCCTCCCACCAGTGGCCGACCAGCAGGTAGGAGCACAGACCCATGACCTCCCATCCCACGTAGAGGACGAGCAGGTCCGCCGAGTAGACGACCAGCAGCATGGCGCTGGTGAACAGGCTGATGAAGGCGCTGTACGACGGGTAACGCCGGTCGCCGCGCATGTAGCCGACGGAGTACACCTGGACGGCCAGCGCGACGACGGTCACCAGCACCGCGATCGAGGCGGCGAGCCCGTCGACCAGCAACCCCACGGAGATGGGCACCGAGCCGGTCTCGATGACGGCGAAGGTCGCGGTGATCCCTTCGGTCGCGGCCTGGCCACCGGCCACGGCCGGAGCGGACGCCCCGGCTCCGCTCCGGCCGGTGGCGATCCAGGCGGCGTAGGCCGGCCAGAGTGCCAGGAGCGCGGAGACGGCGGTGGGGATCACGGCGATCCAGGCGGCTCGGCGACCGGCCGTGCCGTCGGCCGTGCTGTCGGCCGCGTTGTCGGCCGTGTTGTCGGCCGCGTTCAGGCCACCGGAGCGGTGAGGGAGACGGGAGCCGAGCAGGCCCGCGACCGCCCCCAGGAAGGGCAGCAGGATCACGAGCACGGCGATGGTGGTCATCGTGCGTCACCCGGCCCGGCGTCCGCCCGGCGCCCTTCCGCCGGGTCGGACGGCTCGTTCCGAGGGCGGGGCCCAGGGGGGACCGTGGTGTCGGCAGGCGTAAGGGGGGATCCGGTGGTGGGGGTCGAAGCGGTGGGCTCGGCCAGGGAGCGGAGACGGTCGAGGTCGACGGTCCGGCGGTTGCGGTAGAGAGCCAGGATGATCGCGAGGCCCAGGCCGACCTCCGCGGCGGCGATCACGATGACGAAGAGCGTGAGGACCTGCCCGCCGTGCAGCCGGTCGCGCAACCACACGTCGAAGGCGACCAGGTTGAGGTTGACGGCGTTGAGCATGAGCTCGACGGACATCAGCACGAGGATCGTGTTGCGCCGGGCGAGCACGCCGTACACGCCGATCGAGAACAGCAGCGCCGAGACGACCGCGGGGTAGACGACGTGCATGTCAGTCCCTCCCGCGGATGTCGGTGCGGGACAGGACGATGGCACCTACCAGGGCCGCGAGCAGCAGGACCGAGAGCGCCTCGAACGGGAGCACCCAGTTGCGGAAGATGCTGGAGCCGAGCTCACGTGCGGAACCGCCGCCGGGTTCGAGGGGGGCGTAGGCCATGCGGAAGCCGTCGACGACGACGGTGACCAGCACGGCGGCGGTGGCGATCGCCACGATCGCGGCGGTGAGCCTGTTCGGGCTGTCGAGGTCGGCGGTCCTGCCGATCGGGGCGCGGGTGAGCATGATGCCGAACAGCAGCAGGACCACGATCGCACCGACGTAGATCAGGACCTGGACCCAGGCGACGAACTCGGCGGTCAGGACCAGGTAGCACCCCGCCAGCGCGCCGAAGCAGACCACCAGCCACAGGGCGGCGTGGACGAGCTGCCGGGTGGTCACGACGAGCAGGGCCGACCCGACGGCCACCGCGCCCAGCAGAAGAAAAACGATCTCCTGCCCGCTCGGTGACAGATAGGACGGCACCTCGCTCACCTCTCCTTCTCCGGCTCTTCACCGGGATCCGCAGGAGAAGTCTGCTCCGGCGCGTCGGCCGCCGGGGGCACGCCACCCTTACCTGTGGATAACTTCTCGACGGACGAGCCACCTGTGGACGAACCGGTGGGCTTGGGGAGGGAGCCGGGCGGCCGGATGGCGCGGACGCGCGCGTGTGACGCCGAGGTGGCCGGTCTGGAGGGCCTGCCCGGCGCCCGGGGGGACTCCCCGGGAGGCGGGGCCGGGGCGCCCGTCTCCGAGGAACCCTGCGGACCGGGGGTGCGGGGGGCCGACGAATCCTGCGGACCGGGGGTGTCCGAGGCCGGGGAGCCCGGAGCCGCCGGCCCCGGGGAGCCGGGGACTCCGGAAGCCGGAGAGCCGGGCACGGGACCCGACGTCCCGGAGCCGGACGTCGTAGGGCCGGACGTCGTAGGGTCTGGCACCGCAGAGCCGGACACCGCAGAGCCGGACACCCCAGAGCCGGACACCGCAGGACCGGACGCCCCAGGACCGGGCACCTTAGAGCCGGCAGCGGATCCGGAAGCCGAAGCGCCCGGAGCGGAGGTGCCGGGAGCGCCGGGAGCGGACGCGCCTGAGGGAGGGGTGGGCCGGGGGCGGGCCGGGCGTGAGGTCGCCGCCAGTTCCTTGGGCGGGTCGGCGTTGGGCTCGTGGGCCGGGGGCGGCGGGACGGTCTGGGCCCAGCCCGCCAGCCTGTCCTTCTCGTGCAGGAGGTTGCGGATGTCCCCGTCGGCGTACTCGAACTCCGGGGACCAGAACAGGGCATCGAAGGGGCAGACCTCGATGCAGATCCCGCAGTACATGCACAGGGAGAAGTCGATCGCGAAGCGGTCGAGCATGTTGCGGGCGCGGGGACGGCCCCCCTCGGGGGCGGGGAGGGTCTCCTTGTGGGAGTCGATGTAGATGCACCAGTCGGGGCACTCGCGGGCACAGAGCATGCACACCGTGCAGTTCTCCTCGACCAGCGCGATCACCCCCCTGCTCCGGGGAGGCAGCTCCGGCCGGACCTCGGGGTACTGCTGGGTCACCGACCTGTTCAGCATGTGGCGAAGGGTGACGGAAAGACCCTTCGCCAGTCCCACTCCTGGTATCCGTGCCACAACTCAACATCATGACGCACGGTGGGGCACTCGGGAATGCGGCGGGCGCCGGAGACCTCGGCGGTATG
The DNA here is from genome assembly GCF_049844535.1 of Streptosporangium sp. DT93. NCBI lineage: Bacteria > Bacillati > Actinomycetota > Actinomycetes > Streptosporangiales > Streptosporangiaceae > Streptosporangium > Streptosporangium sp. DT93. The sequence goes on from NZ_JBNCLF010000001.1 coordinate 174,667, forward strand.
GCCACGGCGACGGGGATCCCACCGGCCCGAAGTTATCCACAGAAGTTATCCACAGACTGTGTGTTCGATAACCACAGCTCACTCGCTCTCGCGGGACACAATGCTCTGCGGTCACGCCAAAAGAATCGTATTGTTCGCCCCATGTCCTACCAGTACGGACCGCCGGCATGGCAGCCGCGGCCACCGGCGCGATCCACCACGGCGTGGAGCGTGCTGTGGGCCCTGGGACCCCTGCTGACCTGCGGTATCGGCACGCCGTTCATCATCGGTCACGCCGCCCACCGGCTCCGCAGCCCGTTGCTGGCCCTCGCCGCCGTCCTCTACGGCATCGGCATCGGCGTCTTCGTGACCGGCGCCTCGATCTACGGCGACTCCGACCTCATCCCGGCCTGGCTGGACACCATCGGGGCGATCGGCCTGTTCGGCAGCTGGATCGGCGGGCTGATCCACGCCCTGATCATCAGGGAGTCGGTGTTCCGGCGGCCGGTGGACGCCCACCCGTACCCGGCCGCGGAGTACGGGCACGCCCGGACCCCGCACACGACCGCGCCGACGGCCCCCTCGACCGTGCGGTCGTCCACGGGGTGGCAGCAGCCCCCGCGACAGCACACGGGGAGCGCGCGGCAGGGCGTTCACCACGGGTCGCCCGTTCCGCACGACACCCGATCGCACGACGTCGGCGCGTACGACGCCCACCGCGACGTCCGCCCCTACGGTGCCGGCCAGCGCGACGAAGGTCCCTACGGCAACGGCCCCTACGGCGGCGATCCGTACCGCAACGATCCGTACCGCAAGGGTCACCACGACAACGGCCCGTACGACAACGGCGGGTATCCGCGTGACGGGCGGTCCCACCAGGCGCCGTTCCCCGCGACGGGACACCTCGCGCACGGGCGGCCCTCCCACGAGCCCGCGGCGTCTGACCCGCAGGGGCGGGCCCCGCTGGGCCGGCTGGGGCAGTACCGGCTGATCGGCGAGCTCGGCAAGGGCGGGCAGGGGACGGTCTACCTGGCGCTCACCCCGCAGGGACAGAAGGTCGCGATCAAGGTGCTGCACGACCACGTCGGCGGTGACCGGGTCGTCAGGGAACGCTTCCTGCGCGAGGTGGAGGCGACGCGCAGGGTGGCGACGTTCTCCACCGCCCGGGTGCTCGACGTGAACATCAACGAGGACCAGGCGTACGTCGTCAGCGAGTACGTGGAGGGTGTCTCCCTGGAGAGGCTCGTCCGCGACAGCGGGCCGCGCGACGAGGACGGGCTGACCCGGCTCGCCCTGGCCACGGCGGGAGCGCTCGCCGCGATCCACCGGGCGGGGGTCGTGCACCGGGACTTCAAGCCGGCCAACGTGCTGATCGGCGCCGACGGGCCCCGGGTGATCGACTTCGGTATCGCCCGCGCCCTCGACCAGGTGACCGCGACCTCCGGGAAGATCATGGGCACTCCCGCCTACATGTCGCCCGAGCAGCTCGCGGGCGAGGCGGTCGGCACGGAGACCGACGTGTTCAGCTGGGCCGCGACGATGCTCTTCGCCGCCTCCGGGAAGGCGGCCTTCGGGGAGGACACCATCCCCGCGATCCTGAACCGGGTGATCAACCACCATCCCGACCTGTCGCCCATGCCGCCGTCACTGCGTCCGCTGGCCGCCGCCTGCCTCGACAAGCGGCCCGGCAACCGGCCCACGGCCTCCGACATCATGCTGCGGATCGTGCACTGACCGGCGAAGGGGCCGTGCGCGGGTGTCAGGGCGTCGCGTCCTTCCGCGCACCGACCGGCCGAGGAGTCGTGCGCGGGTCAGGGCATCGCGCTTTTCGCGCACCGACCGGCCGAGGAAACGCCGAGCGGGTCAGGGCGTCGCGTCCTTCCGTGCGCTGACCGGCCGACGAGCAGTGCGCGTGGGTCAGGGAACCGCGTCCCCGGCCCCCGCCGACAGGCTCAGGTACTCCTCGTGGGTCAGCGCGCGGATCCGGAGCTCCAGATCGTTCCCGGAGGCGAAGCGCTCCACCTCCTCGGGGTCCCAGCGGCCCGGCAGGTGGAAGAGCCCCCCGCCCACCAGCAGGCCGCTCACCCCGGACTCCGCCGAGTACAGCAGCAGCTCGGACGCCTCCAGCTCCCGGGTCCTGCGCGCCGTCTCCAGCAGCAGGCGGTCGTGGACGACGACCAGCCGGCAGTGCGGCTGCCCCTCCCGCCTGAGCACCCTTCCCTGCGCGGTCTGCCTGCGGGTCCTGCGGCGGCCGAGGCCGACCACGACGACGGCCCCGACGACCGTCAGCCCGGCCAGCACGAGGGCCACGACGCCGAGGGCCCCCATCCCCCGGGTGACGTCGGCGCGGGTGTCGGTCAGGTTCAGCAGCACCAGCGCCACGAAGACCGCCCCGTAGGCGAGCACCGCCCACATGAGCACGTACAGCAGCTGCTCGCGCCACCACACCCTGGGCGAGCTCAGCGGCGGCCTGAGGCTTCTCGCGCCGGGCACGCGCAGGCGCGGCAGCGGCGCGGGCGCCCGGCGCCAGGTCACCCCGCGCCACCTGGGCGACCTGCGGGCCAGCGCGACCCTGGCGTGCTGCGGGGTGTCGAACGTCCGGAACTCGAACTCCAGCCCGTTGTCCGCGGCGAACGCCTCCACCTCCTCGCGGGAGCGGGCGCCCGGCGCCTCCAGCATGACCAGGCCGGACTCGTCCAGCACCGCCAGGCCGTAGCGCGTCCTGCCCCTGCCCGGATAGCCGAAGATCAGCATGGTGCGCGCCCGGACGTCACCGGTCAGCGGCAGCCGCACCGGTGGATGTTCCGGCACGTCGACGACCAGTTCGTGGTTCTCAACGGCAAGCGCGAGGCTCATGCGTTCCGTCCTTGGCAGGTGGCGTCACAGGGTGTGTTACTTCCCTGCCCAGCGTGGGCGCTTCGAACGTCAGATCATCTCCTACGACGGCCCGATCGCGCGAGGACCTGCGAGGAAAGGGGCCGGGTCGCAGGAAAGGCGCCGGGTCATCCGGCGACGACCCTGACGACTCCCGTCAGCGCGAGCTGGACCAGCGCCAGCGGTACGAGCACGACCCAGGCGAGCCTCTGCAACTGGTCCTCGCGCAGGCGCGGGTAGCTCACCCGCAGCCAGATGATCACGAAGACCAGCAGGAAGACCTTGAGCAGCGTCCAGACCGGCCCCGGCAGGAAGGGGCCCTGCCAGCCGCCCAGGAACAGCACGGTGGTCAGCGCGGAGATCACGACGATCCCGGCGTACTCGGCCAGCATGAACAGCGCGAACCTCATGCCGGTGTACTCGGTCATGGGGCCCATGACGAGCTCGGAGTCGGCGATCGGCATGTCGAACGGCGGGCGGCGCAGCTCGGCGAGCCCGGCGACGAAGAAGACGACGGCGCCGATCGCCTGCCAGGGCAGCCACCACCACTGCCAGGCCTGCACGATGCCCGGCAGGGAGAGCGTCCCGGCGGCCATGGCCACGCTGGAGGCGGCCAGGACCAGCGGCAGCTCGTACGACATGAGCTGGGCCGCCGAGCGGATGCCGCCCAGGACCGAGTACTTGTTGCCCGACGACCACCCGGCCATGACCGAGCCGAGCACGCCGACCCCCATCACCGCGAGGACGAAGAACAGCCCGGCGTCCAGGTCGACCCCGACCAGCCCGGGACCGACCGGGATCACGACCATCACCAGCAGGTACGGGACCAGCGCGACTCCGGGCGCCAGGGCGAAGACCCGGCGGTCGGCGGCGGCCGGGATCACGTCCTCCTTCTGCATGAACTTGACCCCGTCGGCGACCAGCTGGGCCCAGCCGTGGAAGCCCCCGGCGTACATGGGACCGAGACGCGCCTGCATGTGCGCCATGACCTTGTGCTCCATCTGCCCGGCGACCAGCGGCAGCACCAGGAAGGCCGCGACGATCACGAGCAGCCGGACGGCGGCGTCGAGCACCTCGGCGATCACGGGCACCTCCGGCGGGGCGTCTCAGGCACCACGGTCGCGCCCCCAGCCGGGCGGCACCCCGGGCGGGAGCGTCTTGCGGCGGCTCGGCGAGCCGTGGTCGGACTCGCCGGGCTCCTTGGCTCCCGGCCACGCCTTGGCGACCCGGGCGGCCAGGACGAAGTCCTTGCGCAGCGGGTGTCCCTCGAACCCGTCGGGGAGCAGCAGCGGCACGAGGTTCGGATGTCCCTCGAAGACGACGCCGAACATCTCGAAGGTCTCGCGTTCGTGCCAGTCGGCGCCGCGGAAGACCCCGACCGCGCTGGGCAGCCGGGGATCGGCACGCGGTACGCGGGTGCGCAGCAGCAGGCGGGAGCGGGAGGCCGGGGCGAAGAGGTGGGCGACGACCGCGAACTCCTCCGGCGGCTCGTCCACCGCGGTCAGCCAGTCGAAGAACTCGTACCCCTCCGCCCTGGCGGCGGCCAGCAGGGCGACCCAGTCCCCGGCGCCGACGTCCGCCGTGGTCTGGCCGAAGGACTCCGACACCGTGGCGCGCCCGTCCCCGGAGAGGCGGGCCAGAGGACCGGCCGCGGGCGGATTCCCGGCCTCGGATCCGGACGCGGCCTTGGAACCGGACGCGGAACCAGGCGCGGGAACGGATCCGGACACGGGGTCGGACGCAGGACCGGGAACGGGCAGGTCAGGCATAGCGATCACCCAGGTTCTCGGCCGCGATCTTCTCCTGGAGCATCATGATGCCGTGCAGCAGGGCCTCGGGCCGGGGAGGGCAGCCGGGCACGTACACGTCGACCGGGATGATCTGGTCGACGCCCTTGGTCACGCAGTAGGAGTCCCAGTAGGGGCCGCCGGAGTTGGAGCAGGCGCCGAAGGAGATCACGTACTTGGGGTCGGGCATCTGCTCGTAGAGCCGCTTGACCGCGGGGGCCATCTTGTCCGTCACCGTGCCCGAGACGATCATCAGGTCGGCCTGCCGGGGGCCGTTGGCGAACGGGATCACCCCGAACCTGATGAAGTCGTGCCTGCTCATCGAGGTCGCGATGAACTCGATCGCGCAGCAGGCCAGGCCGAAGTTGAACGCCCACAGCGAGTAGCGCCGCCCCCAGTTGAGGATGAAGCGCATGGGTTTGGGTGCCAGCCGCGAGACCGGCCCCACGGTGGGCATCGGGAGATCCGCCATGGCACGCATTCTCCTTCAGTGTCGGCGCCCGCGCGCCGTCGGCCCGCCGGGACTCAGGTCCAGGTGAGCACGCGCTTGCGCCAGGCGTACAGGATGCCGAGCGCGATGAAGCCCAGGAAGACGAACATCTCGGCCAGGGTGGCCGCCCCGAAGCCCGGCGCGGCGAAGATCGTCGCCCAGGGGAAGAGGAAGACCGCGTCGACCGCGAAGACCACGTACAGGTAGGTGAAGACGTAGTAGCGGATCTGGGACTGCGCCCAGCCGTCGCCGACCGGGTCAACGCCGCACTCGTAGGTGAGCAGCTTCTCGTGGGTGGGGCGGCTGGGACGGAGCGCCCGGTTGACGAGCAGCGCTCCCGCGACGATCAGCAGGCCGATCGCGAACAGCGCGAGGACAACCACATAAGAGCCGAAATATCCGCTCATGGCTTCTCCTCCCGGGGGTCCGCGCCGCGGCGCTCCCCTGTCCTACCTATAGCAGCATCCGCCGCCCCCGTCACGCGACGGGACCCGGCCGGGACCGGGACCGCGCCGGGAACGGAACCCGGCCGAAAGCCGAGGCGCACACCGGGCCGCGAACCGATGCGGGACACGTCCGGCCCGGCACCGGGCCGAGCACCGAACCGGGCGCCAGACCGGGCGCCGGACCCGCGGGAGGGGCCGGGGCCGAGGGATCGGGACGCCTAAAGCCTCTGTGCACTTAATATCAAATCCGGGTAAATACCTAATTAGTACGTTTAGCCTCTCTTCATGCCTAAAAAGCGATTCATCGGAGGAATCGCCTGGGTGGTCGCGATGCTCGCCGGTTGCGGCGCGGCCACCGCCTCCCCCGCGACGAGGGCTCCCCTGCCCTCGGAGCCGACGATGATCAACTACGTGGACCCCTCGGTCGTCCACGGCCTGACCATCCGGACGCTCAGCACCGGCGAGCGCGGAGGCCGGCGGATGCACGCCTCCTACCCGGCCGTCGCCGGAGCCCCCCGCCTCACCGACCGGCTCCGCGACACGGTCGAGGACGAGCTTCACCGTTTCACCTGGCGCAAGACCCCCGGTGACACCGCGGTCGCCCCCGAGTTCAACGTCGACTGGCTCCTGGCCGCCGCGTCCGAGGAGGTGCTGGGAGTACGGCTGCGCGTCGGCCGCTCCATGGACGCGGGCTGGCGGGAGTCCCGCACCACCCTCTGGTACGACCGGACCGACCGGCGCGTCCTGGACTCGGCGGGCCTGATTCGGGACGACGCCGCGATGACCACGCTGGTGAGGCTGGTCGGGCAGGAGATGACCCGGCGGGGGACGCCGGTGCGCCTCGGCTCCCTCAGGCTCGACCCGCTCAGGCTCGACCCGGCGATGTTCGACTCCCTGGTCTTCAACCCGCGCGGCGACCTCGTCGTGGAGTTCGACGACGGGCAGGTGGGCTCCAGGGCCACCGGGCGGGTGGCGGTCGCCGTGCCGTCGGCCGTCTCCGAGCCGCTGCTGTCGCCGACCGGGCTGCGGGCCCGGAGGGCGGTCGTGTCGTCGGCCAGGCCGTCCGGCACCTCGGAGCAGGACATGCTCGACGCGAGCACCGACAAGCCCCCGGCCCGCAGCTCCAGGGCCGGTGAGGTGGACTGCGCCAGGGCCCGGTGCGTGGCGCTGACCTACGACGACGGGCCCGGCCCCGGCACCGGGCGGCTGCTCGACGTCCTCGGCCGGTACGGGGCCAGGGCCACCTTCTTCCCCCTCGGCTCCGGCGCCTCGGCCCGCCCCGACCTGCTGCGGCGGATGCGGGACGAGGGACACCTGGTGGCCAACCACACCTGGTCCCACCGCGACCTCACCATGCTGACCACCCTCATGGTCACCTCCCAGCTCGACCGCGCGCAGCACGCGATCGCCCAGGCGATCGGCCAGGCCCCCACGCTGATGCGCCCGCCGTACGGGGGGCTCGACGGGCGGGTGGCCGACGTCGCCGGCGGGCTGGGCATGTCCGTGGTGCGCTGGAACGTCAACGCCGACGACCGCGAGGACCCCGCCCCCCGCGCCATCGCCGAGCGGGTCGTCGCCAGGACCGGCCCGGGGTCGATCGTCCTCATGCATGACGTCCACGACGCCACCGTGGACGCGGCCCCGGAGATCCTGCGCCGGCTCACCGAGGCGGGCTACACCTTCGTCACCGTCCCCGAGCTGTACGGCCGGCGCGCGATGAGACCGGGCTGGATCTACGACTCCGGGGCGGCCGCCACGTCGCCGGAACGGCTGTCGGCGTCATACCCTGGAGCTATGAGCCCATAACCGGAGGCGATGAGAGCCGCTCCAGGACGGGACATATATTGGACGGCGTGACCACGACCGTCCTCTTCGCCCGCCTGCACGTCGACCTGTGCAGGCTCGCGGCCGGGCTGTGTCGGGCCGGCCTTCCGCGACCGTGACCTCCCCGCGGGCCGCTGGACGCCCGCGATGCGCCGTGTACGCACGCCCCCAGGCTTCGACTCAAGGCCACCGAGGACAATGCGACAAAGGTCACTTTCCTCCGCCGAGTGGAGCGCGAAAAGACTACGCGTCACCCCGAGGACCTAGCATGGAAAAAAGAATGTGCCACGAACAACGGCGCGCTGTCGCGTCGAGGAGGACTGAGCTGTGACCAAACAGGTTCAGCAACTCGACCGCGTGATCATCCGGTTCGCCGGTGACTCCGGCGACGGCATGCAGCTGACCGGTGACCGCTTCACCGCCGGGACCGCGGAGTTCGGCAACGACCTCTCGACGCTCCCCAACTTCCCCGCCGAGATCCGCGCCCCCGCGGGCACCCTGCCGGGCGTGTCGAGCTTCCAGCTCCACTTCGCCGACCACGACATCCTCACCCCCGGCGACGCCCCCAACGTCCTGGTCGCGATGAACCCCGCCGCGCTGAAGGCCAACCTGTCGGACCTGCCGCGCGGCGCCGACATCATCGCCAACACCGACGAGTTCACCAAGCGCAACCTGCAGAAGGTCGGCTACGACGCCAATCCGCTGGAGGACGACTCGCTCACCGAGTGGCGCGTCCACCCGGTGCCGCTGACCTCGCTGACGGTCAGGGCCCTGGAGGGCTTCGACCTGTCCAAGAAGGACGCCGAGCGCTCCAAGAACATGTTCGCCCTCGGGCTGCTGAGCTGGCTCTACCACCGGCCCACCGAGGCGACGATCAAGTTCCTGGAGACCAAGTTCGCCAAGAAGCCCGACATCGCCAAGGCCAACATCGCGGCCTTCCAGGCGGGCTGGAACTACGGCGAGACCACCGAGTCCTTCTCGGTCTCCTACGAGGTCAAGCCGGCCAAGCTGCCCCCGGGCGTGTACCGCAACATCTCCGGCAACCAGGCGCTCGCCTACGGCCTGATCGCCGCCTCGGTGCAGTCGAGGCTGCCGCTCTTCCTGGGGTCGTACCCGATCACCCCGGCCAGCGACATCCTGCACGAGCTCTCCCGGCACAAGCGGTTCGGCATCCGCACCTTCCAGGCCGAGGACGAGATCGCGGGCGTCGGCGCGGCGCTCGGCGCGGCCTTCGGCGGCGCGCTGGGCGTCACCACGACCTCCGGGCCGGGTGTCGCGCTCAAGGCCGAGACCGTCGGCCTGGCGGTGACCACCGAGCTGCCGCTCCTCGTGGTCGACGTGCAGCGGGCCGGCCCCAGCACCGGCATGCCCACCAAGACCGAGCAGACCGACCTGCTGATGGCCATGTTCGGCCGCAACGGCGAGTCGCCGCTGCCGATCATCGCGCCCTCGACCCCGTCGGACTGCTTCGACGCGGCGGTGGAGGCGGCCAGGATCGCGGTGAAGTACCGCACCCCGGTCATGCTGCTCTCCGACGGCTACCTGGCCAACGGCTCCGAGCCGTGGAAGGTGCCCGACGCGGCCGACCTGCCCGACATCTCCACCGAGTTCGCCTCCGGGCCGAACGCCGAGGACGGCACGACCTTCCTGCCGTTCAAGCGCGACGCCGAGACCCTCGCCCGTCCCTGGGCGATCCCCGGCACCGCGGGCCTGGAGCACCGGATCGGCGGCATCGAGAAGGCCGAGAACACCGGCAACATCTCCTACGACGGCGGCAACCACGACCGGATGGTCCGGATCCGCCAGGCCAAGATCGACGGGATCGCGAACGACATCCCGCCGCTGGAGGTCGACGACCCCGACGGCGACGCCCGCGTGCTGGTGCTCGGCTGGGGGTCCACGTACGGGCCGATCGCGGCGGCGGTGCGGCGCATCAGGAAGAGCGGCGGCAGGGTGGCCCAGGCCCACCTGCGCCACCTCAACCCGTTGCCCGCCAACACCGGCGAGGTGCTGCGCGCCTACGACAAGGTGCTCCTCCCGGAGATCAACCTCGGCCAGCTCGCGCTCCTGCTGCGCGCTCGCTTCCTGGTCGACATCATCAGCTACAACCGAGTGCGCGGACTTCCCTTCAAGGCCGAGGAACTCGCCGGCGTGATCCAGGACGTGATCGACAGTGAGTAGTACAGAGGTGTCCCTCCCCGGAATCGGCGGCGGGCTTTCGCTGGTCCCCAAGTCCGAGGTCAAGCTCGGCATGAAGGACTTCAAGTCCGACCAGGAGGTGCGCTGGTGTCCCGGGTGCGGTGACTACGCCATCCTGGCCGCGGTCCAGTCGTTCGTGCCCGAGCTCGGTCTCAAGCGCGAGAACATGGTGTTCGTCTCGGGCATCGGCTGCTCCTCGCGGTTCCCGTACTACATGAACACCTACGGGTTCCACTCGATCCACGGGCGTGCCCCGGCGATCGCCACCGGCCTGGCCGCCTCCCGGCCCGACCTGTCGGTGTGGGTCATCACCGGCGACGGCGACGCGCTGTCCATCGGCGGCAACCACCTGATCCACGCGCTGCGCCGCAACGTCAACCTGAACATCCTGCTGTTCAACAACAGGATCTACGGCCTGACCAAGGGGCAGTACTCCCCGACCTCCGAGGTCGGCAAGATCACGAAGTCGACCCCGATGGGCTCGCTGGACAAGCCGTTCAACCCGATCTCGCTGGCCATCGGCGCCGAGGCGTCCTTCGTGGCCAGGACCCTCGACTCCGACCGCAAGCACCTGCAGTCGGTGCTGCGCGAGGCCGCCGAGCACCGGGGGACCTCCCTGGTCGAGATCTACCAGAACTGCAACATCTTCAACGACAACGCCTTCGAGCCGCTGAAGGACCCGGAGCAGCGCGACGAGATCACGCTGCGCCTGGAGCACGGCATGCCCATCGCCTCGGCCTCCAAGGCCGTGCGCCGGGCGGCCGACGGCGGCATCGAGGTCGTCCCGAGGTCGGCGGTGAGCGAGGAGGAGATCCTCGTCCACGACGCCCACCGCGCCGACCCGTCGCTGGCGTTCGCGCTCTCCCGGCTGGACGAGCCCTCGTTCGAGCACGTGCCGATCGGGATCTTCCGCGACGTCGACCGCCCGTCCTACGACGAGCTCATGGCCGCCCAGCTCGAGGCGGCCGTCGGCGACAAGGGCCCGGGCGACCTGAACGACCTGCTGCTGGCCGGGGACACCTGGCGCATCGGCTGACCGGTACCGACTCCGGCGTCGGCCGACCGGGAACGGCGCCGGTCGGCAGGGAACGGCGCCGGTCGATCGGCGAAGGCGTCGGCCGATGCGGACGGCGCCTGGTGACCGGGAACGGCACCGGCTGATCGGGAACCGGCGCACGACCCCACGGTAAGGCCCGCTCCTCGGAGCGGGCCTTACCGCTTGTTAGCGCAAATCCCCCCGAACCAGGAGAAAGCACATGGCCGACCCGTTGACGGAGGAGCACTGGCGCGCGAGGCCCGTGCTGGTGACGGGAGCCGGCGGCTTCATCGGGACCCACCTGGTCAGGCGCCTGGGCGAGCTCGGCGCGCACGTGCACGCCGTCGGCCGCAGGGCACGGGAGGGCTCCGAGCACGGGGAGACGTGGCACGTCGCCGATGTCGCCGACGCGGACGCGGTCGGGGCCCTGGTCCGTTCCGTCCGCCCGGACGTCGTGTTCCACCTGGCCAGCGAGGTCGCCGGGGCCAGGGACCCGAAGCTCGTCCTGCCGATGCTGCACAGCAACCTCACCGGCGTGGTCAACCTGCTCACAGCGGTCACCGACAGCCCGCACACCCGGGTGGTGCTGGCGGGCTCGCTGGAGGAGCTCCGGCCGGACGAGGGCGAGCGGGCGCCGTCCTCGCCGTACGCGGCCTCCAAGTGGGCCGCCGGAGGGTACGCGCGGATGTTCCACCACCTGTGGGGCGTCCAGGTGAGCAACCTGCGGATCGGCATGGTCTACGGTCCCGGCCCCCAGGACGTCCGCAAGCTGGTCCCGTACGTGACGCTGTCGCTGCTGCGCGGGCAGGAGCCCGAGCTGGGCAGCGGCACGCGCGAGCTCGACTGGGTCTACGTCGACGACGTGGTCGACGCCTTCCTCGCGGCGGGCGCGTGCCCGGAGGCGGGGGGACGTACCTTCGACATCGGCGCGGGAGAGGGCACCTCCATCCGCGACACCGTGGACCTGCTCGCCCGGATCGTCGGCGACGTCGCAGGCGGCGAGGCCCGTCCCCGCTACGGCGCCCTCGGCGACCGCCCCCTCGACAGCGCCAGGATCGCCGACCTGACCGACACCGCCGGGATCCTCCGATGGCGTCCCGCCGTCGGCCTGGAGGAGGGCCTGCGCCGGACCGTCGCCTGGTTCGCCCGCGAGCACGCCTGAGCGGAGAGGACGGCCGGGTCTCTCGCACGACGGCGGAGGACCGGTTCGCATGGCTCGGGATCTGCGGGGTGGGTCTGCGGGGTGGGCCGCGGAACTCAAGGCTTGCGGGCCACCCCACAGAACGCGCTCACCACGGGGGAGGGCTCGTCCCAGCGGTCCGGCTCGGGACGCCACTCCGGTGTCGGCACCACACCCGGCTCCACCAGCTCCAGGCCGTCGAAGAAACCGGCGATCCGCTCCGGGCTGCGGAGCTGGTAGGTGTTGGCGGAGCTCGCGTTGTAGGCGGTGACGGCCTCGATCAGGGCCGGGTTGGTGTTCGTGCCGTCGCTCAGCGCCAGATAACTCCCGGGAACGAGGGGCTCCAGCAGCCGGTCGATGATGCCCTGGGGGTCGTCGTCGTCGGTCACCTGCCCGGCGATGCTCAGCATCATGACCGCTGTCGGCCGGCCGAGGTCCAGCGTCGTGGCCGCCCCCTCCAGGATGAGCTCGGGGTTGCGGACGTCCGCGTCGACGTAGTACGCGGCACCCTCAGGGGTGCCGGTGAGCAGGGCGCGGGCGTGCACCAGCACGATGGGGTCGTTGTCCACGTACACCACGCGCGATTCCGGCGCGATGCCCTGGGCGACCTCGTGGGTGTTGTTCGCCGTGGGCAGCCCGGTGCCGATGTCCAGGAACTGCCGGATCCCGGCCTCGCGCACCAGGTAGCGGACGGAGCGGACGAGGAAGTCACGCTGCAGGCGCGCGACCATCGCGAAGTCGGGGAACAGCCTGAGCAGGGTCTCCCCGGCCTCGCGGTCCACCGGGAAGTTGTCCTTGCCGCCGAGCAGGAAGTTCCACACCCTCGCGGAGTGCGGAACGGTGGTGTCGACACGCGCCCACGCGGACGCGACGGCGTCACTGTCACTCATAGTGAAATATCATCTCAAATCAAGATCGATACCGGCCTCCGACGCTACCAGGCCCCTCAGACGACTCGTTGACCTTTGACCGATCTTCCTTCTGTCATCCCGGCCCCAGCCCGTCCCGGTGATCGTTTCCGGTCACCGGGACGGGCTGGAGCCGGGCGACGAGCCGTGTCGCGACGCCCCCGGGAGTCCGCTCCGCCGGCCACGGAGCTGGGACACGTGCCCCCCGGAGGTTCGGCCGGCGGTTCTACGGGTGTGGCGTGATGACTTCCTGCAGTTCGGTCACCCAGGTCGACGGGTCGCCTTCGCCGTAGGTGAGGTAGACCTCGCGGGCCATGCCGGAGCTGCGGTAGCCGTTGTCCTCGATCCACTGGGCGAGCTGCTGGACCGTGGCGTCCACGTTCTCCATGGGCCCGTGGTGGACGACCGTGGCCGCCCTCTCGATCGCGGGCAGGTCGACGACGTCGAAGTCGTAGGTCCCGTCCCGCTCCGCGTTCACCGGAGCGCCGGCGTGCACCCGCACCCCTTCGGGAAGCTGCTCGTAGTACGCCACCGTGGGACCGACGATCGCGAGACCGGCCTCGTCGAGCCGCTTGCACAGCTCCCCGTACAGCGGCTGGATCACCGGGCCGATCTTGTCCGACTCGAAGCTCTCCGCGACATCGCTCAACTCGGCGAGGCGGATCGCGGGAACACTCTTGACCACGACATCGATGGGCATGACGCCCTCCGTTTCGATCGTTCGGAGTCTCGCGCCCACCCGGGCCAGCCGCGCCGTGTCGTCGGCCACCCGCGCCTCCAGCTCCGCGCGGCGGAGCCGCAGCATGCCGTGCAGCTCCTCCAGGCCGACCTTCTCGTCGAGGATCCGCCCCACCTGCTGGAGGCTGAGGCCGAGGTCCTTGAGCGCGATCAACCGGTTGAGCCGGGACAGCTGCCGTGCCTCGTAGTAGCGGTAGCCGGTGGCCTGGTCGACCCGGGCGGGCCGGAGCAGTCCGAACGTGTCGTAGTGCCGCAACATGCGTACGGACACCCGGCCGAGGCGGGCGAAATCTCCAATGCTGAACATGATTCCTCTGGTTTACGACCTCACACCGTGTCAGGGTCAACCGTGTCACCCGCACACCCCGAAACGCGGGCCGGCGGGTGGCGGAGACCTCCCGGACATCGGCGCGGCGAGCCTACGCTCGTGGACCGACATTTCCCGGCCGGTGCCGGGTGGTGGACGCTCAGTGCCGGATCAGGCCGCCGACCGGGACGGGATCGACATGCCCGGTCGCCGGAAGGGTGCGTGCCAGGGCGAGGCCGACCTCGACCAGCGACGACCGGCGGAGGCGTGCGACGTCGGGGATCGGGGTCCAGACCGACTCGGCGGTCTCGCCGTTCGGCTCGGGACGGAGCCGGCCGCCGGTGACGCGTACCCGGTAGAAGACGCCGACGTTCTGGTGCTCGGGAAGGCCGGGCAGGCGGTCGGCCGCGGGGATCACCCGTGAATCCACCCCCAGCAGCCGTTCGACCACCCCTGCGCAGCCGGTCTCCTCGGCGACCTCCCGGACGACCGCGTCGGACGGGTCCTCCCCGTGCTCGACCCTCCCGCCCGGAAGGGTCCAGGTCCGCTCGCCCTGGTGTCCCACATGGCAGGCGAGCAGCACCCGCCCCTCCTCGACGCACACGGCGTACGCCGCCAGCCGGAAGCTCATCACCGCACGCTACCCCTTGTCCCGCCGCCCAGGGCCGCGCATCTCGTCGTTGCCCGGCGCCCCGGCGAGCGCCCGGGGCAGGAGCCGTCGCGGGATCATTCGGCGGCGGACGTCACCCGCTTGTGCCGGACGTCCAGGAAGGCGATCACCGCGAACGCGACGACCGTCGCGGCCACGGCGGCGACGTAACACCACGGGGCGGGCAGGTAGTTCGCCGCCACCAGCACGTTCGGGGCCTTGTCGGTGAACACGCGGAAGACGATCGCCATCGGGCCCTCCCAGACGCCCGCGATGAGCGTGAGAAGCATCGCCAGCCGGTACCAGGCTTCGTTCACAGTTCACTCCCGTCGAGATACGAATGTATCAACGACACCATCGGATATCCCCTGTCAGCAAGGCTTCAGCAGCGAATACGTCACGGTAATGATGCGGTTAAGCTGGAAGTGTGGGTGACGAAAAGAGGTGCCGGGTCTGCCGTGGCCCGCTGCGGGCGTCCGCGCGTGGACGCCGCCCGGTCTACTGCTCCCGTGGCTGCCAGGCCCGGGCGTACCGGGCCCGCAGGAACCCGCCGGTCCCGGCTCCCACCGCGCCGGAGCCGGCCGGCCGCCGGCGCCAGATCGTCGAGGCGGTCTGGCGGATCGCCGCCGAGCGCGGCCTCCAGATGGCCACCGTCCGGGAGATCGCCGCCGAGGCGGGTGTGTCCGCCCGGGTCGTGCAGTACCACTTCACCGACAAGCACCACCTGCTGGTCACCGCCCTGCAGCTGCTGCACCGGGAGAACGGGCACCGGGGCCGGGAGCGGATCGCGGCGCTGCGTGACGCCTCCGACCCGCGGGTGCTGCTGCGCGCCACCCTGGAGGAGCTGCTCCCGCTCGACGACCGGCGCCGCGCGAACCTGCGGGTGATGACCGCCTACTACGCGCGGAGCCTCACCGATCCCGCGCTGGCGGCGGTCTTCCTGCACGAGGGAAGCCCACTGGAGGACCTGGTCGCCGATCTGATCACGGCGGCCGGCGCCCGCCCTTCGATCGACGCGGCACAGGAGGCGGTCCTGCTCGTCGGCGGCGTGAGCGGGCTCGGCCTCGACCTGCTGCACCGCCGCCGCCCCCTGACGGACGTACGGCGCACCCTGGACCACCACCTGAACCGCATCCTTACGGAGCGGCCATGACCGGCCGGCGTCCGCGCGGATCCGGAGTGCCTCGGACCGCACGTCAGAAATCTGCACGAAAGCTCTCGGCTCGACCAAGGATCCCCATGAAGGAAAAACGAGCCTCAGCCATCGGGAGGGGACAGGTCAACGACGGAAACCCCCGGCCAGGCGGCCAGAGGTTTCGTGTGCTCCAAGGCAGCTAGTGCTGTGACCGGGAACGTTTGCCGGGTTGAGTGGGGATTTCAGGCTGCCGGTGTGAGGGGGCGTCCGCCCCAGCGGATGCCCTTCTCACTACGGATGCGGGCGCGTTCGCGGCGTTGGGCGGCCAGCACGTCTGGGTGGCGGGCGTGGGCGTTGCGCCAGCGCAGGTAGGCGTGCAGGGCGCGAGTTTGGACGGTGTGGTTGGGATGGTCGGAGTTGGCCAGGGTGAACTGGCGCAGCGGGCCGAAGTGCGCCTCGATCGGATTGGCCCAGGAGGCGTAGGTCGGCGTGAACAGCAGCCTGACCTTGTTGTTCTTGGCCCAGGTGCGGATGCGCCAGTTCTTGTGCGCTGAGAGGTTGTCGAGGATGACGTAGATGGGTGCGCCGTCGGGGCGGGCGGTGCGGATCGATTTCAGGGCGGTCCAGGTGGGGGCGATGCCCTTGCGGGCTCGGTTGATGCCCCACAGCAGGTCATCGCCGACCGAGTAGCAGCCGTGGAAGTAGGTCACGCCCTGGGTGCGGCGGTAGGTGGCCGGCAGCCGGTCCGGTTTGCCTCGCGGTGCCCAGCCCGTGCCGGCGGTGGGCCGGATGCCGAGCGGGCCGAACTCGTCGAAGGCGAAGGTGCGCTCGGGCCGGTGGGTGAGGGCGTACTCGATCGCGTCGAGTTTGGTCTCGAAGTCCGGGTCTGGGGATTCCTTCCAGGTCTTGGTGCGTTGGAAGGTGATGCCGTGGCGGACCAGCAAGGTGCGTAAGGTCTCCCGGCCCAGGGTGAGGGCACGGCCCGGCAGGCGGCGCAGGTAGTCCAGGAGCTTGCGGATGGACCAGCGGGTGAAGGGCCGGCCGAGTTTGGCCGGTCGTGTGGTGGCCGTCTGCGCGATGAACGCCTCATCGTCAGGACTCAGCAGGCGGGGACGGCCTCCCGCCCACCGAGGGTCCAGGCAGGCCAGCCCGATCTCGTTGAAACGATGAATCACATCGCGCACCGTGTCCTCATCGGCGGCCACCAGGCGGGCGATGACCGCCATCGTGTTACCGCCGGCCGAGGCCAGCAGGATCATCGCCCGCCGATACCGCACCGTGCTCATCGTGCCGCGCCGCACGATGCGTTGCAGCTTCTGCCCTTCTGGGTCCGTGAGCCTGCGGACCTTGACCGGTTGCGTCACCTGGCCTCCTGAGCGCCGATCGAACGTGATCAGCACCCATCCAATCGGCACGAGCGCTCTACATGCCAACCCGGCGATCGTTTCCGGTCACAGCACTAGGCAGGAGCCAACTGGGACTTCGCAGCCTCCAGGCTCGCAATCTTGGCCAGGACACGCTGCTTGGGGTCCGGCACCTTTGCGGTGGTCGCCGTGTCCTGAATCACATCATTGATGAAGCCCTCAACGGCTGACAGCAGTCCGCCGACGACTTCGCTCCGTGTCCAGTTGTCTATTCGATCTTCCATCGCCAGGGCCAGCACGGCCTCTCGGCCAAGGAATTTGGCCTCGACGAAGCTGTCCAGATGTTCCAGGGAGTCGAATGTCACGTCTGCCACCTCGCGAGCCTCCGAGGCGTCAAGGCAGACATAAGCCCAGGCAGACAGCCCACGAGAGCCCTCTAGCACCTGAGCGAACAAGATGAGGTCACCGTGCACACGAAAAGTGCCCGTCAACGGGATCTCGTACTCATGCCAGACATCAAGATCGACCACTTCCGGTCTTGGCCGCCATGGAAGACTGCCTCGCTTGATGAGCGAGTCCAGATTCATCCGTCTCACCTCCCGTCTATTGGTACCCATTGAAGCACTGCACGAAGCGTTCCGACACGGCCTGAGGCCATGGAATGTCCTGGCGATTGACGGGATCGTCATTCGGCCAAACGATCGAAACATGCTGCAGGTCGACTCCGCATTTACCGATGAAACGTCCCGGCGTGTGCACGACCGCGAACCCTTCCACCCGGAGCTTACCTGCTGATACATGCCGTACGGAGGCTAACTCAAGCGCCCTGGCGGTTGTCACACGTCTTCGATAGCGGCTGGCCTGTTCAACTGAAAGTTTGCCCGTTAAGAGAGAAATTTCCCGTTCCCGGTCATACCTAGGCGCTTCTATATATTTGTCCGAACGAAAGGTGTGGTGAGTAAGCATCAACTCATCCGGCAGGCAAAGCCAGGGTGTAGGCGTCGCCCTGCAAGCTTGCGTTCGCATGTAGGTTGAGTCAAGCTCAGGCATAGAAGTTAAGGGTATAGCTCCAGCTGAGCGGTGTCAGGAAATTACTGCACACCTCAGCGGCCAACCCGTTTCACCTGCCTCGAGATCTACCGACAGACCTCCCATGGACGAGCCAATGACTACACATGTCGCAACGCGGACAATATTGCCAAAGAAGCATATTTGACCGTCTAAGGGAAATTATATAAAAATATTGCCATAGGACTCTTTAATACGGCGAAACCGGTCGTGTCGAGGTGGTGCCTCTACGCTTTTACGTTGAGATCCCTGAGTCGGCGTGTTTTCTCGTACCGCTTCTCGTGACAGGTCGGACCCCTGCGGGACGCGGCGACGTCGGGCTCGCGTGTCGGTTGCGAGCCCGACAATCGGGTATCAGCCGCCACACCTCCGAAGATCACCCTCCAACGCCGTACCGGTGCTCAGGCGGCGCGGGTCCCGGAGGCGAGGAAGATCGGGATGGCGAGGAACAGCCGGTCGGCGCGCGCTCTGGCGTCCTGGTCGTCGAGCCAGGCGCCCTCTCCCAGGCCGGCGAGCATCGGCAGTCCCTCGGTGCCCGTCCACACGATCGTGTGGACCTCGACGGTGACGTCGGCGAACCCGTTGTCCAGCAGGAGGTTCCGGTACCGGCGGGCGATCCGCGGGTGCGGCATGGTGTCCGCGCGGGCGTGGACGAGCGTGCGGATGAACGCGGGATCGTCGGAGTCGATCACGAACGTGTCCCAGTCGTGGCCGACGAGCACCGCGCGGCCGTTCGCGGCCAGGACCCGGCGGGCCTCTGCGACGGCCCGTTCGGGCTCGGGGAGGGCGTGCAGGAGCTTGTCGGCGCGGTAGCCGGTGACCGAGCCGTCGTCGAGAGGCAGCGCGGCGGCGTCGGCGACGTGGAACTCGCCCGAGGGCCAGCGCTCGGCCGCGACCTGGATCATGGCGGGGTCCAGGTCGACGCCGATGGCCCTCGCCCCGCGGGCGGCCAGCTCGCCGACGGCGCGCCCGCTTCCGCAGCCGACGTCGACGACGGTGTCGCCCAGCGCCTTGTACGTGTGTTCCCGCAGGTCGCGGGCTTGGGGGAGGTCGTCGAGGAAGTCGAGGACGGTAAGTAGTGTGGACATGGTCATGAGTGTGCGACTTAATGTCGACATGAAGTCAATCGGTGAAGTGGCCGCCCAGTTCGGGTTGCCGACCCACGTGCTGCGCCACTGGGAGTCGGAAGGACTGATGACCCCGGCCCGTGCGGGTGACCGCCGCCGCTACACCGACGCGGACCTGTACCGGGTGGCGGCGATCCTGATCTCGAAGGAGGCGGGCTTCGGGCTCGCGGACATCCGGACGATGCTGGCCGTCCGGTCCGCACCGGACCGCCACGAGGTGATGGCCCGCCACCGCGAGAGGTTGCTGGCACGGATCGCCAGGGCACAGGCCGCCCTCGACATGCTGGAGGGCGGCCTGGAATGCCCGCACGACGACATCATGACCTGCCCGCACTTCCAGGGATTCCTGACCGACCGGCTGCGGTCGTCCTCCGGGACGGGGTCGGATCGCCGTGCCGCGGATCGGATCGCCGGAGGTGCCGCGGACGAGCCGGACGTGGTCGGCCGACGTGCCCGGGACCGCGTCGAGCCGTACGTCGGCTGACGGCCGGCCGAGAGCCCGCCGGGTGACTTCTCCCCCTCCGGTGTCGATGTCACCCCTGCCCGCTCGCGCCGTGCCGACGGAGGTCCGCTCCCGGGGGCCATGCCTCCGCCCAGGTGTCCGGACCTCCGCCCAGCACGCTCCACCCGCTCGCCCTCGTACGCCGAACCGGCCGGTCAGGGTCAGCTACGCAGGCTCCAGCGCTGGTTGGCGCCGCCGTTGCAGGCCCAGAGGATGAGCTTGGTGCCGTTGGCCGTACCGGCCGCGTTGGCGTCGAGGCACAGGCCGGACTGCACGCCGGTGACGGTGCCGTTGGCGTTGACGTTCCACTGCTGGTTGGTGCCGCCGTTGCAGTCCCAGATGACCACCTGGGTGCCGTTGACGGTCCCCCGGGCGTAGGCGTCCAGGCACTTGTTGCCGTACACCTGCAACTGCTTGCCGGAGGTGTGGGTGAAGCGCTGGTTGGTGCCGGTGCCGCAGTCCCACAGCTGCGCCTGGGCCCCGTTGGCGGTGCTGTTGCCGGTAACGTCGGCGCAGCGGTTCGACTGGGCCCCGACGATCTGCGAGCCCTGTTGCGGGGTGCCTCCGGAGGGGGCGTAGCCGGCGGCGGCGATGTTGGCCTGCACGGCGTTCTCGGTCTCGGCCGTGGGGTAGCCGGAGGTCAGCACGCCCTCGAAGAAGGTGCCGCGGCCGGAGACGCTGTTGTCGCCGCCGATGCCGAGCAGGATGGCGCCCTCCTTCTTCATCGGGTGGTAGCCGTTGGGGCGCCGCCCGTCGTAGTAGGTCGTCAGGCCGCCCGACTGGGCGTTGCCGCCCCGGATCGCCCAGTGGTTCGGCTCGCCCTTGACGATGGCCGTGACGAAACGGTGGTTGATGGGCGCGAGGTTGTTGTAACCGGCGTTCACCCCGGAGAACAGCCCCCACTCCAGGTCGGCCATGATCCAGGGACCGGCTCCGGCGCCGTAGCCCCACTGCTTGTTGGCGCCGAAGTAGACGGTCTCCATGATGGCGCGCTCGTCGGCCTGGCCGTCGGTCTGCGCGTTGCCGTAGTCGAAGCAGCACCACTGGTTGTAGTGCGTGCCGTCGACGACGGCGTAGATGCCCTCGGGCTGGTCGCCGGTCGCCACGCCGTTGGTGTTGTTGTTGCGGTAGCCGGTGCCGGGTTCGATGCGCACGCCGTAGGCCTTCTGGCCGCCGATGGTGATCGGGGCGGCCTTGGCGTCGGCGAGGTTGTCCCATCCGCCCGGTCCGGGGCCGGGCCAGTGGCCGGGGGGTGCCTGGGTGAGGCGGTTGTTGCGGCCGGACTGGTCGTAGAGGATGGTGATCAGGCAGCTCGTATTGGCGCAGAAGGAGTCCTGGGTGGTGGCGTCGACGACTCCGCCCGCGCTGAGCACGCCGATGTCGCGGACGGTGTTGTCCGAGGAGCGGCGTACCTGGTAGAGCGGGCCGTTGTAGGCGCCGTACAGCGCCCGGGTGGTGCTGTGCGCCGCCACGCACGGTGTCCCGCCCGAGGCGTAGATGTCACACGGGCCGGTGACGGCGGCGGCCTGGGCGGTACCGCCGCCGGTCAGGCAGGCGACGGCGACCAGCACGCTCGCACCGGCCGTGAACGCCCTTCTCAGGCTCCCGAAAAGCATCATGCCCTCTTCTCTCGATCAGGGGACAACGATCGAACGGCGCTGTTCGAACATATTCGGCTGCAAAAATGTTAACGCTAACATCATTATTTGTCCGAAGCCGATTCACAGTCGGCAGTGTCATTGAGTCAATTCAACGGAGGCCGCGGCGTCAAGAGCGTGGATCCGATTTCCGGGACGTCCCCGTGCCGTCGGCTCACCACCTGGGTTCTTGTCGTGCCGCGTTCGCACCGTTGAGGTGAGATGTCGTGGAACTTTCACCTCCGGCGTCCGCCGGACGGCGAGCCGCGTCCTCGGCTCGTCCTCATCGCGGGGCGTTCGAGCGGCTGAGCGCGGGCTCCGTGACGGCCGTTCACCCGACGGGCCCGGCCGTCACGGTGCGACGGCCGGGCCCGGTGCGATCATCCGCGGCCGGGACAGGGGATCACGCGTACGGGTCCTGGGAGAGCAGGTGCGTCTTGTAGCCCGCACCGATGCCGGGCTCGGGCGTGCCGTTCCAGTCCTTGATGAGCACCGCGCCCTGGGTGCAGCCCCAGGGGCTCCAGGTCCAGGCCAGGTACGACACGCCGTTCTTGTCGGCCCATTTGGTGAGCCGGTCCATGTAGTCGTAGCCGCAGTCGTCCGCGCCGAACTCACCGGTCACCACGGGGACCTTCGCGGCGAGCGGGGCGATCTGGCTGTCCCAGCAGGCCTCGTTGGAGCAGTAGTTGAAGCTGTAGGAGTGCCACGAGGCGGCCAGGTTGCCGGTCGGGTCGTTCGGCTTGTACTGCATCCACTGGCTCACGTCGTTCGACCAGGCCAGGCCGCCGACCATGACGATGTTGGTCGCCCCCGTCGCCCGGACGGCGTCGACCAGGCTCTGCATCCCCGCGACCTCGTAGGAGAAGCCGGGGCAGGTCCCGCCGTCGCGCAGGCACTTCCAGCCCGAGGTGGTGTCACCGGTGCCGTATTCCGGCCACGGCTCGTTGAACAGGTCGAAGACCACCGCGTTGTTGCCCTTGAAGGCCTTCGCGACACCGGTCCAGAACTGCGGGGCGTACATGGCGTCGGGCATCGGCTTCTGGCAGGTCGCCGTGGTGTCGGTGCACGCCCAGGAGACGCCGGTGAACTGTCCCCAGTTCCAGTGCAGGTCGAGGATCGGCGTGATGCCGTTGGCGACCAGCAGGTTCACGTAGTCCTTGACGTCCTGCTGGTAGAGGGCACCGCTGGGCGTGCCGTTGGTGCCGAGCCAGCACTCCTCGTTGAGCGGGATGCGGACGGCGTGGATGTTCCAGCTCTTCATCGCATCGACCGAAGCCTGGTCCACCGGGCCGTGGTCCCACGTCCCCTTGCCCTGGACGCAGGCGTACTCCCCGCTGGAGCGGCTGACACCCAGCAGCCGGTACGGCTTGCCGTCGGCGGTGACGATCTTGTTGCCGGAGACGCGCAACTGCGGTGCCGGGCCGCCGGGATCAGGGGTGGGAGTGGGAGTGGGGGTCGGGGTGGGGGTCGGGGTCGGGGTTGGGGTCGGGGTTGGGGTTGGGGTCGGGGTTGGGGTTGGGGATTGGCCGTCGCAGGCGATGCCGTTGACCTTGAAGACGGTGGGAACGGGGTTACCGCCGCTCCACTTGCCGGTGAAGCCGATCGACACCGAGGCGCCGGTGGCCACGTTGGAGTTCCAGCCAAGGCTCTTGGCGGTGACGTGCGCGCCGGACTGCGACCAGTCGGCGCTCCAGCCGTTGGTCACGCCCTGTCCGGGGGTGGGAAAGTCGAACTCCAGCGTCCAGCCGGTCAGTGGATCGCCCAGATTGGTGATTGAGACGTCCCCCTGGAAGCCGCCCTGCCACTCGCCGGCGACCTTGTACTTCACCGAGCAGCCGCTGTCGGCGGCGGAGGCCGGCGGGCTCAAGAGCGCGGCCCCCACGGCCGCGAGGCCGACGGCCGTCGCCGCGGCCAGCGCGATGCGATGTCTCATGGATTTCCTCTTTCTCCCTGGTGGATCCGGAGATCTGCCGCCTCAGGATCGGATCCGGTGGTCGTAGGCGGGGGCCTCGCCGGCGTCCTCGACAACTGCCGCATCGATGCCGAAAGAACGGCCACACGCCTTCGGATCGGATCATGGACATGGCAGCTGGTGGCCCTCTCGAACGACGTTGAGCATTCTCAATTCACTGACTTGAATAAGTCAATGGTCGTGAAAGTTTCAGAACAGGCGGTCCGGCCACGTCTGAACCTCGAACAGCTCCCAAAAGAGTTGAGGCCAGGTTCATCCAAAAAAGCGAGATCCGCATTCTGTTCGCGTTCGACCCGGCTCACCGGGCGGTGCTCCTGGTCGCAGGCGACAGGGTCGGCAACTGGGATCAGTGGTATGACACGAACGTACCGATGGCGGAGAGGCGGCCAGATCGACCGTGCCGAGGTGGCGACCCTGCGCTCCTACGTGGAGGCCCTCGGCGGACGGCTTCGCGTGGTGGCCGACTTCGGGGACGTCGAATACACCGTGGCATAGCCGTACGACGACAGAAGCCCTTGGCCACCCGGCCGAGGGCTTCTCATGTCTCGCGGGTTCGAACTAGAAGTCGAACTCGTCCTTCTTGGCGCCGTCGATGAAGGCCTCCCAGACGCTCGCACTCACCACGAACGGCGCTTGCCCGGGAGCCTCGGTGTCACGCAGACCCACCCGACCACCCGATAGCGGGGCTACTTCCAGGCAGTTGCCCTGATTGGAACCGCTTTTAGTGGCCTTGCGCCAGGCCGCGCTCTTCAGTTCATCACTCAGATCCACAGCTTCTCCACATCTCTCCTGCGGACAATGACGCACGGGAAAAGGTCCAGCGACGACCAAGGTCTTTCCCACGTACCAGATGGTGAGGATCAGAAGTCGAACTCGCCCTTCTTGGCGCCGTCGACGAAGGCGTCCCAGACGCTCGCGCTCACCACGAACGGCGCCCGCTCGGGAGCCTCGGTGTCGCGCAGAGCCACCCGACCACCCGATAGCGGGGCTACTTCCAGGCAGTTGCCCTGGTCGGATCCACTCTTGGTGGCCTTGCGCCAGATCGCGGTCTTCAGCTCGTCGTTCAGATCCACAGCTTCCCTGCCTCTCTCCTGGGGACAACGATGCGCGGGAAAAGTTCTGACAGCGATCAAAAGCTTCCCCGCGCACCGGACAGGGAGTCAGAAGTCGAACTCGCCCTTTTTCGCGCCGTCGATGAAGGCGTCCCAGACGCTCGCGCTCACCACGAACGGCGCCCGCCCGGGAGCCTCGGTGTCCCGCAGACCCACCCGACCACCCGACAACGGAGCCACCTCCAAGCAGTCGCCCTGGTTGGCCCCGCTCTTGGCGGCCTTGCGCCAGGCTGCACCCTTCAGTTCATCACTCAGATCCACAGTTTCCCTGCCTCTCTGATCAACTCGATGGACATGTGCTGAGGTTGCGCCTCGGCTCGCAGAGTGTCGTATCTGCTATGGATAGCTTCAACGTCTTCTGGGCGACTTGTCACGTGTCCATGAATTATGGACTCGATGTACACGTTATCCGGACCTCCCGGAATCTGTGCGATAGCGAAGCCACCAAGAAGCCCGGTCATCACTCCCCGCGCCGCAGGGATAACCTGAATTCCGATTCGCGGAGATTCTACCGCCTCCATGAGGCGCTCGAATTGTCGACGCATCACTTCCTTACTGCCGACCGGACGATGCAGCACGCCTTCGTCCAGTACCGCGCGGAACAGCGGTGGGTTGGTTCGCCTGAAGATCTCCTGTCGCTCCATTCGTGCCGCGACGGCCTTCTCCGTCTGCTCCTCGGTTATACCGGGCTCGCAGCGGATGACCGCCCGCGCGTATTCCTCGATCTGCAGCAGGCCTGGAACGACGAGAGGTTGCCAGGTGTGCAGGGAGTGCGCTTCCTGCTCGATGTCCAGCCAGCCCCGGAACCACCGGGGACTTGCCGCACGGGTGAGCTGCTCCCAGAGCCGGACGAGCTCTCCACCCGCGTCCACGGCCTCGTCGTACCGCTCCATGAAGTTCCGGCTGGCCGTGCGCTGCCCTCGCTCGATGAAGCCGATCAGACTCGCGCTGAACTGGACGACTTCCGCCAGGCGCTCTATGGAGATACCAGTTCTTTTTCGATGTTTACGGAGTTCGACCCCTAAAAGCACCAGAGGCTTTACAGAAGGATCGGATTCATAGAAAACGGACATTACAGCTCCGTCCTGTGGGGGCGCTACTCCGGCGACACAGAAGAACACAGTCCACTACAAAGTGTCCCGAGAATGTGCAGGGAGTTTCGGCACCCACCGTAGCCTTCCGGGAGCACCCTGTGAAGAGACGGAAGGCGCGAGAACGTCACCGAAGAAACCGCTCGCCGCGCACAACGAAAGCCCCCTGTAAGCCTGCCGTTGAAATAATCAGCTATGTCCAAAAAAGAGTGCTGGCAGTAACACCGGAGTACCAGAACACGAGACATCGGCAGACGGCCCGCACAACCACCGGGTACGAAGCCGTCACCTCCCGGTGAGCCCTGACCTGACGGGCGGCGGGCTTTTGACCCCGCAGTGAACGCACGGGCAGCGCCGCTCCTGTCCCGGAAACACAGCCCTCGTCTCAGAAACGAAAGCGGGACCCGTCACGGCATCACAGGCCGGGACGAGTCCCTCGACCGGACTCTGGAGGTCCGACCTGATGTACGACCCTAGAGGAAACCCCAGGCCGATCCGGGTGCGTTGGCATGCGGACCGGCCGCCGATGCCGCTCGGTTGCCGCTGGTGCGGCCATCCCCCGTACGCGCACGAGGCCGCCAGCCTGCCGCACCGCGCGCACCACCACTGGGAGCAGCCCACCCCCGCCCAGGTCCGTGCCCGGATGGCAGCCCGTCGTCGCCTCGACCTGTCCGGGCGCCCGCCCGTCGCGACGCCCATCCGCTCGATTCCGGGCCCCGTGGTTCTCGCCGCTCCTCCCCCTCGGACCTCCGAGGGGTCCCCCGGCCGTCACCGGAGGGCGGAGCAGCCCGTCGCCGCGACCTCGGTGCCGTACCGGCGCGGACGGCCGCCGGGCTCCCGTACCCCATCGGGCAGGCACGCCCCGTACCGGCAGGGAGTGACCGCGTGAGCGGGCGCACTCCGCGCGTTCCACGACGCGGGCGGCATCGGCGGGGAACCACGCCACCTGACGCGCGAGCCGGACACGGCACACCGCCTCCCCGAGGAGAGAGCATGACCGAGACTCCGGACGACGACACCTCGCGACCTCCGGATGCGCCGAAGGGAGCCGATCGGCGCTCCCCGGACGAGCCGCATGCCGTCTGCTGGGACCTGCCGCACGACCTGCCGATCGTCTCCAAGGCTCGCGCCATGGTGCGCGAGACCCTCACCGCCTGGACGCTGCACCATCTCGCCGACGACGTCGTCCTGGTGACCGGCGAGCTGCTCGCCAACGCGATCGTCCACGGCGAGCCGGTGGTCAGGTTCTCCATGCGGGCCGGGGCGGACGAGCTTCGGATCGAGGTGACCGACCGGGGGCCGGGACGGCTCCGCCGCCTCGTCCTCGACGCCGAGGCCGTCCACGGACGTGGCCTGACCATCGTCGGGGCCCTCGCCCACGACCACGGCGTCACCCACCTCCCCGGCCGTCCCGGCAAGACCGTCTGGGCCCGCTGGCGTTTCTCCCCTCACGGCGAGACCACAGGGTGATCCGGTCGGAGTGCCCTCTGGGTGCCCCGGTGTCCCGGTGCCCGGGAGTGAACGGTCGTCCTCTACGGCGCGGCGGTCTTCACCGCCGCGCCGTGGGTGGTCGTCGCCGGGTCAGGAGGCCTCACATGTCATTGGCGGTGTGGCGGCGGGGCCGGTGGCGGTGAACCCGAACGTGGTGGTGGCGCCGGCGGCGAGGCCGCCGTTCCAGGTCTCGTTCTTGATGGTGACGGCCGCTCCCGAGCCGGACCGTATGCCTCCCCACAACTGGGTGATGGACTGCGAGCCGGGCCAGGTCCACTTCACCGTCCAGCCGTTGATCGCGCTGGAGCCGGCCTTCACGGTGACGGTGGACTGGAAGCCGCCGCCCCAGGCGTTCACCGTCTGGACCGCCGCCGTGCACCCACCGGGGACGGGAGTCGGGGTGGGAGTCGGCGTCGGCGTGGGGGTCGGCGTCGGCGTGGGGGTGGGCGTCGGCGTCGGGGTGGGGGTCGGCGTGGGGGTGGGAGTAGGCGTGGGGGTCGGGGTGGGGTCGCCGATCACGACGGTGGTGAGGGAGCGCGGCCTGAGGGTGACGGCGCCGCCCGTGACCGTGGAACGCGTCATCGAGTTGGCGTTGTCGGTGACGTAGGCGGTGGTGCCGCCCTGCAGGCCGTCCCAGGTGACGGCCGAGTTGCCGGTGTTCAGCACCCCGACGACCTTCGATCCGTCGGCGTTGAGGAACGCCGACACCTTCAGCGCCGAGTTGCTCGTCGACGTGCCGAGCCGGACCGCGCCCGGCCGGATGAACCGGCTGTACGCCGCCATCGCCCACAGCCGCTTGGACACGCGGTACGTCCGCGCCGCCGGGTCGATCTGGATCATCGCCCGGGTGGCTCCCGAGGAGCCTCCCAGCCAGAAGATGTAGCCGCTGACGTTGCCGACGGTGAGGGCCTGGTGGATGGCCTGGGCGACGGTGAAGCCGTCCTGGCTGCTCCCGTCGTCCCAGCTCTCGTTCCAGGTGCTCCCGTCGGGGCCCCACTCCGACATCCAGGTGCGCTTGTTCCCGGGCTGGGGGCTCGTTATCTGGCTGGCGTAGGTGTGACCCGTGTAGGTGGACACCCAGCGGCGGGCCTCGGAGTCGGCCTCGATGGCGTTGGTGTACCCCTTGGCCTGGTCCCAGCCGAAGGCGTCGCAACATGCGATCTTGACGTCGGGCGCGAGCGGGCCGAGGACCTTGACGAAGGCGGCGGCCTGGGCCGGGGTGAAGCGCATGGACTCGTAGGTCGACGTGTAGTCGGGTTCGTTGGTGAACCCCAAGTCCGTGATCTTGATACCTTCCTGCGCGTAGAACTTCGTGTACTGCGCCAGGTACCGGGCGTAGGCCGTGCGCCACTCGGGCTTGAGGGTGCCGCCGTTGTTCTCGCTCCCGTTGTCCTTCATGTAGCCGGGGGCGCTCCAGGCGTTGGCGTAGAACCGCTCCAGGCCGTACGACTTCGCGACCTTGGCCAGCCACACCTGGGCGCCGTCGTCGCCGTCCCACACGTATCTCGGCGGCGCGTCGGGTCCGCCCGGGTTCTGCGGCTGGATGGAGACCATCTTGTCGTACGGGCTGCCGGCCGGTGAGGCGCCGATGCCCAGGCGCAGGATGCTGAGCCCCGCGCCGGTCTCGCGGTCGAACCACAGGCGGAGGATGTCGTTCTGCTGCGTCGTCGACAGGTTGCGCAGCAGTTCGCCCCGGCGGAACGCCGTGGAGATGCCGAAGCCGTCCATCTGCTGATGACGCACACTGTCCGAAACGGTGATGACAGGCGCGGCCGCGACCTGTCCGGCCGCTGCCTGCCCGGCCACCGCCACCAGCGACGTGGCGAGAAGAGCGCTTGCCATGACGATCCGTACCACGGACCCTCCCGAGATCGTGCCATCCGGATGCTTCTGGCAGGTGAAGCCGGTCCGGCCGAGGCGGCTCGACGGTTTTCACGACCGTTCGTCCCGCCGCGCCCTCGGCTCGGCGACGAGAGTCTCCTCGGCCGCCATCACCTCCGAGCATGATCGCCGCCGACCCGAGAAGGATGATCACAATATGTTTGCGTTAACAATTGGGCGGGGCGGTGCGTCACGTTCGGCACCCAAGTGTGGAAAGAGCCTCGAAACTTGTCAAGGAAACGACTGAAAGTTTCGGAGGCCCGGCCTCCCGGCGGACGCGGACGACTCGCGGGCGATCACATCCCGCACGGAAGGCATCCGTCCCCTCAGCAGCGAGAACGTGATCCTCCAGGTCGAGGTCGCCCGGCGGTTCCGTGGGAACACCGCGGGGGCGGTGGTTCTGAACGTTTCACTCCCCACGCCGCCCCGGGCCGGCCACCGGCGTACGGCCGGACCCGAAAGGTGCCGGCTCGCGTCCGCTCGGGCGCGGGACGTCAGGGAGTAGTGATCCGGTAGATGTGGTGGGAGTGTTCGGCGGCGAAGGAGTCGGTGAACCTGCCCCTGCGGTCGATCGGCACGGATCTGTTCTCGAACAGGACCTCCGCCCGGGAGGCCCGTACCCCGCGGGGCAGGGTGAACGTGCGCCTGCCGGGGGTGCTCGCGGCGCGGGGCATCGCGAAGACGTAGGACGAGCCCCGGTGGTGTTTCAGCATGGTGTCGAGGCCGGGGCCGAAGCGGTGCCGGTAGGACTGGGTGTTCAGCACGGGCGCCAGTTTCGCGATCCTGCGGTTGATCTCGGTCACCGCGGGCCTGACCCTCTCCCCGCACTTCTCGCGCAGCACGTGCTGGGAGTGGCACGGACCGCCGAAGTTGTGGTTGAAGTAGATGATGCCCCGGGCCTCGTGGATCAGCGAGCTCATGACCGCGCCCGTCACCTGGTACGGCTCGATCGCCCGGGTGTCGTTCTCGGCGGGCCAGCCGACCTCGACGAAGGCGTAGATCGGCTGGAGGCGTCCGTCCAGCGCGTCCAGCTCGCGCTGCCGGTCGATGACGGTGCCGTAGTTGGCGGCCCGGCGGCACCGGGCGGGCGACAGGGACAGGAAGTTCTTCCCGTCCAGGCAGGCGCTCTCGCTGGTGTACCAGTAGACGTCCGTCGAGACGACGTCGGTGAAGTAGTTGACGAACGTGGCGGCGTCCACGTCCCTCTCCCACATCATCACGCCCTTGCCGTAGTTGGCGTAGTGCATCCTTCCGTCGCCCCGGGGGAACCGGTTCTTCTGGGTACGCAGCACGGTGAAGCCGCAGCCCTTGTTCTCGGGGATGCACAGGGCCCCCTCGCCGGGGTGCTTTCCCGTCCACGGCGCGTCCCCGGCCTTCGCCCACATGTCGACCTCGTCGTCGAGCAGCCAGCCCACGGTCTCCTTGCCGTAGCCGGGCAGCGGGACGTTCGTCAGCGCCGACATGCCGTTCTTCCGTACGAGCTCCATGTTCGTGGTGGTGGTCAGCTCGACGTAGGTGTTGATCCCGGCGGCCTTGTCCTTGTTCACGTCGCCCTGGGTGATCACCGACTCGAACCAGACGCCCACCGGGAAGAACGAGGGACTGGTCCAGCCGGCGGCCGCCGGTGCGGCGAACCGGCCGTAGTAGGCGGGGCCGCCCTCCCACGGCACCCGCGCGGCCGTCGCGGGAGGGCCCGCGGCCGACCATGCCTGTCCGGTGGCCGACGTGCCGCCCTTCGATCCGCCGCCGTTCGGGAGGACGTCGGTCAGGGGGGTGTTCGTCGGAAGGGGCTCGGGGGGGAGTGCCTGGGGGGAAGGCGCGCCGGGCGGCGGGGAGGCGTTCGGGGAGGAGGCGCCCGTGGGAGAGGTGAGCGGGGGGCGGGCGCCGCTCGCCGGGGTGTCGACCGCGCAGGAGCCCAGCATCGCCAGCGTCACCGCTCCCGCCCCGGCCAGGACCGGCAGCGACCGTCCTGGCAGGTGTCCGCGTCCCGGGGGCCGTCCTCGCTCTTCAGAGGTCATGAGGCGACCCTGCCCGACACCGGTCCGGCGAGGGGCTCGGTCGCCGTTTCGGGTATCGGTTCGGTCGCCGACCCGGCGGGCGGCGGTTCGGTCACCGGCTGGGCGGGGCGTTCGGTGGACAGGCCGGCGGGGGGTTTCGCGGGTGACCCGGCCGGCAGGTCGGCGGAAGGTTCGACGAGTGCCATCAGCCGTTCGGCGCGGGAGGACCAGGAGGCGCCCAGCACGGATTCGCGCACGGTCTCGGCCGGCAGCAGGCCGCCCTCGCGCAGGGCCGCGCGCACGGCCTCCACGAAGAGACCGGGGTCGGTGGCGATCCTCACCCGGTCGGCGTACGCGGCGAGTTCCGCGAAGTCGGTGCTGACCACGGGGAGGCCGAGCGCCAGGTACTCCTTGAGTTTGATCGGGTTGGAGTTCCTGATCCACGGCGTGTCCAGCCACGGCATGATCGCGACGTCGAATCCCGACCCGTAGGCGGGGATGCGCTCGTACGGCCTGAAACCCAGCCAGTGCACGTTCGGGTGCCGGGTCAGCCGCTCCATCGGGACGGTCGCGTCGCCGATCAGTACCAGCGAGACGTGGGGCAGCTCGACGGCGAGCCGTTCGAGCAGGTCGAGGTCCACCAGGTAGTCGTCCAGCGCGCCGAAGAACCCCACGCGCGGCCCGGGAACGGCCCGGAGGTCGGCGGGCTGCTCGCTCTCCGGACACCTGCGGAAGTGGTCGGTGTCCACCCCGTGGTCGAGGAAGTACGCCCGCTCGCCGGTGGTCCCGATCTCCTCGCCCATCAGCGCGTTGCTCGCGTAGAGCACGTGGTCGGCGCCGCGCAGCAGGCCCCGCTCCAGCGCCTCGATGGTCGCCCGGTCGGACTCGGGGAACGAGGAGTGCCGGTCGGAGCGGTTGAAGACCAGCGACCGCCTGCGCATCGGCCGTACCACGTCCCACGCCGTGGGGATCGTCACCATGATCACGGGCCGGCGCAGTCCCAGCGCCCACGCCACGGCCCTTACCTGGGTCCGGACCAGCAGGGCGTTGACCCGGCGGGCCGTCGGTGACCCGTAGAAGGGCAGCGGCAGCGGGGACATCACGTAGAAGCCGGGCAGTTCGGGCAGCGGTCGCCGGACGAGCATCGCGACGCTGCGCAGCTTGCGCCCGACCCGCCGCAGCACCTGGGTGGACCTGCCGGGCAGCGGCATGCGCATCCCGATGCTGTTGACCACGAGGACCTTGCGCTGGGCGGCGACCGAACGCATGAGCTGGAAGTCCGAGTGCGCCCGGTTGTGGTACCACCAGTCCTGCGCGGAGAAGCAGATGTAGCCCGGCACGTCGCCGGTCTCCCGGGACTGTGACGGACTCGGCGGGGTCGGCCCCGCGGGCAGGCGCGGCCACTCGCGCATCACGACCAGCTCGCGCAGCGCGGCCCGGTACCGCCGGCCGCCCTCGCGGCCCCGGGCGACCCCCCGGATCAGCTCGTTGAGCCCGACGGCCAGCCGCATCAGCAGGCCGCGCGGCCCGCCGTACAGTTCCCGGTGCATCCTGACCCGGTTCGCCGCGGAGATCGCCCACAGCCGGCTGGAGACGGACTGCTCCCCGCCGAGGTGCACGGCGCGGGACGCGGGCTCGTAGCGGATCGCGAACCCGGCCCACCCCGCCCGGAGCATGTACTCGGTCTCCTCCGAGTACAGGAAGTAGCGCTCGTCCAGCGGGCCGAGGGCGTCCAGGCAGGCGCGGGAGACCAGCCAGGCCGCGCCGGTCACCCAGTCGGCCGTCTGTGGCCTGTCGTAGGCGGCCGGATCGACGACCAGCTCCCCCAGGGCCGGGGTCCGCCCGGCCCGGTTCCCGCCGAGCAGCGCCTCGCCCAGCGCCCGCGTCACGGTGGGACGCCTGCGCAGGGAGAGGTGGAGCTCTCCGGTCTCGGAGGTGAGGCGGGGGGCCGCGATCCCGGTGCCCGGGAGGGCGAGCGCCCGCCGGAGCGGGAGCAGCGCGCCGGGCGCGAGCCGGATGTCGGGGTTCAGCACGAGCACGTCACAGCCGGCCGCGGCGGCGATGCCCGCGTTCACCCCGGCGGCGAAACCGCCGTTGCGGCCGGTCTGGACGATCTCCGCGTCGGGCGCGGCCCGGCGTACCCGCTCGACGGTGTCGTCGGGGGAGGCGTTGTCCACCACGATGACCCGCGCGGGGCCGGCACCGGCCAGGGCCGCCTCCAGCGAGCGCAGGCATCCCTCGACGACCTGGCCGCTCGCGTATGTGACGATCACTATGGCGAGCGGGAGCCGATCGGGAACGGTCGTGCCGGTGCCCGCTCCGGATTCCGGTGTCTCGGGAACGGTCGTGCCCGTGCCCTCCCGGGATTCCGGTGTCCTGGCAACGACGGTGCTCTCCCGGAGTTCCGGTGTCCTGGGAACGGCCCCGTCGGTGTCGTTTCGGGGTTCCGGTGTCATCGACGGCTCCGGGAGGTGAGGCGGTCGCGCAGGGCGCCCGCGAGGAGGGTGAGCGCGAACGGCGCGTCGTCGCGCAGGTAGCGGCGGGCCAGGCGGCGTGGTTCCAGCGCGAGCCGGTACAGCCACTCGGCCCCCATCCGCTGGAACGCCACCGGTGCCCGGCGGAACCGCCCGGCCGCCATCGGGATGCCGGCCCCGCAGCCCAGATACCAGGCGTGCGGCCACTCCGCCCGGAGGGCCTCGATGACCCTCTCCTGCTTGGGGAACCCGAGCCCGACCATGACGAGGTCCGGCTTCTCGGCACTCACCCGGACGACCACCTCCCGCAGCCCCCGTGGCGTCCTGTCGAACCCGAAGGAGGGCGAGCAGGTGCCCGCCACCCGCAGGCCGGGATGGCGTTCGGTCAGAACCCGCGCGGCGTCCTCGGGCACGCCGGGCTCCCCGCCGAGCAGGTAGATCGAGCGGTTCTCCAGCGCGGCCCGCCCGGCCAGGGAGTGGACGAGCGAGGCACCGGTGACCCGTCCGGGAAGGGTCAGGCCGGCGATCCTCGCCGCCCAGACCACCGGCATGCCGTCGGCGACGACGATCTCGGAGCGGGCGACCAGCGCGGCCAGCGCGGGGGTACGGGTGGCGGCGCGGACGATGTCGACGTTCGCGGTGACGATCGCGCCGCCCTCTCCTCGCCGCCATCCGGCGGCCACGCGGTCCAGCAGGTCCGCCTCGCTGAGCGCCATGACCTCGACGGCACCGACCCGGACGCGCGCGCGTCCCGCCTCGTCGTCCCGTTCGGGCGGTCCGGTCATGGAGGATCCGTTCTGCGGGGAACCGCGCCGTGAGGGGCCTTCGTGCGAAGGACCGTGCAGGGAGGAGCCGTTCTGCGGGGAACCTCGTCGTGAGGGGCCTTCGTGCGAAGGACCGTGCAGGGAGGAACCGTTCTGCAGAGGGACGTGCCGCGGGGAACCGTTCTGCGGGGAACCGTGCCGTGAGGGGCCTTCGTGCGAAGGACCGTGCAGGGAGGAGCCGTTCTGCGGGGAACCGTTCTGTGGAGATTCGTGCTTGGAAGAGCCGTTCTGCCGGGTGCGGGGAACGGAGTCGCCGCCCGACAGCCGATGGCCCAGGGCGCCGGGAACGGCAAAGATGGGCCCATGAGAGTCGAACGCGCCGAGATCGACGGTGTCCTGCTGTTCGTCCCCACCCCGTACCGGGACGACCGCGGGTTCTTCACCCGCACCTTCGACGCCGAGCTCGCCGCCGCCCACGGGTTGCGGCCCGCCGCCTTCATCCAGGACAGCCAGTCGCGGTCCCGCCGGGGGACGGTCCGCGCCCTGCACGGGCGGGGAGGCCTGGGGGAGGCCAAGCTCGTCCGGTGCGCCCGTGGCGCCGTGCACGACGTGCTCGTCGACGCCCGGCCGGACTCGGCCACCTTCGGCCGCCAGATGTCGGTCGTCCTCGACGATGAGGCGTTCGTTCATCTCTACGTTCCTCCTGGCTTGTTGCACGGCTATCAGGCACTGACCGATCAGGCGGACGTCTGCTACCGGATCGACCGGGAGCACGACCCGGCCGAGGACCTCGCCGTCCGCTACGACGACCCCGACCTCGGCATCCGCTGGCCGCTGCCGGTCACCGCGATCAGTGAGCGTGATCTGTCGGCGGGTTCCTGGGCGGATCTGCGCGACCGGCTGTCCGGCTGACCTCCTCCCCGGCGCCTCCGTCGTCCGGGACCGACGGTCCGCCGTGGGTTCCGGGGGCGCGAGCGGGCACAGGCCGGGGTGCCGGTACGAGGGCGGGGACCGGGTCGGGTGAGCGTGCCCGCCCGGTGGTCCGCAGCAGCGCGCCCGTCACGCCGATGATCAGGAACGACAGCCCGGCCACGGTCGCGAACGAGCGCAGGTCGAACGTGGCCGCCCCGACGAGGGGGACGACCAGGCAGGCCGCCAGGCTCAGTCCCAGGTTCCGTACCCCGGGGTCGGAACTGAGGTGGCGGACGCGCAGCGCCGCCCGGATCCCGGCGAGGAAGATCGCCGCGAAGGCGAGCAGGCCGATCACGCCGGTCTCCACCAGCGAGAGGATGTACTGGTTGTCGAAGATCAGGTGCTTCGGCGCGTACCAGGTGCCCAGCCCGCGGCCGACCCAGAAATGGTTGCCGATCTCGGTGGCGGCCACCGCGTAGTCGTGGGTCCGGTACTGGATGCTCGAATCGCTCGACAGGCTGGTGAAGAGGCCGAGGAACACGCTGAGCAGGCCGGGCACGGCCACCTTCGTCACCGCCAGGAAGCCGGCGCCGCCGGCCAGCGCCCAGAGCCGGCGGCGCGCCGGCCACCCGGTCATCAGCACCGCGGCGACCACGGCGAGCCCCAGCACCGCCGA
The DNA here is from genome assembly GCF_049844535.1 of Streptosporangium sp. DT93. NCBI lineage: Bacteria > Bacillati > Actinomycetota > Actinomycetes > Streptosporangiales > Streptosporangiaceae > Streptosporangium > Streptosporangium sp. DT93. Next base: position 210,287 of record NZ_JBNCLF010000001.1, read on the forward strand.
CCTCGACACCGAGAACATCAGCCCGGCGCCGATCAGCGCGCAGCAGACCCACCACCGCAGCGAGGGGGCGCCCCGGTCGCGGGCGTCGAACGCGTAGTGCAGCGCCAGAGGGATGAGCATCGCGCAGACCACGCCGAGCTCGATGGGATGCCCGGTGGTGGCGGCGACGCGGCGCAGCGTGTTCCTCTCCAGGATCGCCGGGAGCTCGGCGGTGAACCGGAAACCGGGGAAGTCCAGGTACTTGGTGAGGTCGAACTCGAACACGAACTGCAGCGCCGCCACGACCCCGACGGCCGCTCCGGCGACCACGAGGGACCGCAGGACGAAGTCCAGCCGCTCCCGGTCGCGGACGCCGTCGCACGCGGCGAGCCCGATGCCCACCAGCGCCACGACGAGGACGATGGCGTGGTCGGCCATGTCGAGCTCGTCGGGCGGCAGGTAGGCGGCGCTGGCGTACCCGTAGGTGAGCAGCATGGCGGCGCCGTACAGGAACAGCGAGGTGCGCACGGGGTTGGAGCCCTTGGCGGCGCCGAGCGTGACGGTGAGGTGCGCGCAGAACCACCACAGCGCGGCGAACAGGCCCAGCGCGTCGGCCGGGGTGAGCGAGAACGGCAGTCCGCGGAAGACCAGCCGCGCGGGCGAGAGCATCAGGACCACCGCGAACACGGCGGCCAGGGTGGCCCCGTCGGCCGCGCGCAGGCCGGGACGGTCGAGGGACGTGGGAAGCGGCAGGGTCGTCACGGGGCCCTCACCGCCGCAGCGCCGACGGTTCGGCGGGCCGCCGGCCGGACGCGGACGGCATCGGTCCCCGGGCGTTGCGCCTGCGCGCGCGGGCGACCAGGAAACTCTCCAGGGAGAACACCGAGGCCAGGCTCGCGAGCACTCCCAGCAGCAGGGCCGCGGCCGCCCCGCGCGACTTGCCTCCGCGCTGGGGCATCGGCTCGGTCGGCGGCACCATCTCGCTCATCGCGATGTAGGTCGCCGGCGGCGCGTTCAGCTCCCTCTGCCGGGCGGCCAGCTCCGTCCTCGCCCGGTCCCTGACCCGCGTCACGATGTCCCGCGCCCCGTCCGGTGACATGCTCTTGCCCTCGATGTAGACGAACGGCCCCCCGTCCATCGCCTCGGGGTTGGTGCCGCCGTTGGTGACCGTGAAGGTGGTGTCGCCCTCCGGCTGCACGCCGAGCGCCCGCGTGGACTCGGGGGTGCCGATCACCTGGATGAGCATCGAGGCGGACATGCTCAGGCCCTGGTCGAAGTTGAGCAGCGGGTTGGTCAGCCCGTTGGGACGCTCCGGATCGCTCGGCAGGCTCCCGCCGCTGGGCGGGATGGTCAGGACGAGCACCGCGTTCGAGACGTAGGGCGTCGGGATCGTCGTGTAGACGCCGACGGCGGCACCCAGGGAGAGCAGGAACGCCGGCAGGGCGACGTACCAGCGCCGTGCCACGATGAGCACCGTTCCCCAGAAGTCCACGCGTTCTCCTTTCCGGCCCGATGGGGGCCGCCGGGCCGGGGAGCCGTGGGCTCCCCTGCCGGTGACCGGCTCGTCTACCGCCTGCGCCGTCCGTGCCTCGTACCGTCCGCCCGCCGCGCCGCCGCCCTGCGCCTGCGCCGCCGCATGGCCCTTCCGTTCTCCTGACCGTCCGTCTCCCGGCCGGCCGGGTCCGCGGGGTAGAGCACGATGGGCCGGTCCTGGTCGTCCCGGCCGTCCTGCCCGGCGTCGTCGCCGCCGTGTCCCCGGCCGTCACGGCCGTCGCCGCGTCGCGCCGCGCCGTCCTGGCGCGCCGCCCCGCCCGGGGCCGCCTCGCCGGGGACGGCCTTGGCGGGGACGGCCTTGGCGGGGACGGCCTTGGCAGATGCCACCTCGCCGGCGACGGCCTTATCGGGGACGGTCTTGCCAGGGATCGCCTTGCCGGGGACCGCCGGGTCCCTGGCCGCCGTCGTCCGGCCCGGGTCCGGCAGGCCCTCCGGGTTCTCCGGGTTCTCCGGGTTCTCCGGGTTCTCCGGGTTCTCCGGGTTCTCCGGGTTCTCGGGGGCCGCCGAGTCCTCCGGGACGGCCGGGACCGTGCCGGTGCTCGCGGATCCCGCGTCGCCGTCGGTGCCGTCGGTGCCGTCGGTGCCGTCGCGTCGCCGGAACACCCTGCGGCGCTCCACGGCGTACGCGGCCCCGAGGCCGAGGATGACGACCAGGAACGCCGCGCCGCCCGCCGCTCGCGCCGGGCCGGTCCGGTCCGCCTCCGGCGGGGCGGGCGGGACCACCTCGACGAGCCCGATGTAGGTGGAGCTGGGGGCGCCGAGCACCTGCTGCCTGCGGGTCAGCTCGGCCCGGAGACGGGCCTGGGCCCCGGTCATGACGGTCTGGACGGTGTCGGCGGAGCCGCTCTCGACCTTGACGTACACGAAGGGGCCGTTCGTCAGGATGCCCATCATGCTGGGGTCGTTGCGGCCGTCGTTGATCGTGACCTCGGTGGGACCGTCCTCGGTCACGCCGAGCTCCGCCATGACCGCCTTGGTGTTCATGGCCAGGATGAGGATGCCGGCCGTGGTCCGCAGCCCGTCGCTGAACTGCAGCAGCGGGTTGCTGCGCCCCTGCGGCTTGACCGGGTCCAGTGTCCCGCCCGCCGGGGGCGTGGTCAGCACCATGGACGTGCTCGACACGTGGCGTACGGGCACCAGCGCGAAGGTGACCGCGCCGGCGAGGAGCGCCAGGCCCAGCAGCGGGAACCCGACGCGCCTCCTCCTGGCGAGGGCGAGGAGGGTCTTCCAGAACTCCACTACGTCCCCGCTCTCCCGGGTGTCCCGGGCGCCCGGGACACGATGGGTGTTGGTCGCGGCACGCGAACTCCTTGTCACTGTGGCGTCACGGGGATCACATCGGGCCGGTGACGGCCGGGATCCGCCGCCTGCCCGGATCTGCTCGGATCTGCTCGGGCCCGGTTCGGAACGGATTCGGAACCGGCTCGTGGCCTGCTCGGAGGCCGGCCGGGACCCGCGGGGGACCGGTCGCGAGCCTGGCCCGGCCTGGTTCAGGACCTGCTCGGGACCCGCTCGGGGCCCGCCCCGGACCTGGCCAGGGCCTCCGCCTCGTACTCCAGGGCCAGCTCCTCCGGCATGGGGTCGAGGTCGGCGCAGCGGACGAAGTCGCGCAGGGTGGTGCCGGTGCAGGCCGCGTCCACGTTGCGCGCGCCGCGCCGGGCGCGCACGTCGTCGATGTGCACGGTGCGGAAGTCGATGCTGAAGCGGGTCCTGCCCGAGGTGTTGGGCACCGTGGAGTGCAGCTGGGCGCCGGAGAAGACCATCACCCCGCCGGGTTCCGGCACCACCCGGACCTGCGGGTCGAGCGTCACCTCCTCCTCGGGCCGGGGCTGCTCCCTGGTGTCGCCGCGCACGTGCCGGGCGGCGGTGGCCCTGCTGGTCCGGTTCCACTCGGCGTAGTCGTAGCGCGCGCTGCCGTTGCGCACCGGGGCGCCGAAGTACTGGGGGTGGAAGGCCATCACGTTCTCCGGGACCACCGCGTAGACCGGGATCCACCAGTTGACCTGGTTGAACGGGGCCGAGTACCAGCAGTCGCGGTGCGGGTGGAAGGCGTAGGAGATGCCCGAGGTCAGGTAGTCGTTCGAGGTGGAGGTGCGCAGCCTGGGCACGTCGAAGTAGGTCCGCTCCAGGTCGCAGCCCAGCTCCTCCAGCAGCGCGGGCAGCAGCTCCTTGCACCGGGGGTGGTGGATGAACCGGGGCTTGAGCGACGCGAGCAGCTCGGCGAACTCCTCGACCGGCATGTCGAACTGGGCGGTCTCCGGGTCCCGGCCGCCGAACGCCTCGGCGACCAGTTCCCGGGCGAAGGCGGCCAGCAGGCCGGAGGCGGGCGTCGCCGGGTAGACGAAGACCTGCCCGCCGTAGAGCAGCTCCCTGCGGGTCTCGTCGTCCACTCCGCTGTTGGAGAAAACGGTGGTCACGGTGGTTCTCCTCGCTGGGTTCGGTCGGATCGCTGGTCGGTCACGGGACACGCGGCTCGGGGAGGTCCCTCACCGCCCGGCGCCGAGGAGACCGGACGCGGCCGAGGCGAGCCTGCGCCCCCGGCGGGCCGCGGTCAGCCGGTGGCGGCGCGCGTACATGGCCAGGACGGCCGCGCGGGCGCGGCGGCGGCGCCGCGCGTCGAGGTCGCTGTCCCGCAGCCACCCGAGCAGCTCGGCGCACTGCAGGACGGTGGAGCAGCGGGCCCGCCAGGGCGGGACGTCCAGTCGGCGGGCGATCGCGGTGAGCGGGTCGTGCTTCCAGTTGCGGTGGGCCAGGACCTCCGGGACGTGCCCCCACGGCCCGGCCAGCGCCAGCTTCGCCGCGAACACCTCGTCCTCGCGGAGCATGTTCCGCCGGGGGATCCCGGCCAGCGGGTCGCGCCGCAGCAGGCCGTACAGCGGGTCGACGAGCAGGTGGCTCTCGTTGAGCAGCCCCAGCATCGCGGTGAAGCGCTCGACCGGGTCGTCCGAGCCCAGCCCGGGGCGGTCGAGGGGGGCGGTGGCGACGGTCCCGTCGGGTCCGGTGTAGGCGACCTGCGTGGTCACCAGGACGAGCCGCTCGTCCTCGGCGAACGCCCGCAGCGACCGGGAGACGCACGAGGGTTCCAGCCGGTCGTCGTCGCCGACCCAGCGGAAGAACGCCCCGTCGGTCAGCGCGACCGTGCCGACGAAGTTCTCGAACAGGCCCACGTTCTCCGGGTGCCTGCGGTAGACGATCCTGCGGTCGCCGGCGGCCAGGTCGCGGCAGATCTCCTCGGTGCCGTCCGTGGACGCGTTGTCGGAGATCACGAGCTGGACGCGCTCGTGGTCCTGGGCGAGCACCGAGCGGACCGCGCCCTCGATCCGGCCGGCCCCGTTGCGTACGGGAAGCACGATGGACACCAGCGTGTCGGAGTTCGGCATCCGGTCCTCTCCTCTCCATCCGTTCGTCCGGGGCGTCCGGGCCTTCCGGGTCTTCCGGGCCGCCAGGGTCGCTAGGTTCTCTCGAGCCGGCCGGGTCATCCGGGCCGCCCCGGCCGCCCCGGCCGGCTGAGCCGCAGGAGCGGCCCGAGCGCGCGCAGCCGTGCCGCGGGAACGACGACGAGGACGTAGGCGAGCAGCCCCCCGCCCCCGGCCAGGCAGAGCCGCAGCAGCGCGGCGCCCGCGCCCATCCCGCCCCCGGCTCCCCCGGTCGCCGCGATCCCGGCGATACCCGTGACCGCGTCGGCGAGCGTCACCGTGACCGCCGCCGCGAGCGCGGCGCCCAGCAGCGGGCGTACCAGCGTGGCCGGGACCGGCGCCAGGCGCACCCCCGCGCGGCTCAGCACCAGCGCCGCCACCGGCAGGGCCACCAGCAGCCCGGCCAGCGCGTGCCCGATCGCGGCGCCGCGCACCCCGTACCAGTGCGTCCCCGCCCACAGGGCGGGCACCAGCGCCGCGGCCCAGGCCAGGTTCATCCACACCGTGGCCCGGGTGGCGCCCGCCGAGGTGAGGACGTCGAAGGCCAGGGACGTGAGCATCCGCACGACCATCAGGACCGCCAGCAGCGCCAGCACCCCCGCGGCGGGCGCCCACGTCGGGCCGTACAGGAACGCCACGATCTCCGGCGCCAGCGTGGCCGTCACCACCGCGACCGGCAGCACGGCGGCGACCAGCAGGGGCACCGACCGCTGCACGCCCAGGGAGAGCGCCTCCGGCCGCTGCTCGGCCAGCCGGGAGAAGCTGGGCACGGTGACGTAGCGCAGCGCGGTCCCGATCACACTGGGCACCCAGCTGGAGACGTTGAACGCCAGCAGGTAGAAGCCGAGCGCGACCGGGCCGAGCACGGCGCCGACGATGACGTAGTCGGCGTTCATCAGCACCGCCTCGATGCCGAGGCCCAGGGCCAGCGGCGCGCCGAACCGCAGCAGCCTGGCCGCGACCTCCCGGTCGAAGCCGAGCCGGAACGGCAGCCCGGCCCAGGCGAACACCAGCGCGCCGGTGACCGTGTTGGCCGCGACCTGCCCGGCGGCGAAGCTGTACGCGCCCGCGCCGTTCGCGGCCAGGGTGACCGCCACCCCGGCGTTGACGAGCGAGCCCGCGATGTTGGCCTTGGTCAGCCTGTCGTGGCCGAACCCGCGCATCAGCGAGCCCGCCCGCACGGCGGTGACACCGTCGATGAGGATGATCGCGGTGAGCAGCCGCACCACGGGCGTGGCCTCCGCGCTGCCCGCCAGCTCGGCGAAGTACGGAGCCACCACCCAGAAGACGCCGTAGATCGCCGTGCTGAACGCGATGGCCATGACCGTCGCCGTCGGCGCCATGTCCTCGACCCTGCCGCGCCACTGCACGGTGGCGGCGATGATGCCGACGTCGTTGACGTGCATGACGAAGGTGGTCGCGGCGAGCGCGATGGCGTAGAGGCCGAAGTCCTCGGGTGCGAGGAGCCGGGCGAGCACCAGTCCCATGACGAACGTGGTCGCCTTGGTGCCCACGTTGCCCAGCAGGCTCCAGCGCAGCCCGCGCCCGGCCTTGGCGCCGATCGCCCCCACCTGCTCACCGGCGGAGGGGCCGTGCTCGCCGGCGGTGGACGCGCCCGCCGAGGACGCGTCGGGGGGGCCGTGCCCACCCCCGGACGCGCCTGAGGAGCCGGGCGCGCCGGTGTCGTGCGCGCCGGCGTCCTGTGTCTGCCGCTGGTCCATCCGTGCCTTCCGCCGTCCGTGGGGTGAGCGTCTCGCGGGGGGAGCGCTCAGCCGCGTCCCTCGACGCGCCGCCCGGCGCCTTCCCCGGCGCCTTCCGCGACACGTTCCTCGGCGCCTTCCGCGACGCGTTCGAGCCAGATCTCCCGCCAGAACGGCACGAACTCACGCGGGCAGCTCACGTTGTACGCGCCCGCGCAGACGACGCCCTCCAGGACGATGCAGGGGTTCTTCATCCGCAGCATCCGGCCGGTCTTCTCGTCCAGGCACCGCTCGATCCGGGCGCTGACCCGGGCCACGTGCCCGCAGTAGCGCGACATCTCCTCCTCGAACCCCATGCCGCGGTTGAGCAGGTCGTCGTTGAGCGTCTTGAGGATCTCCTCCTTGGGCCTGACCCGGACGAGCTCGCCCGGCCGCAGGTCCAGGGTCCGCGTGGGGGTCTTCGCCCCGGCCTCGCCCCTGACGAACCCCCAGCGCATCCCGCCCCTGATCCACAGCCACCTCGGCAGGAGGCGCCTGGCGGCCTGCTGGTAGCGGTTGAACAGCCCGACCAGGAGGGAGCGCAGCATCCAGGACACGCCCACGTTCCCGGTGCGCACGTCGGCGACGTACTGCCCGACGTCCTTGAGCGGCAGGCAGGCGGGCGCGGCGCGGAGCAGCTCGGTGGCCTGGCAGGAGAAGCGCTCCTCGCCGTCCGGTCCTGGCTCCTTGCGGGTGGCGGAGCTCAGGATCGGCAGCAGGGTCCGGCCCGCGGCGATGTCGCGTCCCGTGGCGGGGGTGTCCCGCGCGCCGGGCGCCACCAGGGCACCGGGAGCGACCCGGCCACCGTTGAAGACCGCACCACCGGAGACCGCACCGTTCGTGACAACGCCACCGGAGACCGCACCGTTCGTGACCGTGCCGTCGGAGACGCCGCCGTCGGAGGCTCCACCGTTGGAGGCCCCGCCGTTCGTGACCGTGCCGTTCGTGACCGTGCCGTTCGTGGCCGTGCCGCCGGAGGTGGCCCGGGAGGACGAGGCCTGCGGGGTCGCCCGCCTGAGCCAGGCCTCCTTCCAGTAGAACTGGCAGGCCGTCTGGCAGCCGCCGTGCGCCGCGCCGTCGCAGCGGGCCCCGGTGAGGTGGACGGCCCGCTCCATCCGGCGCATGCCGCTGCCACTGATCGTGTCGCAGAGCTTGTGCGCCACCTTGTGCACGGTGAGCCGCCGCCCGCACCAGGCCAGCATCTCCGGCATGAAGGGAAGCCCGTCCAGCTCCCCCCGCTCGTCCAGGGTGGCCAGGATCTCGGCCTCGCCGAGCACCTCCACCGTCTCGCCGACCCGGAGACCGAGCGTCCCGGTCGACGGTACGTCCGCCACGACCCGCAACCCCGTCATGCTGAACACTCCTTGAGAAGTCCCGACTCGTACAGGGCGCGGGCCGCCTCGGCCACCGCGCCGAAGGGAAGGCCCGCGCGTTCGGCGATGTCCAGCAGGCCGTGCTCCCCGTCGGAGAGGTTCAGCACCCACAGCATCGCCATCTGCGCCGCCTGGGCGTCGCTGCGCCCGCCCAGCGATCCGTACAGGCCGCGCCTGCCGAGCTGCGGCTCGCCGTACGGGCTGAGGTTGAGGTAGCGGCGGTCGCCCTCCAGCACCCGGGTGACCTCCCAGCAGGTCTCCAGGGTGTCCGCCATCGCCTCGGGCGACACGAAGCCCGGATTGTCCCCCGAGGTGTGATATTCCGGGTATCCGGCATACGGGGTCCGGGTGAGCGAGCCGACCGGCAGGTCGAAGCCGGGCGAGCAGAACTGCCGCTCGTCGTAGCCGTACGGGGAGAAGTCCACGACCCGGTGCTCGCGCCCCGAGGTGCGCAGGACGTGCCGCACGGCCCGGTCGATCACGGCCTCACCCCGCCTGCTGCGCTTGTACGTCAGCGGGCCGCGGTCCCCGGCGCAGGCCAGCACGAGGCCGTGCCGGACGCGCGGGAGGCGCTCGCGGTTGCGCGCCAGCCAGGTGATCGCGCCGATGGTGCCCGGCGCGAACAGGAAGCGGTAGGTGTACCACGGGTCGGTCCCGGCGAGCCGTCGCGCGAGCCCGGCGGCCACGGCGATCCCCGCCAGGTTGTCGTTGGCCAGCGAGGGGTGGCACACGTGGCAGGAGACGAGCACCTCGTCGGCGACCCGGCCGGGCACCACGTGCTCGCCGTAGGTCAGGTGGCCGTCGGCGAGCGTGGAGTCGACCATGACCTCGTACGGTCCGTCGGGCAGGCCCTCCAGCGTGTCGTGGGTCAGGCAGAAGCCCCACGTCTCCGCGTAGTAGCTCGTCCGGTACGGGACCAGGCCGGGCTGCCCGGGCAGCGTGTGCAGGTGCCCGCGCAGCTCGTCCAGGGTCATGGTCGCCGACACCGGGACGCTGTAGCCGACCAGGTGCAGGTTCGACGCGGCGAAGTCGACGACCCGGGTGCCGGAGGCGTCCTTGACGTAGGCGTCGCGGACGTTCCACTCCCTGGGCACGGTCCAGTCGAGGACCTGGGTGCCCGTGGGCACCTCGCGGACCCGCAGCGGCAGGGACTCGGAGACGATCTCCAGGGTGCGGCGCACGCCGTCGCCGGTGATGCTGCGGCAGATCGGGTAGAGCCGCTCCACCAGGGCGTGCATCTCACGCCCCTCGTCCGCACCGTCCGCGCCCGCCGTCACCGGCTACCACCCCGGGAGATCGCGTCGCCGTCGCGGGAGGCCGCGTCGCCGTTCACCCGGCGCGGGCGCAGCGCGTCGTCGACGGTCCCGGCCTCGCGCCGGGCCGCCAGATGCGCCAGCCGGGTGAAGCGCTCCCGGAAGTCCTCCCCGGTCAGGCCGCACCTCCGGTAGGCCTCCGCCAGCTCGACCGCGCCCGCCTTGACCGTCCACCGGGTCCGGTAGTCCGGCATCGCGGCCCGCAGCCGCGAGAAGTCGACCCGGTAGGAGCGTGGGTCGGCCCCGGTCTCACCGGTGATCACGACCTCCGCGCCGGGCACGGCTTCGGCGACCTCGGCGGCGATCTGGGCGACGGTCAGGTTGTTCTCCTCGTCGCCGACGTTGAACGCCCTGGCGTGCACGGTCTCGCGCGGCGCGGTCAGCGCCAGGGCGAAGGCGTCGGCGATGTCGGCGGCGTGCACCAGGGGACGCCACGGGGTGCCGTCGGAGAGCACCTTGACCTGCCCGGACAGCAGCGCGTGCCCGACGAGGTTGTTCAGCACGATGTCCGCGCGCAGCCGGGGCGAGAACCCGAAGGCGGTGGCGTTGCGCAGGAACACCGGGCTGAAGTCGTCGTCGGCCAGCTCCAGCAGGTCGTCCTCGACCCGCACCTTGGAGTCCGCGTACGGGGTGACCGGCCGCAGCGGCGCGTCCTCGTCGACCAGGTCCTCGCCGGAGGCGCCGTAGACCGAGCAGGTGGAGGCGTACAGGAACCGGCGCACGCCCGCGTCGCGGGCCAGCCGGGCCAGGCGCACCGCGGCGCGGTGGTTGATGTCGTACGTCAGCTCGGGCGCCAGCGCGCCCAGCGGGTCGTTGGACAGCGCGGCCAGGTGCACCACCGCGTCCATCCCCTCCAGCATGTCCGGGGTGACGTCCCGCAGGTCGGCGGCGTGCCCGGGCGGGTCGCCGGGCGCGGGGCCCAGCACGCACCCGGCGAAGAGCCCCGAGTCCAGCCCGGTCACCTCGTGGCCACCGGCGGCGAGCACCGGGGCCATCACGCTCCCCAGATACCCCTGGTGCCCGGTCAGCAGCACGCGCATGGGATTCACCCTCCAGCCAGGTCGAAGGTCAGTTTGCCGATGTGGAACGCCTCGGCGTGGCGTGCGCGGCACTCGACGCCGCGCACGCGGGCCAGCCCCAGGAACGCCTCGCGGTCGTACCAGGGCCGGCCGTGCTGGGAGGGGTAGTGCCGCTCCAGCAGCTCCGCCTTGGCCTCGGCGACCTCGGGCGTGAGCGGCTGGTAGGCGCCGGGCCTGCCGAGATCGCCGTCCCACTTGACGATCTCGTAGCCGAGCACCTGGTGGTCGCGGAAGGCGGTGGGCACCAGCTCCGCCAGGCCGCGGTGGTCCTGGTGGGCGTCGCCGCGGTGCGGCGCGAACACCAGGTCGGGGTCGGTGCGGGCACGCAGCTCCTCCACCGCCGTCTTGGCCTCCTCCCAGTACGCGGGCAGCCGCCCGTCGGGAAGCTTGAGCACGGTCAGCCGCAGGTCGGCGCCGGGGCAGAAGTCGGCCAGCGCCGCGCGTTCCTCGTCCTCGCGCCCGGTCCCGCCGCCGGACAGCACCAGGGCGTCCACCCGCGTGCCGGGGCGTGCCGAGCACAGGGTGAGCAGGGTGCCGCCCGCCCCGATCGCCAGGTCGTCGCAGTGCGCGGCCAGCAGCGCGATCCGGCCCGTACGGGCCGGCCGGAAACCGATCACGAGGTCGTCACCGCCGCGGGCCCGCGTTCCCACAGCGCCCAGGGGCGCTCGCCGCGCGAGTACGCCTCGTCCAGGGCGACCCGCTCCCTGGCCGTGTCGGTCGGCCGCCAGTAGCCGCGGTGCGGGTAGGCCAGCAGCCTGCCGCGCTTGGCCAGCTCGGCGCAGCCGTCGCCGACCAGGTCGCCGCCGGGCGGGATGTGGTCGAAGATCTCCTGCCGGAGCACGAAGTAGCCGCCGTTGACCCACAGCGGCATCTCGCTGACCGGGGTGATGCCGCCGACCGCGCCGCGTTCCCCCAGCTCGATGCAGTGGAAGGTGTCCGCGGGCGGCACCACCATCATCGACGCGGCGGCGCCGGACGCGGCGAACCGGTCGACGATCTCCGGCAGCGGCGCGTCGGTGAGCACGTCGGCGTAGTTGGCCAGGAACATCTCCTCGCCGTCCAGGTGGTCGCGGACCCGGCGCAGCCGCTCGCCGATCGGCGAGGTGATCCCGGTCTGCACGAACGAGATCGACCACTCGGAGATGTCGGTGGACAGCAGCTCGACCCTGCCGCCGCGGAGCACGAAGTCGTTGGACGTCGTCTCCCGGTAGTTCAGGAAGAACTCCTTGATGTGGTCGGCGCCGTAGCCCAGGCAGAGGACGAACTCGGTGTGCCCGAAGTGCGCGTAGTAGCGCATCACATGCCAGATGAGCGGCCTGGGCCCGACGAGCTGCATGGGCTTGGGGACGTCGCCGGCGGTGCCGGTGCGCATCCTGCTGCCGTATCCGCCGCAGAAGAGGACGACCTTCACGGGTTCACCTCGACGATCTCCAGTTCGGGAATGGGGAAGACCAGCCGGCCACCCCAGGCGTGCACGTAGGAAAGCTGGTCGACGAGCTCCTCGCGCAGGTTCCACGGCAGGACCAGCACGTAGTCGGGCCGCTCCTCGGCCAGGCGCTCGGGTGGCAGGATCGGGACGCGCGTCCCGGGCGTGAACCTGCCGTGCTTGTACGGGTTGCGGTCCACGGTGAAGGGCAGCAGGTCGGGCCGGATCCCGCAGTGGTTGAGCAGGGTGTTGCCCTTGCCGGGCGCGCCGTAGCCGGCGACCGTCTTCCCCTGCCGGGCCGCGTCGAGGAGGAAGCCCAGCAGGTCGCGCCGCACCCGGGCGACCCGCTCGCCGAACTCGGCGTACCCGGACAGCTCGTGCAGGCCCGCGGCCTTCTCCTCGGCGAGCAGCGCCGCGACCCGCTCCCCGGGCTCCCCGGCCGTCTCCTCGGGCCTGGCCCACAGCCGGATCGACCCGCCGTGGGTGGGCAGCCGCTCGACGTCCACCAGGCGGAGCCCGCCGGAGGCCAGGGCGGCGCGCGCCGAGTCGACGGTGTAGTACTGGAAGTGCTCGTGGTAGATCGTGTCGTACTGGTTGCCCTCCATCAGCGTCGGCAGGTACTGCACCTCGATCGAGACCCAGCCGTCGTCGGCGACGAGCGCGCGCAGCCCCCGGGTGAAGCCGATCACGTCCGGCACGTGGGCGTAGACGTTGTTGGCCACCACCAGGTCGGCCGGGCCGTGCTCGGCGCGCACCGAGGCGCCGGTCCCGGGGTCGAGGAACGCCGTCCACGTGGGCACCCCCGCCTCCCGCGCCGCCCGGCCGACGTTCTCCGACGGCTCGACGCCCAGGCAGCGGATGCCCTGGTCCGCGACGTGCCGCAGCAGGTAGCCGTCGTTGCTGGCCACCTCCACCACGAACGAGCCGGACCCCAGCCCGAGCCGTTCCACCGCCCCGAGCACGAAGGTCCGCGCGTGCTCCACCCACGAGGTCGAGTACGAGGAGAAGTAGGCGTACTCGGTGAAGGTCTCCTCGGGGGTGATCAGCGGCGGGATCTGCGCGAGCCGGCAGCCGGTGCAGACCCGCAGGTGCAGCGGGTAGGTGACCTCGGGCTCCTCCAGCTGCGCCCGGGTGAGGAAGCGCTCGCACGGCGGCGTGGCGCCGAGGTCGACGACGCTGGCCAGGCTCGTCGAGCCGCACAGCCTGCAGGTGGTCATGAACATGCCCTCTCGTCCCGGGGCGCGGCCCCGCGTGTTCTCGGGCGGGTCGCCCCGCGTGTCCCGCCGGATGTCGTCACGAGCTGATCTGGACCTTGCTGTGGTCGCCCAGCACCAGGCGGTGGGCCCGGGGCGTGGCGGGGGCGGGGGTGACCTCGACGTCGTGGCCGATGAGGGAGGCCTCGATCCGCGAGACGCCCGCGATCGACGCCCTGGGCAGGACGATGGAGTACTCGATCTCGCTGCCGCTGACCGCGCAGTCCGCCCCGATCGAGGTGAAGGGGCCGACGTAGCTGTCCAGGACGCTCGCGCCGGAGCCGATGACCGCGGGCCCGACGATGCGGGACCGCTCCACTCTCGCGCCCGCCTCGACGACCACCCGGCCGATCAGCTCGCTGGCGCCGTCCACCAGGCCGTCCACCCTCGGCTCCAGGGACTCCAGGACCAGCCGGTTGACCTCCAGCATGTCGGTGACGTTCCCGGTGTCCTTCCAGTAGCCGGAGATGACGGTGGAGTCGACCCTGCGGCCGGCGGCGATCAGCCACTGGACGGCGTCGGTGATCTCCAGTTCCCCCCGCCAGGAGGGCTTGAGCTCGGCCACCGCCTCGTGGATCGCGGCGGTGAACAGGTAGACGCCGACCAGTGCGAGGTCGCTCTTGGGGAACTCGGGCTTCTCCTCCAGGCCGACCACCCGGCCGGCCGCGTCCAGCTCGGCGATCCCGAACTGCCGGGGGTCGCCGACGCGGGTGAGCATGATGTGGGCGGCGGGCCGCTCGCGGGCGAACCGCCCGACCAGGTCGCTGACGCCGCCGACGATGAAGTTGTCCCCCAGGTACATGACGAAGTCGTCGTCGCCGAGGTAGTCGCGGGCGACGAGCACCGCGTGGGCCAGGCCCAGCGGCGCGGCCTGGCGGATGTAGGTCACCTCCAGCCCGAACGCGCTGCCGTCGCCGACGGCCGCCTCGATCTCGGCGTAGGTGTCGCCCACCACGACCCCGGCCTCGCGGACGCCCGCGGCGGCGATGGCCTCAAGGCCGTAGAACAGCACCGGCTTGTTGGCCACGGGCACGAGCTGCTTGGCCGAGGTGTGGGTGATCGGCCGCAGCCGGGTGCCCGATCCCCCGGCGAGCACGAGCGCCTTCACTAGTACGCCCCTTCCCCGCCGGTCACGGCGCTCCAGGTCTTCCAGAGGATCTGCAGGTCCAGGAAGAGCGACCAGTTCTCCACGTAGCGCAGGTCCAGCCGGACCGACTCCTCCCAGGTCAGGTCCGAGCGGCCGCTCACCTGCCACAGGCCGGTCATGCCGGGCTTGACGACCAGGCGGCGGCGCACGTCCGCGCCGTACTGCCTGACCTCGTCGGGCAGCGGCGGGCGGGGGCCGACGAGCGACATCTCGCCGCGCAGCACGTTGAGCAGTTGCGGCAGCTCATCGAGGGAGTAGCGGCGCAGGAAGGCGCCCACGCGGGTGATTCTTGGATCGTTCCTTATCTTGAACAGGACGGCGTCGACCTCGTTGTCACGCTCCAGATCGGTCTTGAGCCGCTCGGCGTCGACGACCATCGTGCGGAACTTCACCACCTGGAACTCCGTCCCGCCCTTGCCCACCCTGACCTGCCGGAACAGGGCGGGTCCCGGGCTGGTCGCGCGGATCAGCGCGGCGATGACCAGCATGGGCACGCCCAGGAGCAGCAGGGCCAGCAGCGCCGCGAACCGGTCGAAGAGGCTCTTGGTCAGGCGCCTGGCCCCCCGGAAGTCGGGGTGCTCGACGTGCAGCAGCGGCATGCCCGCCACCGGGCTGATGCTGATGCGCGGGCCCGCCACGTCCATGAGCGCCGGCGCCACGAACAGGTCGGTGCGGGCGTCCTCCAGCCCCCAGGCCAGCCTGCGCAGCGCCGCGCCGTCCAGCTCGGGGCAGGCCAGCACGGCGACGGCGTCGGCGTCGGCGCGGGCCACCACGCCGGCGACGTCGGAGAAGCCGCCGAGGACGGGGATGCCGTCGATCTCCGTCAGTCCGGACGCGGCCGGGCCGGCGGGCAGGCAGGCGGCGACGACCGTCATGCCGTGGTGCGGCTGCCTGCGCAGCTGGATGACCAGGTCGAGCACGGACTCCCGGTGCCCGACCGCGACCACCTGGCGCATGTAGTCGCCGCGCGCGCGCCTGTGGTGCAGCCGCTTGCGCATCCGGTAGCGGAAGGCGACGGTCAGGACGCAGGCCAGCGGGAACATCGCCATGACGAAGCTGCGGGCGATCGGCGTCTGGGTGACGTAGGCGCCGATCGCGACGGCGGCCGTCAGGCTCGCCGCACCGTTGAAGACCGCGCGGAACTCGTCGCTGCCCTCGCCGTGCGTGCGCTTTCGGTACGCGCCGCCCGCCGCCAGGGCCAGCGGCCAGACCAGGGCGAGCCCCAGCCCGAGCAGCGCCTCCGCCTCGGGGATGTACGCCCCGAGCCAGAGCCGGACCCCCAGCACGGCCTCGCAGGCGATCACCGCGCACGTGACGTCCCCGGCGAGCAGGATACGAACGTAGGAGCGCGTCCAGATGCTGGAGGAGGTCCGCGCCGGACCCTTGAGAAGCCCGAGGGCGAGCTCCTCGGTTTCCACTCTCATGCCACCTCGCCCACGATGCCCCGACGCGACCACGCGACCATGCGAATCGCCGCGCATCACAATTTCAGTGGTCAACCGCATCTCTAATGCGCCAGAAGCTCAGATACCAGGGAAATCCTAGTGATCACTAATGGGCAGGGGAATAGCGGCACCTGTCCACTATCGGCCTAAGAGCAGCGAAGAGAGCATCTTGACGGAACGATCCAAACGTGTACGTTTGACAGGCACTTAATGCAGCTAATTCTAGATTAGTCGTATTCAAAATCCGGCAGGGCCGACGGCGGCTCGGGGCTGCGCCAGACCACGACGTGGTCCTCGCGCACGGACTCCACCGCCGCGCCGAGCCGGTCGAGGTCGAAGTCCGGAAGGTAGCGAAGGCGGGCGAGGAAGGTCGCGTCGATCGCCGAGCCGGGGACCACGCACCCCTGGCCCTGGCGGTCGAGGAGGATGTAGAGGATATCCGCGTCCGAGCCCGGCTCCCCCGTCACGCGCACCTCGACGACGTCCTCCCACGCGAGGGCGTCGACGCTGCCGTCCTCGTGGTGGCGGGTCACGCCTTCTTCGGTGACGTACACGTAGGAGTCCGGCACTGAGTTGCCGTGCATGGGCGCGATTGTGACGACTCCCGGGCGCCGCGTGCAATAGAGCCATGCACATCGATGGCTATCCATCACCCCAGTGATGGTCGAGATGCGCGGCGACCGCCCTTCTCGCGGCCTCCCGGGGGCCCCGGCCGATCGCGTCGAGCAGGCTCCGGTGCTCGGCGACCAGCACGTGCCGGTCGGTGTAGACCTCGCGCAGCCGCACCAGGCCGAGCCTGGTCTCGGCGGCGAGCACGCCGTAGAGCCGCTCCAGCCGCGGGCTGCCCACCGCGACCACCAGCGCCTGGTGCAGGGCCATGTGCTCGGCCACCGCCTCCGACCAGGGGGCGTCGGCGGGCAGGGCCGCCATGCGGGCCAGTGCCGCGTCCGCCTCGGCCACCCGCCGCCCGGCCAGCGTGACGGCCACCAGGTCCTCCAGGGGGCGCCGGACGAACATCAGGTCGTCCAGGTCGGTCACGCTCACCTCGGCCACCTGGGCGCTGCGGTGCCGCTCGCGCCGCAGCAGCCCCTCGTGCACGAGCACGGCGAGCGCCTCCCTGACGGTCGGGCGGGCCACCCCGTACAGGGCCGAGAGCTCCTGCTCGGGCAGGGGGGTGCCGGGGGCGATCTCGCCGGAAAGCACCCGCCGGCGCAGGGCGTCGGCGAGCGCGCCGACGGCGGAGACGGGACGCAGCGGCAGGGTCACGCCGACGACCCTATTGCCCCGCGCCCGCCGCCCCCGGCCGTCTCCCTCTCCGGCGGGGCGACCGCGGCGAGGCTGATCCCGAGCAGCAGCAGCCCGGCGACCGACGCGGGCGTGAGCCGCTCGCCGAGCACCAGCACGCCGAGCAGGGCCGCCACCGCCGGTTCGGCCAGCGCGAGGGTGGCCGCGGTGGCGACCGGGGTGGTGCGCAGGCCCCTGCCGTAGAGGAGATAGGCCAGGGCGGTGGTGGCGCAGCCCAGGTAGAGGGCGACGAGCAGGCCGCGCGGCTCGGCGAGCCAGCCGGTGCCGGTCCACAGCAGGACCGGGAGCATGACGAGCCCGGCGCCGCCGAACATCAGCCCCATCACCGCGTCCGAGGGCGCCCCGGCGCCGATCGCCCGCGCCGCGCCGACCGCGTAGAAGGCGTACAGCAGGCCGCCGAGCAGGGCGAGCAGGACGCCGTCGGCGCGCACCTGCCCGCCGCCCCCGCCGGTGAGCACGGCGCAGCCGGTGATCGCCACCGCGGTCGCCCCGGCCCAGCGGCGGCCGGGCCGCACCCCGTCGAGGAGCCAGGACAGCAGGCCGGTGAAGACCGGGCCGCTGCCGATGGCGACCACCGTGCCGACCGCCACCCCGGTCCTGCCGACCGCGGCGAAGAAGCAGAGCTGGTACGCGGCCACGGCCACCGCCGCCGCCACGAGGGGGCCCGGACGGGCCGGGAACCGGAAGAACCGCAGGGGGGCCGCGTCCGGGACGGGGCCGGCACGGAGAGGGGGGACGCGGAGGGGGCTGCCGGGGGCGAGGACCGATCGCAGGGCCGGGGCGGTGACGGCCGCCAGCACCAGGCCGCCGATCACCAGGCGGGCGGCGGCCAGGGAGACGGGGTCGACCCCGGCGACGAGGGCGCCCGCGGTCCCCGCGGTCCCCCAGAGCACGGCGGCTGCGATCACGGCGGTTCTCATGGGCCGATTGTAGGCATATTGTCTGACAACCAGACAACCTCATCGCGCCCGTGACCCCCGGATGGGCCGTCCACGGTTTTTCGAGCGGCGGGGACGGGTAGTTCGGCCAGGTGAGATATCCCAGGAACAGGACGAGCCCGCGGCCCGGCGACGGGCTCGGGTGACGCGGATGGCCAGGGGAACGTTCCGCCACGGCCCGGCGAGCGAGGCGGAGGCCGTGTCCGGCGCCACGCCGGAGACCGGGACCGGTGCCGCCCAGGGCACGGCGACCGACACCATGACGGACACCGTCACGGTGCACCGTCTCGACGGCCTGAAGATCACCACCTCCGCCGAGGCGATGAACGCGATCGCCGAGGTCCTCGACCTCCCCGACCATTTCGGGCACAACCTCGACGCGCTCTACGACGTGCTGACCGACCTGTCGTGGCTGCCGCCGGGCGAGCACCTGCTGGTCTGGACGGAGCCGTCGGCGCTCAGGGCGGCGGACCGGCCCGCCTACGAGGCCGTCCGGACCGTGCTCTCCGACGCGGTGGCCGACGACGCGCCCGGGGAGTCCTTCCTGTCCGTCCTCATCCTGACCGACTGAGCCGTCGCCACGCAGTGCGCGCAGAAGACGCCGTCCCGCCCCTCGGGGCAGCTGCAGTACCGCCGCAGGGTCTCGTCGACGATGCGGAACTCCACGCACGCGGCGTCGTCGTCGACCTCGGCGGTCACCAGGGTCGGGTTGAAGCGGACCAGCTGGACCGCACCCGCCCCCGCCAGCTCGCCACCGCGCGCCAGCGCCGCCCGTCCCGCCCGCTCGGCCTCGGCTCCGATCAGATCCGCGATCCTTTGCATCGGTGCCTCCCTCCTCAAGAAGAGACGTACCCGAAGGAGCGATGGTTCCGCACCGACAAGGCGCGATAAATCCTGTCAAAGGGAATCATGTGCATGGCTGTTGGTAAGTGATCCATGTTGCTAGGGTTTCGCCACCGTTAACCGCGCAGCACAATAGTGCGAGGGATTATGGCTGGCCGAAAGTACACGATCGGGGTAAAAATCTTTGCCCTGCTTCTTGTGCCGATCGTGTCCCTTGTGGCGGTATGGGCGTTCGCAGCGACCCTGACCGTTCAGGGAGGCCGGGAGCTGTTCGCGATCCGTGACGGTTACCGGTACGTCGTCCTGCCCATCAGGGCGGTGACCACCGCGCTCCAGCACGAGCGCCTGCTCTCGCTCTCCGTGCTGGGAGACCTCGGCGTCGCGCGTACCGGACTGGAGGCCCAGCGGGTACGGACCGACCGTGCCAGGTCCGAGCTGGAGCGGCTGGTCGCCAGGACCGGGCCGGACCTGACCCCCGGCACCCGGGAGCGCCTGAACAGGTTCGTCACCGCGCTGGACCGGATCGCCAGGATCCGCGGCGGGGTCGACGCCCGCACCGAGACGCGGCTGCGGGTCCTGGACTCCTACGGCGAGATCGTCATGGTCGCGTTCGACGCCTACGAGAAGGTCCGGATACCCGGCGACACCGAGCTGACCGACCAGGCGCGGGCCCTCGTCATGGTCGGGCGGAGCCGCGAGATGCTCAGCCGGCAGGCCGCGCTGCTGGCCGGGGCGGCACCCGAGGGGGCCCTGACCCCGGCCGAGCACGCCAGGTTCGGCGAGCTGGTCACCGGCCGGAGGCTGCTCTACTCGCTGGGGTCCGAGCGGTTCGACGCCGAGTTCCGCCCCGTGTACGCCTCCCTGCGCGACTCGCCCGCCTACGTCTCGTTCGAGCGGATCGAGAACGCCGTGGTCGCCTCCGGCACGCCGGCCCCCTCCTGGGTCGCGGTCGCCACCGGGCTCTCCGACGACTTCGACCGGCGCGCCGGGCAGGTCGGCGCCCGCATCGGCGAGCGGGCCGTGCCGCTCGCCCGGCAGGCCCTGATCCGGATCGGCGTGGCCGGCGGGCTCGGCCTGCTGGCCGTCGCCCTCTCCGTCTTCGTCTCGATCCGGTTCGGCCGGCGGCTGAGCCGCGAGCTCGCCGGTCTCCAGAGGGCCGCCCTCGACCTGGCCGACGAGCGGCTGCCGGACGTGGTCCGCAGGCTCCGCCGCGGCGAGGACGTCTGCTCCGAGGTGCCCGCGCTCGACGTCGGCAGCACCGTCGAGGTCGCCGGGGTGGCCGACGCGTTCTCCTCGGTCCAGCGGACCGCCGTCGAGGCCGCCGCCGACCAGGCCCGGCTGCGCAAGGGCGTCAACGCGGTGTTCGTGAACCTCGCCCGGCGCAGCCAGTCCCTGCTCTACCGGCAGCTCGCCATGCTGGAGACGATGCAGCGGCGGGCCGGCGACCCCGAGACCCTGGAGGACCTGTTCGGCCTCGACCACCTGACCACCCGGATGCGCCGCCACTCCGAAGGGCTGATCATCCTGTCCGGTGCCGCTCCCGGCCGCGGGTGGCACGCGCCGGTCACGGTCCACGACGTGGTCCGCGCGGCGACCGAGGAGATCGAGGACTACCCGCGCGTGACGATCGAGGTCCCCTACGGGCCCTCGGTGACCGGCGCGGTGGTCACCGACGTGATCCACCTGCTCGCCGAGCTGGTGGAGAACGCCGCCCTGTTCTCTCCCCCGCACACCCGCGTGCGCGTGCACGGCGAGGTGGTCGCCAAGGGGTACGCGATCGAGGTGGAGGACCGGGGGCTGGGCCTCTCCCCCGAGCGGAGGTCCCACCTCAACGCGCTGCTGGCCGACGCCCCCGAGTTCGACCTGGCCGACAGCGAGCGGCTCGGCCTGTTCGTCGTGGCCCGGCTCGCCTCCCGGCACGGCATCCGCGTCTTCCTGCGCCCCTCCCCCTTCGGAGGCACCACGGCGATCGTGCTGCTCCCGAAGGACCTGGTGGCGACCCCTGCCCCCTCCACCGAGCCGGGCGCCGTCGCCGGAGGCACCCGCGCCGAGCGGGGCGCCGTGGGAGCCGGCGCCTCCCGGGGCGGGCGGCACAGCGCGCCGGGGAACCCGTGACGGGCGGGCGGCGGTTCGACGGGGAGGCGGGCCCGGTCGTGCGCCCCTACACGATGACCCGGGGCCGCACCAGGTCCTCGGGGACCCCCTTCGGCCTGCTGACCCCGGTGATGGCGACCGGCGTCCCGCGCCGGAACCTGCCCTCCGAGTACGTGTCGATCCTGGACGCCTGCCCCGCGCCGCTCCCGGTCGTGGAACTGGCCGGGCGGACCGGCCTGGCCGTCGGGGTGCTCAAGGTGCTCCTCGGCGACCTGCGCGAGAGCGGCCTGATCACCGTGCCGTCGTCGGCGGCCTCGTCCGAGATCTCCCGCGAGTACCTGCTCCGCGACCTCCTCGACGGTCTCAGAGCCCTCTGACTCCTCTGAGCCCTGAGTGCCCTGAGCCGGCCCGACCGGCCATCGGTTCCGGCCGGCCGGCGGTGGGATCCGGCCGGCGGCCGGGCGGGGCGGTTCAGTCGGTGGCGAGCCGGGCGTGCCGTTCCACGTCGTAGCGGACGCCCTCGTGAAGCAGCTTGGCCCGCTCGACCCCCTCGGGCAGGAACCCGGCCCGGGTGGCCACCGCGCAGGACGCCGTGTTGCCGATCCGGTGCCCCAGCTCCAGGCGGAACAGCCCGCGTTCCCGGAACGCCCACTCGGTCAGTTTCCGGGTGGCCGCCACGGCCACACCGCGACCCCTGGCGTGCGGGAGCGTCCAGTAGGACACCCAGCCGATGTCGTACGCGTCGATGCCGCTCACCGCCACGTTCCCCACGACCTCGCCGCCTGAGACCACGGCGAACGCCTGCGCGTCGTCACGGAACCCCCACACCCCGATCCACTCCAGCGCCGCCCGGGGGGTGTCGACGGGCCGGGCCGCCTGTTCGGCCATGTCCGGGGAGGCGAACGCGCCGAGCACGACCGGCACGTCGTCGGGCCGCCACTCCCGCAACTCCACTTCGGTCATGCCGTGCAGGGTATTGCCCACCGCCCGGTCCGGGAAGAACGCGCGGTCCGGGAAGAATGTCCTGTCCGGGAAGAACCCTCGGCTCGGGAGGAACGCCCGCCCCCCCCCCGGCCGGACGACGGAGCGCTCACCCGCCCCGCCGGAGAACCGCGCTCTCACCCGTCCAGATCGGAGAACCGCTCTCTCACCCGTCCAGGCCGGAGAACCGCGCTCTCACCTGTCGCGGCCGGAGAACGGGCCGGACAGCACCGCCCACTGGAGCAGCATGATGGTCTTGGCGTCGGCGATCTCCCCCGAGGAGATCATGTCCAGCGCCTTGGCGAAGGGCAGCTCCATCACCTCGATGTCCTCGCCGTCGTCGGCGAGCCCGCCGCCGTCGGAGATCCTCCGATCCGCCCGGTACGGGGCGGCGAAGAAGTGGATGCGCTCGGTCACCGACCCCGGGCTCATGTAGACGTCGAAGACGCGCTCCACCTCCCCGATGTCGTAGCCGGTCTCCTCTGCGGCCTCCCTGCGGATCGCCGTCTCGGGGTCGTCGTCGTCGAGCAGGCCCGCCGCCGTCTCGACCAGCAGCCCGTCCGGGTGGCCGTTCACGTACACCGGATAGCGGAACTGCCTGGTCAGCAGGACGGTCGCCCGCTCGGCGTCGTAGAGCAGGACCGTCGCGCCGTTGCCCCGGTCGTAGGTCTCCCTGTGCTCGGTGCTCCAGCCGCCGTCCCGGCGCCGGTAGTCGAACGTCGTCCTGCGCAGCACGTACCAGCTGGAGGAGAGCAACTCCACCTCCCGCACCCGCACCCGCGGGTTGCCGGTCAGGTCCAGCCCCGCCCTGTCCAGCCCGGTACGTCCCCGCCCATCCGGGACGTTCACCCCGGGCACCTCACCGGACACGACTCACACGCCCTTCCTCGGTGGCGGGCCGCGCGGCCGGTCGGGCCGGCGGCCGGGCCCGCCGCCCGGTCCGGGGGTGGGCCCACGGGCGACAAGTCTGCCCTAACCCGACGTATCCCCGTCCGCCGTGTCCCTGGTCTCCGTGCCCTTGCCCGCCGCGTTCCCGTGCGCCGGGTCCCCCGCCGCGTTCCCGCCCGCCGGGTCCCCCGCCCTCGCGTTCCCGTTCGCCGAGGACACGGCCCGGAGCGACGCGGAGACGTCCAGGTCGACGGGGAACGCGGCCGTCAGGCCCGTGACGGTCAGGATCCTCTCCAGGACCCCGTACGCGCCGGCCAGCCGCAGGGAACCCCCCGACGCGCCCGCGCGGCGCTGGAAGGCCAGCATCGTCCACAGGCCGGTGGAGTCGCAGAACCTCAGGCCGCTGACGTCGAGGACCAGATGACACGCCCCGCCGTCCAGTTGCCCCGCCAGCACGTCCTGAAGCCGGGGGCAGGACAGTTTGTCCAGCTCACCGGCGACCGCGATCACCGAGGCGTTCCGGTGCCTGCGTACCGAGAGATCAAGCCGCGTCGTCATCCTCCACGATCCTTACGCCGGTTGTGGCCGAGGCTATTTTAAAGATCTTGGAGAGATGACGCTCTCCGGCCAACTGCAACACGCCCGTAAGCGAATCGCGTCCTGGGCTTGGGTGTCCCGCCACGAACGGGCCGGTCGGCGGGCCGGTCCGTGGCCGCGTCCGAAAATCATCCACATCGGATCGGAACTGCCAGATAGATCTAGGGTTTGCGGGGCACTCAGCAGCTATGAGCCACGATCCGGAGAGCCACGACTTCATTGGAAGGGGGGCCGGCGATGGACTTTCGGGCCGGCCCAGGACAATGGGAGAGATCGCCGTGAATCTGGCGGTCAGCGAATCACTCGCCAACCACGGCCATCACGCGCTGGTCAACGCCCACGAGGCCGCGGCCACCAGCCACCAGCTCATGGCCGACGCGGGTGTGGGCGATGTCGACCAGCATCTCGACCTGGCGCGCTGGCACCGCTGGTGCGCCATCGTCGAGGACCAACTGGCCGACGAGGCGGATCAGCGGACCCCTGCCAGACGGAACCGGCCGGCCGACGGGCCGGAGCGACCGGCCGGACCGGAACCGGCGACGCGACCGGAATCATCGGAGTGACCGAAACCACCGGGACGACCACGGCCGGGGAGGCGTGGCCGGGGACGTCGATCCCCGGCCGGCCGTCGTCCCCGGCGTCGCGTCACCCCTCAGGACGCCCCCCGACGTGGCGTCACTCCTCGGGACGCCGCCCCCCGGCGTGGCGTCACCCCTCCGGACATCGTTCCCGGCAGTCGCGTCACTGCTGCGGAGAGGTGAGGATCTCCCCGCCTCCCTCGGAGTCCTCGCCGTCGGTGCCGTCGACCGTGCCCTCGTCCTCCGAGGGGGGCGGCGCGGGCCGGCAGCTCTCGCCGCAGCCGCCGAACCGTGCCGTGTCGACCGGCGTGAACGAGCTCGGCTCGACCTTCCGCAGCGCCGCCAGCATCGTGTCCTTCCAGATCGGCCCCGGGATGCTGGCCCCGACCACCGAGCCGTAGTACCGCCCGCCGATGGTGACGCCGCTCAGCTTGTACTTCTGCGAGCCGCGCGGGTCGCCCACGCTCACCGCGCCGGCCAGGTCCGGGGTGAAGCCGGCGAACCACGCGCTGGCGTAGGCGTCGGTGGTGCCGGTCTTGCCGGCCGCGTCGCGCCCGATGCCGCCGACGGCGCTCATCGTGCCCTTGGTGAACACCCCCGACAGCACGTCGGCCGCGGCGTCGGCGACCTGGGGGTCGAGCGCCTTGCGGCACTTGGGCTTGTAGACGGTGGGTTTGCCGTCGCGGTCGACGATCCGGGAGATCGCCATCGGCGCGCAGTACCGGCCCCGGGCGGCGATCGCGGCGTACGCGTTCGCCACCGTCACCGGGTCCATCTCGTTGGTGCCGAGCGTGAAGGTCTCGTTCTCGATGAGCTTCCCCCCGTCGGACCGGTGGACGCCCAGCGACTTGGCCACCTTGACCGTGTCGCAGAGCCCGACCCGCTCCTCCAGCGTCAGGAAGAAGGTGTTCACCGAACCCCAGGTGCCGGTCTGCAGCGTCCTCCAGCCCGGGCTGCCCTCGTCGTTGGTGACGCTGTGGCCGGGGACACCGACGGGCTCCCCCGCGCAGGTCCTGAACGCCGCGGTACTCGGCGCGTTGTAGGAGGCGCCGACGTTGAACCCGTCGTTCAGCTTCATGCCCTTGTTCAGGGCGCTGATCAGGGTGAAGGTCTTGAAGGTCGACCCCGCCTGGAAGCCGACGCCGCCACCGTGCGCGGCGTCCGCGACCACGTTGTACGAGATCTCGTTCCTGTCCTCGTCCCCGCCGAACCTCCGGCTCGCCGCCATGGCCTTGATCGCCCCGGTGCCCGGCTGGACCAGGGCCTCGGCCGCCACCTGCTTGTCGGAGGCGTGCACCCACTTCCCGATCGCCCTGTCCGCCGCGACCTGCATGGCCGGGTCGAGCGTGGTCCTGATCGTCAGGCCGCCCCGGTTGAGGAACCTCAGGCGCTCCTTGGCGGTCTTGCCGAAGTCGGGGTTGCTCAGGATCTCGTTGCGGACGTAGATGCAGAAGTAGGCGTACCTGCTGGACTCGCAGCCGCCGGGGAAACCCTTCCCCTTGTAGCCGAGCTTGGTGGCCTTCGCCTTCGCGGCCTCGGCCTCGGTGATCTTCCCGAGCTCGGCCATGCGGTCCAGCACCACGTTGCGCCGCTCCAGCAGTCGCGCGCGCTGCTTCCTGCCCAGGTTGGGGTCGGTGGCGTTGGGGTCCTGCACGGCACCCGCCAGCGTCGCCGCCTGCGGCAGGGTCAGGTCGGCGGCCTTCACGCCGAAGAAGCGGTTGGCCGCCGCCTCCACGCCGTAGGCGCTCGCGCCGAAGTAGGCGATGTTCAGGTACTTCTCCAGGATCTGGTCCTTGGAGTACTTCTCCTCCACCGCCATCGCGTGGCGCAGCTCGTTGAGCTTGCGCGCGTAGCTGGCCTCCAGCGCCTTGTTCTGCTCCTCCTTGGTGTCGGCGGAGTTGAGCAGCACCTGCTTGACGTACTGCTGGGTGATGCTCGACCCGCCCTGGCTCACCCCGCCCGTCGACAGGTTCTTGGCCAGCGCGCGGATCGTGCCCTCCAGGTCGATCGCGCCGTGCTGGTAGAACCGGTCGTCCTCGATCGAGATGATCGCCGTCTTCATGACGTCGGCCATCTGGTCGAGCGTGACGACCCTGCGGTACTCCTGGTAGAACCGCGCGAACTCCTTGCCCCGGGCGTCCTGCATGATCGTGACCTCCGCGGGCGGGGGCTCGACCAGTTCCTCCGGCTTGAGGTTCACCTCGTTGGCCGCCGACACGATCCCCAGGCCCACGCCCCCCACGGCCGGTAACGCGATCCCCGCGACCAGCACACCCGCCGCCGCTCCGACGGCGAGCAGGCGCGTGATCTTCTGCCCGGTCCCCTGCTGCTGCTCCTCACCCCGTTCTGCCATGGCATCAGATTATTGGTTTTAAAAGGTCTTCCGGCACATGACGCACTTATTGCCGACCCTGGGACCGGTGAGACCCGCGTGGCCGCACGGGTCACGAGGGTCGTGAAAGCCACCGTACGACCGGGCGCGGGTGCAGTCAGAGCGCAGTCATCTCCAAGAGCCACCTGCGAGAACCGGGGGACCGGCCGGACGCGATCCGTCCCGGTCACACCTCACATCGTGTCGCACAGCACTGGAGATCGTCATGAGCATCGTCACCTCCCCGGCGGAACACCTCGGCGGGGAACCGGACCTCCTGCGCCGCCTGGTGGCCGGCCCCGTCCTGTGCCCGGGCGAGGAGGGCTACGACGAGGAGGTCGCCGGTTTCAACCTCGCCGTCCGGCACCGGCCGGTCGTCGCGGTGGGCGCCACCCGCCCCGAGGACGTCGCCGAGGCGGTCCGCTTCGCCGGACGCCTGGGACTGCCCGTCGCCGTGCAGGCCACGGGCCACGGCGCGCTCCAGGCGGCCGACGGGGCGGTGCTGATCAACACCTCACGGATGCGCGGGGTCGACGTCGATCCCGGGGCCCGCACCGCGCGGATCGGCGCGGGCTGCCGCTGGGCCGACGTGATCGCCCGTACGACGCCGTACGGCCTGGCGCCGCTGAGCGGTTCCTCCTCGGCCGTCGGGGCGGTGGGGTACACGCTGGGCGGGGGCATCGGCCCCATGGCGCGCACCTTCGGTTTCGCCGCCGACCACGTCCGGGAGATCACCGTCGTGACCGCGGACGGCACCGTCCGCGTCGCCGACGCCGACACGGAGCCGGACCTGTTCTGGGGCCTGCGCGGCGGCAAGGGCAGTCTCGGCGTGGTCACCTCCATGGTCGTCGACCTGTTCCCGGTCTCCGTCCTCCACGGGGGCGGCCTCTACTTCGGCGCCGAGGACACCCCGGCCGTCCTGCGCGCCTACCGGGCGTGGGCCGCGACCCTGCCGGAATCGGCGACCACCTCGGTGGCCATGCTGCGCGTGCCGCCGCTGCCCGAGCTCCCGCCGCAGCTGCGCGGGCGCTTCGTGACCCATCTGCGCTTCGCCGCCCTCGGCGACTCCGGCGAGGCGGAGGCGCTGCTGGCCCCGATGCGGGCCGTCGCGGAGCCGATCTTCGGCGAGGTCGGGCGGATACCGTTCGCCGCGCTCGACTCCGTACACCGCGACCCGACGGAGCCCATGCCGACCTGGGAGCGCGGCGCCCTGCTCCGCGAGCTCGGCGAGGACACCGTCGAGGCGCTCCTGGCGGTGGCGGGCCCTGCGGCCGACGTGCCGCTGGTCATGGTGGAGGTGCGGCAGATGGGCGGGGCGCTGGGCCGCGAGCCGCGTCGGCCGAACGCCGTGGGCGGGCGCGACGCCGCCTTCACCGTGCTGGTGGTCGGCCTCGCCGTCCCGGAACTTCTGGAGGCCGTCCCGGCCGTGGGCGGCGCCGTGCTCGACGCCCTGGCCCCGTGGTCCACGGGCGGGACGACGCTCAACTTCCACGGCGCGGCGCTCGGCGCGGCCGAGCTGGCCCGTGCCTGGCCCGAGAAGACGCTGGGCAGGCTCGCCGCCCTCAAGGACCGCTACGACCCGGACCGGATGTTCCGCTTCGGCCACGTCGTGCCCCGCGTCTGAAGGCCCTGCCGACCGGGGGGAGGACCGAGGTCCGCCGGGGTGGGGCGGGGCGCCGGGTGAGGCGAGGCCGAAAAGGAGAAGGCTCGGGAGGGACAGGGCTCGCCGGAGGCGAGGGCCGGAGGAGGAGGGGGGCTCGGGGGTGACGGAGCGGAACGGGCGTTCGGGGTCTATTGACCGAGTGTTTCAGACGAGTTAAATTAAGTGTAGAAATAAGCGTTGATTTACTGCCTCACGTAAGTCGCGCCTCATCTGCCGTTGGATTTTCCACCCCCCGGATCCACTGTGGAGACACGCATGCGAGGTCTGTTCCGACCTGCCGCCTTATGGACCGCCTCGGCGGTCCTGGCGGCCCTGATCGCCGCCCCACCCCTCCCCGCCTTCGCCGACACGCTGGTGTCGCAGGGCAAGGCCGCGACGGCCTCCTCGACCGAGAACGCCGGCACGGCCCCGGCCGCCGCGGTCGACGGCAACACCGCGACCCGCTGGTCCAGCGCGGCCTCCGACTCCCAGTGGCTCCAGGTCGACCTCGGCGCCTCCACCTCCGTCAGCAGGGTCGTGCTGAACTGGGAGGCCGCCTACGCCAGCGGATACAAGATCCAGATCTCCCCGAACGGGACCTCCTGGACCGACCTCAGGACCGTCACCGGCGGCGACGGCGGCGTCGACACCTGGGACGTCACCGGCACCGGCCGCTACGTGCGGATGCTCGGCGTCACCCGGGCCACCGGCTACGGCTACTCGCTGTGGGAGTTCCAGGTCTACAGCGGCACCTCCGACCCGGTGCCCGGCTGCGGGACCGTCAACGCCGCCCTGAACAAGGCCGCCGGCGCCTCCTCCACCGAGAACGCCGGCACCCCGGCGAGCGCCGCCTTCGACGGCAACAACGGCACCCGGTGGGCCAGCGCGGCCGCCGACCCGCAGTGGATCCGGGTGGACCTCGGCTCCACGCAGACCATCTGCGGGATCGACCTGCGCTGGGAGGCCGCCCACGCCTCCGCCTTCAAGCTCCAGTCCTCGGCCGACGGCACCACCTGGACCGACCTGAGGTCGGTCACCGGCGCGACCGGCGGCACGCAGTCGTACGACGTGAGCGGTTCCGGCCGCTACGTGCGGATGTACGGCACCGCGCGCGCCACCGGCTACGGCTACTCACTGTGGGAGTTCGCGGTGCGCACCACCTCGGGCGACGGCCCGGTCATCCCCGGCGGCGGGGACCTGGGCCCGAACGTCCACGTCTTCGACCCGTCGACGCCCGCCGCGACCATCCAGAGCCGGCTGGACACGGTGTTCCAGCAGCAGGAGTCGGCGCAGTTCGGCACCGGGCGGCACGCCTTCCTGTTCAAGCCCGGCTCCTACCCGGTGAACGCCAAGGTCGGCTTCTACACCTCGATCGTGGGCCTGGGCCAGAACCCCGACGACGTCACCCTCAACGGCGTGACCGTGGACGCGGGCTGGTTCGGCGGCAACGCGACCCAGAACTTCTGGCGCTCGACCGAGAACCTGTCGGTCCAGCCGCCCGGCGGCACCAACCAGTGGGCCGTCTCCCAGGCCGCGCCGTTCCGCCGCATGCACATCAAGGGCGCGCTGAACCTGGCGCCCACCGGCTACGGCTGGGCCAGCGGCGGCTACATCTCCGACAGCAAGATCGACGGCGCGGTCGGCCCGTACTCCCAGCAGCAGTGGTACACCCGCGACAGCTCCGTGGGCGGCTGGGTCAACGGCGTGTGGAACATGGTGTTCTCCGGCGTCGAGGGCGCCCCCGCCACCGACTTCCTCGGCAAGTCCTACACGACGCTGGACACCACGCCGATCAGTCGCGAGAAGCCGTACCTGTACGTCTCCGGCAACGAGTACCGGGTGTTCGTCCCGGCCAAGCGGACGAACGCGCGCGGCGTCAGCTGGGCGAACGGGTCCACCCCCGGCAGCTCGATCCCGCTGTCGCAGTTCTACGTGGCCAAGCCCTCCGACACGGCCGCGCGGATCAACGCCGCGCTCGCCCAGGGCCTGCACCTGCTGCTCACCCCCGGCATCTACGACCTCGACCGGCCGATCGCCGTGAACCGGGCCGACACCGTGGTCCTGGGACTCGGCCTGGCGACGCTCATCCCCCGCAACGGGGTCAGCGCGGTCAAGGTCGCCGACGTGGACGGCGTGAAGCTCGCCGGCTTCCTGGTCGACGCGGGCCCGCAGAAGTCCGACGTGCTCATCGAGGTCGGCCCGCAGGGGTCGAGCGCGGACCACGCCGCCAACCCGACCACGCTGCAGGACGTCTTCGTCCGCATCGGCGGCGCCTTCGCCGGCAACGCCACCACCAGCGTCGTGGTCAACAGCGACGACGTGATCATCGACCACACCTGGCTCTGGCGCGGCGACCACGGCGAGGGCATCGGCTGGAACGTCAACACCGCCGAGACCGGCCTGATCGTCAACGGTGACGACGTCCTGGCCACCGGCCTGTTCGTCGAGCACTACCGCAGGTACGACGTCGAGTGGTACGGCGAGCGCGGCCGGACGATCTTCTTCCAGAACGAGAAGGCCTACGACCCGCCGAACCAGGCCGCCTACATGAACGGCTCCAGCAAGGGGTGGGCGGCCTACAAGGTCGGCCCGGCGGTCAACACCCACGAGGGCTGGGGACTCGGCAGCTACGTCTACTTCAACGTCGACCCGACGATCGAGGTGGAGAGCGCGTTCGAGACCCCGGTGAAGCCGGGCGTGAGGTTCCACAGCCTGCTCACCGTCTCCCTGGGCGGCAACGGCCGGATCAACCACGTCATCAACGGCGTCGGCGGCCCCGCCCAGGGCACCGCCACTGTCCCGTCCAAGATCGCCTCCTATCCCTGAGGCGCCGAGCCCGCCTGATCAGCGGTGGTAACGGCGCTCTCCCCGCTGATCAGGCGTCCACCCCCCGCCGTGGGCCTTCCGTCGTCCGGAGGGCCCACGGCCTTTTCCCGCCCCGGAACGAAGAGCGCCCCGGCCGCTCGCGCCCGCCCCGGGACCGGGGCATCCCGCTCCTCCCATCCCGAGACCCGAGGCATCCCGCTCCCCCCACCCGGGAACGGCCGCGCTCCCGCGGCGGCGGGCGGTGCCTACCATGTGGGCAGCGCCCGCGCCCGACGCGCGAGCGGTCTTCCGGAAGGCAGGAGCGCCGATGACCACGGCCGACGCATCGATCCCCCGGTTCCACCTGGCCGTACCCGTCGACGACCTTCAGGCCGCGGGCCGGTTCTACGGCGAGGTGCTGGGCTGCGAGCGGGGGCGGGAGTCCGGCACCTGGATCGACTGGAACCTGCGCGGCCACCAGTTCGTCACCCACCTCGCCCCCGTCCCGGAGCGGCGGGCGCACAACGCGGTCGACGGCCACGACGTGCCGGTCCCGCACTTCGGCCTGATCCTGGACGTCCCGCGCTTCCACGAGCTGGCCGACCGGCTCCGGGCCGCGGGCACCGCGTTCGTCATCGAGCCCTACCTGCGCTTCGAGGGACGCCCCGGCGAGCAGTGGACGATGTTCCTGCTCGACCCGGCCGGCAACGCCCTGGAGTTCAAGGCGTTCGCCGACGAGTCACAGATCTTCGCCACCTGACCGGCGCGTCCCGCCCCCCGGCGCGGGCCGGACGAGGTCGGCGAGCCGGGCGCGGGAGGTGACGCCCAGCTTGGGGAACGCCTTGTAGAGGTGGTACCCGACGGTCCTGGGGCTGAGGAAGAGCCGGGCGGCGATGTCCCGGTTGGACGCGCCCTCGGCCGCCAGCCGGACGATGTGGCGCTCCTGCGGCGTGAGCACGCTGAGCGGGTCCCCGGCCCTGCGCGGCGCGGCCGGCACGTCCCCGGTCGCGCGCAGCTCGGCGCGGGCGCGCTCGGCCCAGGGCTCCGCGCCGAGCCGGTCGAAGGTCTCCAGCGCCTCGCGCAGGCGCGCCCGGGCGTCCGCGCGCCGCCGCGCCCGCCGCAACCACTCGCCGTAGGCGAGCTGCGTCCTGGCCCGCTCGTACGGCCGGTCGTCCCGCTCGTGCAGGCGTACGGCCCCGGCGAAGTGCGTCTCGTCGTCCTCGGCGAGGGCTCGGCAGCGCAGGGCGATCGCGTCCGACGACGGCCGGCGGACGTGCCGCGCCCAGGTCAGGTACCGCTCCAGCGGCTCCCGCGCCCGTTCCGGCCGGCCGGCGCGGACGGCCGCCTCGACCTGGTCGGCGGCCGGCGCGGCGACGGGCGAGGCGGGGATCTCCTCCAGCCGTTCCAGGGCGGCCCCAGGATCGCCCATGCCGAGGTCGAGCAGGCCCAGCGCCCAGCGTCCGACGACCTCCGCGAGCGCCAGGCCCTGCCCCGCGGCCCCGGCGACGCCCCGCGCGGCGAGGGCACGGCACTCCTCCGCCTCGCCCTGGTGGGCGAGCACCCAGGCCAGGGAGCAGGTCAGGTGGGTCAGGCGGTGCTCCTGCCCGAGGTCGGCGGCCAGCCGCAGCCCCGCGTTCAACGTCGCCCTGGCCTCGCCGTAGCGGCCGAGCCACCCCTGGGCGAGCCCCTGGTCGTGGAGCGCCATGGCGAGCCAGCCGATCATGCCGCTCCGCTGGCAGTCCGCCACGACCCGCCCGGCGATCTCCTCGGAGCGGCCGGGGCGGTCCAGCGGGAGGCACAGGGAGGCGAGGAACGTCCGGCCCGGCACCCCCAGCCCGTCACCCGGCCCGTCGCCCGGTCCGTCGCGCGGTCCGTCGAGGGCGTGGGCGTCGAGGGCCCCCTCCAGGAGCGCGATCCCGCCCTCGACGTCGCCGCCCAGCAGGCGGGCCAGGCCGAGCGCCCCGCCGACCAGCGGCGAACCGGTCGCGGGAAGCGCGCGCAGGCTCGCCGCCGCCTCCCCGGCCTGCCGCGCGTCACCGGCGAACCAGGCGCAGCGGACGGCCTCCACCAGCAGCCAGGTGGCCTGCTCGCGGGAGCGGGCCGCCACGCGGGGGACGCCGTCCATGATGATCCGGCCCGCCGCGAGCGGCGTACCCGACTCGAACTCGCGGTGGGCGCGCACCTGGATCAGGGCGGTCGTCACGCCGGGGTCGTCCACGTCGGGCGCGGCGCTGTCGGCGAGCGCGGCGGCGCGGATCGTCAGCCCGGCGTCGCTGGCCGCCAGCGCGGCGGCGGCCAGCCGCGCGGACCGCCGTACCGGATCGGCGGTGAGCTCGGCGGCCCGCTCGTAGGCGGCGGCGACCGAGGCGCCGCCGCCCCGGGTGCGCGCCCGCTCGGCGGCCCGCTCCAGCTCCCGCGCCACCGCCTCGTTGGGGCCGAGCGCGGCGGCGGCCAGGTGCCAGGCCCGGCGGTCGGCCGCGCCCGGGGCCCCCGAACCGGTCAGGGCGCCGGCCAGGGCCCGGTGCGCGGCGAGGCGCCGGGTCACCGGCGCGCTCTGGTAGGCCGCGGCCCTGATCAGCGGGTGGCGGAACCCGACGGTCGTTCCGGTGATCTCGATCAGCCGGTCCCGCTCGGCCGCCTCCAGGCCGTCCAGCGAGGCGCCCGCGCCCACCACGGTCGCGAGCTCGCCCGAGCCGTCCGCCGCCGCGATCAGCAGCGCGGCGCGCGCCTCCTCGGACAGCGCGGCCATCCGCCCCTGGAACGCCTCCCGGACCCGGTCGGCGACCGGCATCGCCCCCACCGGAGAGAGCCGTCCCGCCCGCTGCTCGGCGGTGAGCGCGGCGGGAAGCTCGATGAGCGCCAGCGGGTTGCCGCCGGACTCCTCGATCAGGCGCTCGCGCACCTGCGGGGGGAGCCCCGGCGGCAGCAGGGCGGCGGCGGCCTCGCCGTCCAGCCCGGCCAGGGGCAGCTCGGGCAGGCCGGGGGCGTGGAACTCCGGGCGGGCGGCGAAGATCATGACGACGCCCTCGGTGTCGAGGCGGCGGGCGGCGAAGACCAGCGCGTCGAGGGAGGCCCGGTCGAACCACTGCGCGTCGTCGACCAGGCAGAGCAGCGCGCCGTCCCCGGCGAGCTCGGACAGCAGGCTCAGCGTGGCCAGCCCGACCAGGAACCGGTTCTCCGGGACGGTGTCGTCCAGGCCGAGGGCTCCGCGCAGCGCGGCGGCCTGGGCGGCGGGCAGCGCGTGGACGCGGTCGAGCCCGCCGCGCAGCAGGAGGTGGAGCGCGGCGAAGGGCAGCTCGGCCTCGGACTCGATGCCGACGCCGCGCAGCACCCGCAGGTCCCGCGCCCGCGCGGCGGCGTGGTCCAGGAGCGCCGACTTGCCGATCCCGGCCTGGCCCCGGACGACCAGGACCCCGCTCCGGCCCGTCCCGGCCTCCACCAGGAGCCGTTCGATCTCCCGCTGTTCGCCCGCCCGTCCGTACAGCACGGTCAGGAACCTACCGTCACGATGACTGATTCGGGCGGGGGCGGGCCCGCGTAATTTCATGGTCATCAGCACGTCGGCACGACGAAGGGATCTCCGAGATGACCACCGCCGGTATCACCACCCGCACCTCCAGGACCGTCACCGACGCCGGGCTGCTCCGCCTCGCCCTCAAGGCGGACGCGATCGCCTCGGGCGCCAACGGCGTCCTCTACGTCGCCGCCGCGGCGGTCCTCGGCGAGCTGTTCGGTCTGCCCGCCGCCTTCCTCTACCCGGCCGGGGCGTTCCTGGTCGCCTTCGCGGCGGTCCTGTTCCTGCTCGGCTCGCGGCCCGCGGTGAGCAGGGCGGCCGTGGGCGTCACGATGGCCGTCAACGTCGCCTGGGTGGTCGCGAGCGTGGAGTCGCTCGTCGCCGGCTGGTTCCCGCTGACCGGACTCGGGACGGCCCTGGTGATCGCGCAGGCGGTGGCGGTCGCCGACCTCACCGCGCTGCAGTTCGCCGGTCTGCGCAGGGCCTCCTGAGGGGTGGCGGTCGCCGGTCCGGCCACGACGCGGTCCACCGGCCCGCGCGGAGGTCGTCCCGGGGGCGGCGCCCTTCGGACGACCCGGGTGACCCCCGCCCCCGCCGCGACGACACGGCCCGCCCTCCCGCGCGGGACCGTCCGGGAGGCGGCACGCTTCCCACCTGCGATGTCTCGATCTGGAGTAATCCATGAATCCTGTCGTCATTTGGTGGTTTTGTCCGGTTAAGGTGACGGCACCGAGCTTTCCCGACGGGAGGAAGAGTGCCGATCTTCTTGGCCCGCCTGCTGGTCAGGTTCAGGCTGCTCGGGACGTGGTGGACGCCGGTCCTCGTCTTCAGCCTGGTGTTCCTGACCAGCTGGCCCCTGATGGCGCTCGCGGAGCCCTCGGGCAGCTCGATCGTCGAACCGGCCAACTACTGGTGGTACTTCGTGGTCACCGCCGCGACCGTCGGGTACGGCGACCTGTACCCCGAGTCGGCCTTCGGCCACGTCGTGGGCGCGTACGTCATCATCGGCGGCATCGCGACGCTGACCACGGTGTTCACCCGCCTGTCGGCGACCTTGGAACGAGCGAAGGGACGAAGGATGCAGGGTTCCCTCACGGTGGACGTCTCCGGCCACACCGTGCTGCTCGGCTACACGCCCGGGCGGACCGAGCAGATGGTGGAGGAGCTGGCCGCCGACGGTTCTGCCGGGATCGTGCTCTGCGCCGGGAACGACGTACCGGCGCATCCGATGCCCGACCGCGACATCGCGTTCGTGCGGGGGGACCCGACCGACGACGGCGTGCTGCGCCGGGCCGGGGTGCACCGGGCCCACAGCGTCCTGGTCGACGCCCGCGACGACAACGAGGCGCTGGCGATCGCGATCACCGCCGCCCACGTCGCCGAGGGGGCCCACCTGGTCGTCGCCCTGCGCGACCTCGGCCGGATCCGGCAGATGCGCTACGTCGACGCGCGGGTGCGCTGCGTCCAGTGGCACAGCCCCCACATGATCACCGAGGAGCTGAGGGACCCCGGCATCACGGAGGTCTACACGCAGCTCATGACCCACGGCGGAGCCGACACCTACTCGCTGCGGCTCCCCGAGTCCCTGGGCACGGTCCAGGTCGAGCGGTGCCAGGTCACCCTCGGCCGCCGGTACGGCGCCACCCTGCTCGCCGCGCGCGACGGCGACACCCTGCTGGTCAACCCCGGCTGGCGGACCCTGCTGCCCGCGGGGGCCGTGCTCTACTACGTCGCCTCCCGCCGCCTCACCCCCGCCGAGGTCGCCGGGGCGCTGCGCGAGGCCGGCTGACCGGCGCCGGGCGCGGACAGGATCCGGCTCCGGCGGTCCCCCCAGACCGAGGACGGGACCACGTACGGCCGCAGCAGCGTCACCAGGACGGTGTCACCCCGGCCGTTGAGCTCGTCGGACGCTATCCTGCGCGCCACGCCGGCGAGGAAGTCGGCGACCTGGACGCGGGGGTCGGAGCGGGAGTCGACGAGCCTGAGACCGGCCAGCCGCCCCGCCGGGGAACGGCCCGGAGCCGTCTGCTCCCCGAGCGTCCCCGTGAGCCGCGCGACCCGCTCCCGCGTCAGCGCGTAGTGCTCGTCGTGGACGATCGAGACGGGCCGCCCTCCCCGCCCCCAGTGCAGGACGGCCTGGACGACGGCCGGGATCAGCGGGTCCAGCACGGGCATCGCCCCGGTGCCGTCCGTGAGCCGCTTCCGCAGGGAGGCCGCGCGCGGCCCGGCCCACGCCAGCGACGCCATGATCTCCGCGGCCCGGCCGTCGCCGCCCCGCGCGCCGGTGAGCCGCAGGTCGTCCACCGCCCGCAGGAAGTCCTCGGCGGGCACCCTGGCCCGCACCAGGTCGTTGAACGCCTCCAGGAAGGCGTCCCACCGCGGCCCGCCGAACGCGTCCCGGCCGTCGCGGTAGAGGATCAGGGCCGTCTCCTCGGCCCGCCGGTCCCGGCGGGCGCCCGTGCCCGCCGGGCGGCCGGCCTGCCCGGCGGCCCCTTCGGTGACCTCACCGTCGGACTTACCGGTGGTCTCACCGGCGGTCTCGCCGTCGATCTCGCCGTCGATCTCGCCGGTGATCTCACCGGTGAGCAGCTCGACGAGCTTGCCGACAGCGAAGAACTCCTTGTCGATCAGATGGACGTGCGCGTTCCCGTGAATCGGCCCCGACGGCCCGAGCAGCCATTCGAGAACGGCCCGGTGCTTCTCGCGGAGCAGGTGGTTCGCCTTGTACTCCTGCGCAGGGGACCGGATCCTGTTCCGCGTCTCCTGGACGCACTCCGCGGCCGAGGCGACGCTCAACCCCACCCCGGCATGCGCGAACACGTCGGTGTTGCCGCCGATGAGCTTCTCGCCCTCGGAACCGGACTCGTCGCAGCCGATCTCCAGGAGACCGCCGGTGGACGCGATCCCCGCGATCCCCGCGGGACGCGCCTGATCGTCTCCCACTTCCGGCACCATACCAACGCACCCGCGGCTCCGGTAAAGGGTTTTCGGCCGTCCTGGCGGCCGGCGCCGCGCGAGGGGTGACACGACCCGTCTCGGCCCGGACCCCGTCCCGCGCCGTCACGGCAGGAGCAGCCCCCAGTAGAGGGACCAGGGGACGAACACCAGCCCGCCGCAGAGCAGGACGCCGAGCCGTACCCGTTCCCCGGCCGGAACGGAGGCGGCGGCACGGCGCCAGGCCAGCGCGGTGAGGACCGCCGCGACCACCGAGGCCACCGCCAGGGCCTGCAGCGCCAGCCAGACGATCGGACGCCCCGCCAGCACCGGGCCGGTGGTGGCCTGCTTGCCTCCCGTCATGAGCAGGTAGCTCAGGTAGCAGAACGATCCCAGCACCACCGTGAGCCCCCCGGCGCTCAGGAACCGCGCGGCCCCGGTCACCGGTGTCCGCGAGCGGCCGCGCAGGCGGCGTACCAGCGCGACCACCGGATAGGCGGTGAACGCGATCACGAGCAGCAGCAGGGCCGCCAGCTGGACGTTCGACGACTCCCAGCCGGCCGGAGGATCCATCGGCATCGTCGGGGCGTCCTGCACCGGATCGGGCCCCGACCAGCGCGTCCCCGGAGGCTCGCCCGCCGTGACGCCGTGCACCCAGGAACCGACCAGGGCCGCGTAACCGGGTGCCAGCTCCGGCAGCCGGGTGACGCCGCCGTCGGGGGTCCGGTGGACGGCGTGGTCGGCGTCGGCGAAGAACCGGAACGTGTAGTGCCGGTTGCCGCCCTTCTCCAGCGCCTCGGCGAACCCCCGCGGGCTCTCCGCGGGCGGGGTGAGCAAATCGTGGACGCCCCAGATGCCGAGCACCGGCCGGCGCATCGCGGCGATGACCGGCGTCGGGTCGTAGTAGGGCTCGGGGAACAGGTCGCCGTCCGCGATCGTCCGGTACAGGTGCGGCTCGGCCCGGTCGACGAGCGAACCGGTGACCCCGGCCTTGCGCAGCCCGGCCGCCACGGCCCAGGTCTGCTGGCGCAGCGGCTGACCGCTGTTCGCCCCCACGAGGATCGTGAAGGCGACGTCCCGCGAACGGGTGGCCGCGAGCGGGACGACCCAGCCCCCCTCGCTGAACCCCCAGAGGCCGACCTTCGCCGGATCGACGCCCGGCTGGGAACGGAGCGCGGCCACCGCGCCGAGCGCGTCCCCGGCGAGCTGCGCGTAGGACCGCTCGAAGAGCGAGTAGTCCCTGGAGCGCTTGTCGTAGATCAGCACGGACAGTCCTTGGCGGGCGAACGCGACGGCCTCGGTCAGCAGCTTCGTGCGGGGCGTACCCGTACCCGACCCGTGCACCAGGACGACGCCCGGCCGCGCGGGCTTCCCCGCGACCGGCGACAGGACCGTGCCGTGCAGGGGCAACCCCTCCGAGCCGCCGAAACTCACCGGCGCCGCTCTCAGGTCGGCCGGAACGGCGGGGACGGCGGGGACGGCGGGGACGGCGGGTGAAGGCACCGCGAGTGAAGGTGCCGCGGGCGAGGCTTCCGCGGGCGACGGCTCCACCGGCGGGGAGAGGGCCGACAGGAACAGGGCGGCGGTCAGGGCGAGGAGATGAGGTGTCATGTGCCGAACATACTCTGCAGAGAGTTCTCTGCAAACGTGTTCCTGCAGAGATCCTTCTGCAGGACTAGGCTGCTCATCATGAAGGATGAGGACTCGTTCGTTCTCGACGACCCGGCCCGGCTCAAGGCGCTGGCGCACCCCATGCGCCGGCTCATGCTGCGTCATCTCTCCCTGCACGGCTCGGCGACCTCGACGACCCTCGCCGACCTGCTGGGCGCCAAGACCGGCACCACCAGCTACCACCTGCGGCAGCTGGAGAAGTACGGCTTCGTCGAGGAGGTCCCCGGCCACTCGGCGGGCAGGGAACGCTGGTGGCGCAGGACCGAGGGCCCCAGGGACATGCGGCTGCCCACCCCCGACCAGCTCGCCCCCGAGGACCGTCCCGTGCTCACCGAGTTCCACCGGATCGGCCTGGAGGAGGATCTCGCGCTCCTCCAGCGGCTTCCCGAGGTCTACGAGCGCGAGCCCCACTGGGTCAAGGCGTCACGCGGTCTCGCCCGGATGACCGCGCAGGAGTTCGAGGAGTTCTTCGAGGCCTACATGAAGGTGCTGATGAAGCACAGTCCCCGGGCCGAGGACGCCTCACCGGACGCGCGGCCGATGTTCGTCCGGCTCTTCGCCTTTCCCGTCGAGGACGGCTGACGGTTTCCCGCCTCCCGTCGAGGACGTCCGCGGGTTTCCCGCCTCGCGCCGATGACGACCGGCGGGTGGCGGGGACGGGTGTCGGGTGGCGGCCGGTGGGCGCACCTCGGGCCGGGACGGACGCCCGCCGGAAGGCGAGCTCCGGGAGGTGAGACCCGGGAGTGGGACCCGGGAGGTGAGAACGAAACCCGCACGGCGCGCATCCAACGAGGTGTGAAACGATCCACCGATCCCGGCCGACGCCGTCCCGGCCGTCTCGCCCCGGCGATGACCGGCCACGGAGCCCTGCCGCGCCACCGCGTGCCCGACGTGCGGGGGGAGGTGGGCGGATGCCGTTCGACGGGCTGATCGACGCCGTCGTGACGGCCTTCGTCCTTCCCGCGCTCCCCCTGCTCCCGCTCTCCGCCTGGCGTCCCGGGCGGGTGTCACGCGCCTCCGCCGGACCTTCCGTGGCGGGGATGCGGGAGGCGACCCGCCCGAGGTGCGCCGCCGAGACGGCCCCGGGACCGCTCACGGCGTCCGGGCAGCGCACGGCGTTCGCGGACGACTTCGGCGCGACGGTCGTGTGGCGTTATCCGGAGGGGGTCCGGCCGGTGAGGGCCTTCGATCCGAAAGCGTTCGAGGCGGGAATGCCCGCCCAGGAGAATACGGAAAAAAATAGGTTTTTAACCGATCCCCGGGACCGCTCACCGGACGGCCGTACCGTCCGGTGAGCGGTCCCGGGGATCGGAGCGCCCCGCGTCGGAGCCTGGATCAGCGCACCTTGGACGAGGGAACCGTCCAGGTGTTGCAGGCCGCCGGCGACGCGGCCCGGAAACCCTTGTCGAGCCAGGCGGCGATGGTACGGCCCTTGCCGTGGTCGGAGGCCTTGTGCTCCTCGTCACCGCTGTAGCGGGTGAGCTCCAGCAGGAAGTCCCAGTCCTCCTCGGTGCGGTCCAGGGAGTCCCAGACACTGCCCATGAAGACACCGGCCAGGCACTCGGCCTGGAGCTCGTACCGGCGGAACTGCTCGCCCAGCTCGCGCTTGCCCTTGTACGGGTAGTGGTCGAACGCGCGCTCCATCCCCGTAATGGTCTGGATGTGGTGCCCGTACTCGTGGGCGGCCACCGCGAAGAGGAACAGGTCCGAGGGGTCCGCCAGCGTCGCCTTGTCCAGCTTGACGAGGAAACGCCGCTCACGGCCGCAGTACTGCGCCGCGCTGCTCTTCCCCCACTTGAACCCGCAGAACCGCCGCGG
Source organism: Streptosporangium sp. DT93 (assembly GCF_049844535.1). Lineage (NCBI taxonomy): Bacteria > Bacillati > Actinomycetota > Actinomycetes > Streptosporangiales > Streptosporangiaceae > Streptosporangium > Streptosporangium sp. DT93. The sequence goes on from NZ_JBNCLF010000001.1 coordinate 250,990, forward strand.
ATCGGTGCCGAACGTGATCCGGGACTTGGCGAACGACATGCCCGCCTGCTTGAAATGCGCACCCCAGGAGGCGTTGAGGCAGGTCAGCACCGAGGTCAGGTACCGCTTGGCGGAGGTGACGCTGCGGGCCTGAAGCTCCCGTTCCGGGCATTCGCTCGCCTCGAGCTCACCGCTGCGGTACAGCTTGTTCTTGGTCAGGGCCGTATCGCGGATGGGATAGCGGGCGCCGGGGGCCGGGTCCGGGGCGGTGGCGTGAGCCGTGCCCGTCAGCAGAAATGAAAAACCTACAAAAATTGCCATAAGCCGGGGGAAACGCATGACCGGATCTTAGGGGACGCGAAACCATTGGGCGGAGTGGTTTTCTTATCGATTCACGCCATATCCGTGACCTCCGTCCCATGGACGTCCGCCGGACATATCGGCCCGTGAACGCGGGCGGAACGCGTCCCCTCCGCCCTGACGTGGACCACGTCGGGGCGGCCCCGGGGCGCCGTACGGCCGCTGGCATGCTGGTTCCATGACCGGATCGACGATGCGCGCCATCAGCCAGGACGTCCTGGGCGGCCCCGAGGTGCTGAGGGAGGTGGAGTGCGAGCGGCCCGTGCCGGGCCCGACCGAGGTGCTGGTGCGGGTGCACGCGGCCGGGCTCAACCCGACCGACTGGAAGCACCGCGCCACGGGCGGCCTGCTGGGACGGCCCCCGTTCGTCCTCGGCTGGGACGTCTCCGGCGTCGTGGAGGCCGTCGGCCTCGGCACCGCCGTCCTCAAACCGGGTGACGAGGTGTTCGGCATGCTGCGCTACCCGTACGGGCACGGCGCGTTCGCCGAGTACGTGACCGCCCCCGCCCGGACGTTCGTCCGCAGGCCCCGCGGGCTCGACCACGTCCGGGCGGCCGCGCTCCCGCTGGCCGCGCTGACCGCGTGGCAGGCGCTGGTCGACGTCGCGGCGGTACGGGCCGGTCACCGGGTGCTCGTCCACGCCGCGGCCGGCGGGGTGGGCCACCTCGCGGTGCAGATCGCCAAGGCGCGGGGGGCCCACGTCATCGGCACGGCGAGCGCCCCCAAGCACGACCTCCTGCGCGGCCTGGGGGCGGACGAGCTCGTCGACTACCGGGAGGTGGACTTCGCCGAGACGGTCCGGGACGTCGACGTGGTCCTCGACACGATGGGCGGCGACTACTCCCTCCGTTCGCTGCGCACCCTGCGCGAGGGAGGTGTCATCGTGTCACTCGTCCTGTCCGGGATGCCCGAGGGGTTCGGCGCCCAGGCCGAGGCCGCGGGCGTCCGCGCCGAGTCCATGTTCGTGGAGCCCGATCACGCCGCGCTGAAGGCGATCGCCGCGCTGGCCCAGGCGGGCAGGCTGCGCGCCGAGATCGACGCGGTGTTCCCGCTGGAGCAGGCGGCCCAGGCGCACGAACGCGGCGAGACCGGCCGTACCACCGGCAAGATCGTGCTCACCGTGGCCTCCTCCGACGGGGCGGACGAGCCCGGCCGGAGCGCGTGAGCCCGGACCGGCACGAGCCCGGCCGTGTCGTTCGCCGAACGGGTATCGCGCGCCGTCCGCCCCGCACCCGCCCGTCCACGGCCCCGTGCCCCCGGGCCTTCGCGGCCCCGTGCCCCGGCCCCCTCTCGCCGGTCCTGCACGGCCGGGGAGCGCGGCGGCCACGCCCCTGACCTCCCCGCCTCTCGGCGCGATGGCCGAATCTGCATGACATGTGTCCTTGCGGCCATGACGGGCGGGAGCCAAGGATGGCGGCATGTCCCACCGCGTCGTCATCGTCCTCTTCGACGGCTTCCAGCTGCTCGACCTCGCGGGTCCCGCCGACGTGTTCTCCGCGGCCGGCCTGCTGGACCCGGCCGCCGCCTACCGGGTGGAGACCACGGCGATCCAGGCGGGAGCCGTACGCTCCCTGTCCGGCGTCGTCGTCTCCGCCGGCACGGCGCTGCCGGACGTCCGCGGGCCGATCGGCACGCTGCTGGTGGCCGGCGGCCTTCCGACCGGCGCGGTCATGGACGGCACGGCCGCGCTGATCCCGGAGATCCGCAGGCTCGCCGGGGAGTCCGAGCGCGTCGGGGCGATCTGCTCGGGCGCGTTGCTGCTGGCCGAGGCCGGTCTGCTGGAGGGACGGCGGGCGACCACCCACTGGGCCGTGGGGGACATGCTCGCCCGCGACCATCCGAACGTGCGGGTGGACGCCGACCGCATCCACGTACGCGACGGCGACGTGTGGACGTCGGCGGGGGTCACCTCGGGGATCGACCTCGCCCTCGCCCTGGTCGCCCACGACCACGGGCACGACCTGGCCAGGGAGATCTCCCGCTGGCTGGTCGTGTACCTGCAGCGGCCGGGCGGGCAGAGCCAGTTCAGCACGCCGCTGAGCGCGCGGACGCCGAGGCGCGAGCCGCTGCGCGACCTGCAGGGGTGGATCGAGGAGAACCTGAGGGCCGACCTGTCGGTACGGGTCCTCGCGGAACACGTGAACACGAGCGTCCGCCACTTCTCCCGCGTCTTCAGGGCCGAGGTCGGCATGACACCCGCGCGGTACGTCGAGCGCGCGCGGACCGCGGCGGCCAAGCGGCTGCTGGAGAGCACCGACGAGCCGCTGGACCGCGTCGCCGCCCGGGTCGGTCTCGGCACCCCGGAGACCCTCTATCGCGTCTTCCGGCGCCACCTCACGATCTCGCCGGGAGAGTACCGGCGCCGTTTCCACTCCAGGGAGAACCCACATGCAGATCGCCATCCCCCTGTACGCGGGCTATGACGCCGCGGACGCCCTGGGGCCCTACTTCGTGCTCCGCAACGTTCCCGGCGCCACGGTCACCTTCGTGGCCGAGCGGCCGGGCGTCGTCGCCGACCACGGGGTCACCCTGACGGCCACCGCCTCCTTCGCCGACCTCCCCGCCCCCGACGTCCTGGTGGTGCCGGGCACCACGGACGTGGCGCGGAGCACGACGGACCGGGAGCTGATCCGGTACGTCAGGACGGCCCACGCGACCACCACGTGGACCACGTCGGTGTGCGTGGGCTCGCTCGCCCTCGGCGCGGCGGGCCTGCTGGAGGGGGTCAGGGCCACCACCCACTGGGTGGCCCGCGACCTGCTCGCGGGATTCGGGGCACACCCGGTCGACGAACGCTTCGTCACGGACGGCAAGATCATCACCGCGGGCGGGGTGCTGGCCGGCATCGACATGGCGCTCCACCTCGCGTCCCTGCTGGCGGACGAGGAGACGGCCATGGCGATCCAGCTCGGGCTGGAGTACGCGCCACGGCCACCGTTCGACGCCGGGACGCCGGCGACCGCGCCCGCGGAGATCACCGCACTGGTGCGCTCCCTGCTGAGAAACACCTGAACCTCCCGGGGAACGTCCGGACGCGGTTCACGTCCTCAGGAGCCCGTCCCACCCGAGCGCGGCCTACCCGGGCACGGCCTGCCCGGGTATCCCCCCTCGGATGTCGGCCCGCCCGGCCCCCTCCTCACCCGGTCTTCCCCCTGGCGCGGAAGGCCGCGGTCTTGACGCGGTTCTGGCAGGCGGTGCCGCAGAACCGGCGGGTGCCGTTGCGCGACACGTCCACGTACACCCGATCGCACTGCGGTGCCGTGCACACGCCGAGACGGTCGTGGAACTCGCCGCCCAGCACGATCGCGAGCCCGGTGGCGCAGCTCGCGGCCAGGTCGCCGGCGACGGTGACGCCGCGGCCGTGGAAGTGCAGGTGCCACGGCTTCCCGTCGTGCCGCTCCAGCAGCGGCCGGGCGCGGGTCTCGTCGAGGAGGGCGTTGACCCGCAGGGCCGCCGTGTCGATGTCCCCCGCGGTCACGGCCTCGAAGACCAGGCGCAGCCGTGCCGCCGTACCGGCGAGCTCACCGGCCTCCTCGTCGGTGACCTCCCGCTGCCCCGGATAGCCGGTCCGCAGCCCCTCGGTGGCGGCGGCGGCGAGATCGCGCGGCGCCGGGAAGGCACGACCTCGCTTCTCCCCGGGGGTCAGCTCGTTGACCAGACCCACCGCCATCCGGACGATCGCATCGGTGTGACTGTTGAAATCCACTTGACCAGTTACCCATCCGCGGTTTAGCTTGTGACTATCAAGAGCCTATATGACAGTTACAAGGAGGCGATTGTGCTCACCCACGATGCCGCACGCGAGTGGATCGCACGCTGGGACCGCCAGCAGGAGGGATACATGTCCGACCGCGAGGAGCGCTTCACCGCGTTGATCGACGCCGTCGAGGCGATCGGCCGCTCCGACCCGCTGGTCATCGACCTGGGGTGCGGGCCGGGGTCGCTGTCGGCACGCCTGGTGGAGCGGCTGCCCGAGGCGACGGTGGTCTCGGTCGACGCGGACCCGCTGCTGCTCGGCCTCGGCCGGGCCGCCTACCCGCGTCTCAGGTTCGTCTCCCTGGATCTGCGCGTCCCCGGATGGGCCGGCTCCCTGGGCCTGGACCGGCCCGCCGACGCCGCGGTGAGCACCACCGCGCTGCACTGGATCTCCGACTCGGACCTTCCGAAGATGTACGCCGAGCTGGCGACCGTGCTGCGTCCGGGCGGGCTGCTGCTCAACGGCGACCACACGGAGACCGACGACACCACCCCGGTTCTCGCCCGCCTCGAACGCGCCGTGCACGAACGCGCGACCGAGCGCGCGTTCGCCGGCGGGCGTCCCGAGAACTGGCACCAGTGGTGGGACGCGGTCGCCGCCGACCCCGCCCTCGCCGAGCTCGCCTCCGCCCGCACCACCGCGGGGGCCGATCATCACGGCTCGGAGTCCCCCCTGCTCTCCTCGCACGTCACCGCCCTGCGCGACGCCGGTTTCACCGAGATCGGCACCCTGTGGCAGCGCGGCGACGACCGGCTCCTCTGCGCCGTCCGCGGCTGACCCCGTCCCCGTCCCCCCGCCCCCCCCGCCCCCTGCCCCCGTCCTCCTGAACCGTCTCCCTGAACCCGCCCCTCGCGACCGGCCCGCGAGACGGCCCCGCCCGCTCCCGGGACCGTCTCCCACGCCGGACGCCCCGGGACTCCACGTCAAGCCGCCCACACCCGCCCGCCGGGCGTGGGCGGCTTGACGTTATGCAGGTAAATACCTGCATAATGGTGCGTGTGGCTGTGGACACCGACAAGGTCTTCAAGGCGCTGGCCGACCCGACCCGGCGATATCTCCTGGACAGACTTCACGAGCACAACGGGCAGACGCTGGGCGAGTTGTGCGAGCACCTCGACATGGCGCGCCAGTCGGTGACCCAGCACGTGGCCGTCCTGGAGGCCGCCAACCTGATCAGCACCGTCCGGCGGGGCCGGGAGAAGCTGCACTACCTCAACCCCGTCCCCCTCCACGAGATCCAGGAACGGTGGATCGACAAGTTCGAGCGTCCGCGTCTCCGTGCGCTGAGCGCCCTGAGACGACGAGCAGAGGAGCAGGACATGAGCGACATCCCCACGTACGTGTACGTCACCTACATCCAGAGCACCCCGGAGAAGGTCTGGCACGCCCTGACCGACGCCGATCTCACCGCCGACTACTGGGGCCACAGCAACGTCTCGGACTGGCGGGCCGGCTCCACCTGGGAGCACCGTCGCACCGACGGGTCCGGGGTCGCCGACGTCGTCGGCACGGTCCTGGAGACCGTGCCGCCCGAGCGGCTGGTGCTGACCTTCGGGGAGCCGTCCCAGGTCACGTTCGAGATCGAACCCCACGGTGAGATCGTCCGCCTCACCGTCACCCACGAGAACCTGGCCACCCGGGAGGACCACGAGTCGATCTCCCTCGGATGGCCCGCCGTGATGGCCAACCTCAAGTCCCTCCTGGAGACCGGGCACGTCCTGCCGCAGGCTCCCTGGGAGATGCACGCGGAACACCGCGCCGCCCAGATGGCGAAGAACGACCGGCGCGAGTCGTAGCCGCCCACCGGGACGCCTCCCGCCGAGGGGCGCCGGACCTCCGCCCCGTCGTACGGGCGAACGACTGTCGTCTCCCTGTGCCAGAGTGACCCCATGCTCGCGATCACCGTACTGACGGAGGGCGGTCACCGTCACGTTCGCCCGGATGCCGGGGAACTCGCCGGACTGGTCGGCAGGATCGGGGGCCGGGACGACAGGTTCCTGGTCGTCCAGCGGATTCCCGACCTTCCCGGCGTCTTCGTCCAGGTGTGGCACGAGGACGAGGACGACTACACGCTGGAGCACCGCGAGGGGACACCCGACCGGCACTTCCAGGCCCTGGTCGACGGCCCCGAACCGGTGGTCACGGCCATGACCCGCTGGGCGGCCCGGGAGGACGGATGGGACTCCGGACACGACTGGACCCGGGTGAACCTGGACGTTCCCGAGCCTCCGCCCCCGCTCGAATGCGACGAGGACGAGCGCGAGGAACTGGAGGCCCGCGTCCGTGAGGCGATCGCGGCCGGTTACGACACCCGGGTGCAGCTGGCCGAACTCGCCGAGGAGTATCTCGCGTCGGAGGACCGCCGGCCGGTCTCTCCGGCGCAGGCACGCGACCTGGTGGACCGGCTGTGGCTGGAACGCGTCGGGGAGCAGGCCTCCTGGGAGGGGGAGACGGACCCGGAGCGGATCGGCCGGGCCTTCGAGGCCCTGGAGGCAGCGGGCATCACGGCACGGGAGAACTTCGCCTGCTGCCGCAACTGCGGCCAGGCGGAGATCGGCGGGGTGAGCTCACCGGACGCCCGCGGCTACGCCTACTTCCACAGCCAGTGCACGGACGCGGCCGCGGCCGGGCACGGGCTGACGCTCCTGTACGGCGGGTTCGACGGTTCCCCGGACACGACGGCGTCCGTCGGGCGGGAGGTCGTCGCCGCCCTCGAGGGGGTCGGCCTCCCGGTGAGGTGGAACGGCGATCCCGGGCAGGCCATCACCGTCGTCCCCCTCGACTGGCGCAAACGCCTCGTCGGCTGAGGGCGCCCCGGCCGGGGTGTCAGTTCCCGTTCAGGACGCGCTTCACCCAGTCCACCGAGTTCGTGGCGAGCGCCTCGTCCGCGAGGCGCTTCGCCGTGCCCGTCCTCAGCGCGGCGAGCGAGCTGTCGATCCACGGCTGGATGTTCTGGTGTCCCTGCTCGCGGTACTCGATGGCCTGGATCAGGCACTCCAGCTTGTCGGCGTCGCGCGCGCAGATCGCTTCGAGGCTGGTCTTCTCCTCGTACTCCCCGACCGCGCCGCGCACCATCTCCGCCACCACCGGCGGAACGTCGCGCACCTGGTCGGCGGTGACCTCCTCGTTCGGCGTCGCCTTCAGGTAGAGCCTGCCGAGGTGGTGGACGTCGCTGACGCGGCTCTCCTGCGTGTCGTGGAACAGGCTCATGAACGCCGCACGCTCGGGGTCGCCGCCCTCCAGCGCCGTGATCACACTCGCGATGATCGCCGTACGGAAGGAGTGGTCGGCGATGCTCTCGGGGTCACGCACCCCCGCGACCAGCCAGCCGGTGCGCTTGTAGCGCTTGAGCAGTCCCATCTCGTACAGCAGGCCGGTCACCCCGGACAGGTCCTCCGCCACGAAAGTCCCCTCTTCCCCTCGGTGGGTCGCGCGACGCGCGTGACCGTCTCCGGTTCCCACCGGACCGCGGTGGTCCCGTCCAGGGTACGGATCACGGGGGTCGCGCGGGTGACCGACATCTCCGGGAACCGGAACGGGACAGGCGGGAGGTGGGAGGCGGTACGGGCCGCCCCCCGCCCCGCACGCCCGGGTTCACGCGACCTTTTCGCCGTACGCTCCCAGGGGCGGCCTTTCGCCGTACGCTCCCGGGCACGGCTTTTCGCCGTCACGGTCCCGGGGGCGGCCTCCCTACGGGAGGATCTCGATCTGCTCCGGCGAGGAGGCGGGCTCGGGAAGCTCCCCGGCCTCGATGACCAGGTCCTCGGGCGGCGGCTGGACGGTCACCCTGGAGCCCCAGCCGGTGAAGCGCTGGTCGGAACCGATGCTCGGCAGACGGCCGTCACCCGCGTTCCGGGAGGTCGCGGTGGCCAGGCGGGTGACCCTGCCCTCGGCGTCGAACCAGAGCGCCCAGGCGACCCTCTCCCCGGGCTCGGTCCATCCGTCGAAGGGCCGGCCGGGAATCCTGGAGGCCTGGATCGTGCCCCTGGCCGAGCGTGATCCCCGGGAGGAGGCGGTGGCGAGCAGGGCCCGCAGCGTACCGGGGGTGAAGAGATCGACCGTGCCGTCCGCCGCGCCGGGCAGGGGCTCGCGGCTGCGGACCCACTTCTTGTCCGGCGGCACCCTGCCGATCAGCTCGCCGCCCGAGGCGTAGCTCGCGCCCTTGACCCTGACGAGCAGCGAGGGGAAGAGCGTGTCCTCTTTCAGGTCCTCGGAGCTCATCGACGAGTAGAACGTGGTGGTGTCGTCCGTCTCCACCACGCCGCCCTTGCGGAACCCGACGATCCGGTCGGTCCGGCTGGTGGCGAACCGCCTGCCGTCGGGCGACGTGCGGGTGACCAGGGAGACGGTGACGCCCCTGCCGGGGACGACCTGGGCACGCAGTGCCGCGACCGGATCGGCGGCGACGGCGGCGGCGACGGCACGGGCGGGCAGCGGCGCGAGCAGCACGAGACCCGCGACGACGCCCGCGGTGATGCTTTTCATCGGTTTCCTTCGCGATCAGGAGGGAAGGATGATTCTTTCAACCGAAGATCACAATGCCGTCTCGAACGCTGTCCCGGCGCCGTCCCGGCCGCGAGAGCGGGTGACCGTACGGCAGGTCCGGCGGGTCCGTTCCGGCGCGGGGAGGAACCGTCCGGGACGCGGGGTCACCGGCCGCACGGGGTGACGCCCGCCGTGCCTGTGACCTTCTCCCGAGCACTGCCAATGCGTTCTTCTACACTTGATACTTAAAGTGGAAATATCCACCTAAGATTGGAATTCAATGCATGTCGAGCATGTCATGAGCCATGACTGAAGCCCTCGGAACGGCCGGGGAACTGCTCGGCAATCTCGTGATCCTCGGCCTGTCGATAGCGGCCGCGTACATCCTCTTCCGCTTCGTTCGCCGGCTTCTCGCCCCCCGCCCCGCCGGCCCCCAGGTCCACGACGCGCCACCGGACCCGGCCTGGCGGTCACGCCCGCACCCCGGCGACATCTGGTGGGCCGGCGTGCCGTTCTCCGACGGCTCGGGCGCGAAGGTCAGGCCGTGCCTGGTGATCCGCACGCACGCCAGGGGCGTGGAGGTTCTCAAGATTACGAGTCAGGACAAATCACACCGGAGAAACTGCGTCAGCATCCCCACCGCCCACTGGGACGAGCGGGCGGACAAGGACAGCTGGCTCGATCTCGACGCCCCGTACACCGTCGAGGACGACGACTTCCGCCGGCGCGCCGGTGCGTGCGACGACCGGACCTGGTCACTGGTGAAACGCCGGTACCGGACCGGCTGGGTCCACTCCCCCGGCCGTTGACGGCCCCCGTCCGGCTCTCACCGGCACCGCGCCCGCGAAGGTACGCCCGGCCTTCTCCCCCGGCCCTTCCCCTGCCGGATGACGGGACGGCGGCCGTCGCTTCGGAGGGCGCGAACCATCGCGCGACTCCTCTCCCGAAGACCGGGACACCAGGGTGACGCCATGACGATCGGGAACCCGCCGGGGTGGCGTTTCCTCACCGTGGTGGCGATCGCGGCGTTCGTCAGCCTGTGGTGGTCCAGCGTGCCCTTCCCGTACACCGAGGGGCTGGTCTTCGGGCTCCTCGTCTGGGTGCCGCTCGTCCTCTCCTGGCTTATCCGCCTGTGCGTCGCGCTGGCGACCGGATGGCGGACGTTGTCGGTGAAGCGGTTGCTTGGCTGGCTGCCCGTTCCCCTCGTCGTGCTGGGCGTGTGGGGCACCGTCCACCTGGACGGTGCCTTCCGGATGCGCTTCGCGCTCTCGCAGGCCAGCATGGAGCGGTACGCGACCTCCATCCTCGACGGCGGCGAGCACACCGACCCCGGCTGCCGGGCGACAGGGCTGTACAGCGTCTGCGGGCACTACACGGCCGGAACCGGGGGCACCTCCCCCGCCGCCCGGCTCGATGTCTTCGACATGTTCCTCATACCGTCGAGGTGCTTCGCGTGGGCCCCCGGCGGGCGCCCCTCCGACGAGGACCACGAGTACGGGCTCAGGCACCTCACCGGTCCCTGGTGGGGGTGCCGGGACTGGGACGGCTGGTGACCACGCCCGCCGGCGACCGGCCTTCCGGCACCGCACCCCCGCCGCTCCCGTCACGGAGACCCGGCCCGGCACCGGCCCCCTGACGGCCCCGCCCCGGAGATCTGGGAAGCGCAAGACGCCTGTGCTATTTTTTGGCCATGCGGTCAAAAAACAAGGCGAGCGACCAGGACCGCTCGTTCATCGAGGTGGCGCGTCGCGCCCAGATCGTCCGGTCCGCGATCGACGTGATCGCCGAGGTCGGCTACGCGCAGGCGTCGCTGGCCCGGATCGCCGAGCACGCCGGGATCAGCAAGGGCGTCATCTCCTACCACTTCGACAGCAAGGACGAGTTGGTCCAGCAGATCGTCGATGACGCGATGACCACCGGGGACGCCGCCGTCCGTCCCCGTATCGAGGCGCAGACCACGGCCGCGGACATGCTGCGGGCCTACATCGAGGCGAGCGTGGAGTTCTACCGCACCCACCAGCGGCACATGCTGGCCCTGCTGGACATCTGGACCAACCTCCGCACCCAGGACGGCCGGCAGCGGCTCGGCGTACGCGACAACGAGAACGAGATGGGCGACGTCGAGCAGATCCTGCGGTTCGGCCAGGCCTCCGGCGAGTTCGGCGAGTTCTCCACCCGGGTGATGGCCGTGACCGTCAAGCAGGCGGTCGACGGCGTGCTCCTGCTGATGGCCGCCTACGACGACCTCGACTTCGACGTCTACGCCCACGAGCTGGCCGGCCTGTTCGACCGCGCCACCCGCAAGGAGAGCTGATGGAGGTGAGCCTGCGGCCCCCTCGCAACCCCGTCGAGTCCAGGGCGATCCGCTGGTGGACGACGCAGGCGCTGGCCTGGGTGCTCCCACCGGTGCTGGTGCTGGCCCTGCTGGCCGCGCTGATCGCACCCGCCCGGCCGTGGCTGCTGGCGGCGCTGCTGCTCGTCGCGGCTCCCGGCCTGGGGTATGCGCTGTGCGTGCCGCGCCGGCGCTACCGGATCCACCGCTGGGAGGTCACCGACGAGGCGGTCTACGCCGCCTCCGGCTGGCTGTGGCAGAAGTGGCGGGTGGCGCCGATGTCACGCATCCAGACCGTCGACACCGTACGCGGCCCGTTGCAGCAGGTCTTCGGCCTGTCCGGGGTGAAGGTCACCACGGCCTCGGCCGCGGGGTCGATCAGGATCCAGGGACTGGACCGGCACCTGGCCGTCGACCTCGTCGAGCACCTCACCGCCAGGGCGCAGGCCGTTCCCGGGGACGCGACATGAACCGCCGCGAGGACGCCTGGGAGCGGCTCGACGCGCGGACGGTCGCGGTCGCCCTGAGCCGGTCGGCCGGTCCGTCGATCCCCGCCACGGTGGCCGTCGTCACCCTGGGCCCCACGCCGCGGACCGTCGTCCCGCTCGCCATCCTGCTGCTCGTCCTCGCCGGGATCGCCGCCCTGGGTGTGCTGCGCCACGCCACCACGCGTTACCGGATCACCGAGGAGCGGGTCGAGGTCAGGTCCGGGCTGGTGTTCCGCCGGGACCGCTCGATCCCGCGCGGCCGGGTACGGACCGTCGACGCGACGGCGGGGCCGGCGCACCGCCTGTTCGGCGTGACCGTGGTACGCATCGGTGCCGGCGAGCAGGACGCGGACCTGCGCCTGGACGCGGTCTCCCTGGCCCGGGCCGAGCGGTTGCGCCTGATGCTCGGCCAGGCAAGCGAGAAGGACGCGGACGCGGTGACGGGGCGTCCCGCCTGGATCGGCTACGCCCTGCTGAGCAGCTGGACACCGCTCATCGGCCTGGCGCCGTTCGGCGCGCTCTTCCGCGTACTGGAGATCTTCGGCCTTGAGCCCGCCGAGGTCGGCTTCCTGCGGGAGGCGTGGAAGGTGGCGTCCCGGCTCTCCTGGCCGGTCGTGGCAGGCACGGCCCTCGCGGTCGTACTCGCCATCGGGTTCGCGGGGGCGCTGCTGCTCCACGTGGAGGTGTGGTGGCGTTTCCGGCTGACGCGCGAGGCCGGCGGCACCTACCGGATCCGGCGGGGCCTGCTCGCCACGCGGTCGCTGTCGCTCCAGGACGGCCGGGTGCGCGGCGTGCGGCTGGCCGAGCCGCTGCCGCTGCGCTGGGGAGGCGGCGCCCGCCTGAGCGCGCTGGTGGCCGGGGTGAACCCCGACGACAGCGAGGAGCGGACCTCCGCGGCGCTGCTGCCGCCCGCGCCCCGGCGGGTGGCGCTACGGGTGGCCGCCCGGGTGCTCGGCGCTCCCGTGCTGACGACCCGGCTGCGCCGGCACCCGCGGGCCGCGCTGCGCCTGCGGCTGTCACGCGCCGTCTGGACGGTGGCGTTGCCGGCCGTACCGCTGGCATGGCTCGGGATGTGGACGGGCCGGTTCCCGGACGGGTCGTGGCTGCTCGCCCCGGCCTGCCTGTCCATCACGCTGCCGCTGGCGGCCGACGCCTACCGCGGCCTCGGTCACGCCGTGTCCGGCGGCTACCTGCTGACCCGCCACGGCGCGGCCGCCCGCAGGACGACGGCACTGCGGACGGACGCGATCATCGGCTGGACGGTCGGCACCTCCCCGGCGCAACGCCGCCGGGGCCTGATGACCCTCACCGCGGCGACGTCCGCGGGCACCCACCGGGTCAAGGACGTCGGGGTCGGACAGGGGCTGGCCCTGGCCGAGGAGGCCTTCCCCGGGCTGCTGGCGCCGTTCCTGGTGCCCGCCGCGCGGCCGGCACCGGCCGTGCCCATCCCGTCACCGGCCCTCGGGCACCGCTGACGGCACGCCCGGGCCACACCCCGGGCCGCTCGTTCCTGCTCCTTCGTGGTGGCGGTCACTCGGGGATGTGCGCCGACCGGAACGGGGAGGTGACCCCGGTGTAGGCGAGATGCATGATCATGCCTTCCGCGCCGTGCTTGAAGTTGTGGCAGTGGTCCATCCAGATGCCCGGGTTGTCCGCGGTGAGGTCGACCTCGAAGATCTGCCCCGGAGCGACGTTGAGCGAGTCGGTCCGCCAGGTGCCCGCGGCCGGGGCGCCGTTGCGCGACAGCACCCTCACCCGGTGCCCGTGCAGGTGCATGGGGTGGTCGATGAGGCTGCGGTTGACGATGCGGACCTTGACGCGCTCGCCCTCGGCCACCGTCAGCGTGGGCACGGCGGAGTAGAGCCTGCCGTTGATCGAGCTGCTCACATAGGTGAAGGAGCCCTGCGCGAAGCCGAACCCGTCGTCCAGCACGACGTCGTAGGCGCGGTCGTAGGCGACCGGCTCGGCCGGCTCGGCCGTGCCGTACGTCAGCGCGTCGAACAGGGGCCCGTCACCCGCCTCCGGCGCCACGGCGGGACCGCCGCTCGCCGTCGCCGCGTCATGGTGACCGCTCGATGCCACGTTGCCCTGGAAGGCCAGGAACAGCACGACGGCCGGGGCGGCCACGAAGCCGAGCGTGGCCCAGGGGCCGCGCCGGTGGCCCAGCGCCCAGGTCGCCCCCATCACGACCGCGGAGACGGCCAGCGTGAGCAGCGCCTCGGCCTGGGCGTACGGGACGAACAGCCACACGGCCGACAGCGCCACCCCGACCGCCGCCGGACGCCTGGCCCCGGGCCGTACGAAGGCGGCCGTCAGCGGGAGGACGGCGAGCGGGAGCTGGAGGAGGAGGCGGGTACCGGCCAGCTGCGGGCCGCCCGTCATCAGGAGGGCGGCCACGACGAGGCGGGCGGCGACCAGGACGGCCGTGCCGTACAGCACCCAGCGCCCCGTGCTCCGGCCCAGGAACGCCGCGGCGACCATGACGGCCAAGGCCAGGAGCATGTCGGTCAGGAAGAGTGGCTCGAACATCGTGGCCGTCAGTCCCAGAGCGCGATCGCGACGAGAAGGACGGCCGCGGGGAGCAGGACCCACGGCTCCGCCAGGACCAGGACGGCGGTGCCGATCAGGGCGAGCCAGGCCAGGCCCTTGGCCACGCGGCGCTTCGCCTTCTTCTTCGCGGACTTCTTGCCGGGCTTCTCGGTGAGGTTCCCGGCGGGCTTCTCGGTGAGGTTCCCGGCGGACACCTCGGTGAGGCTCCCGGTGGGCTCCCCGGTGAGGCTCCCGGTGGGCTCCCCGGTGAGGCTCCCGGTGGGCTCCCCGGTGAGGCTCCCGGCGGGCTTGCCGGTGGGATATTCGGCGGACTTCTGGGTGGTCATGTCATCGATCGTCATGACTCATACGTTCTCGTCTGAGCCATGACGATCGCGTCGGTGAAAACCACCTATCCCCGGATGTCGGGCAGCCCCCGCAACTGCTTGCGCGAGGTGAGCCCGAGTTTGCGGAAGATGTTGCGCAGGTGGGCGTCGACGGTCCTGGGACTGAGGAACAGCGTGGCCGCGACCTCCTTGGAGGTGGCCCCGTCGGCGACCAGCCGCGCGATGTGCACCTCCTGCATGGTGAGCTGCTCGGAGGGGGCGTCGGAGGACCGGCTGCGGGCGTGCTCGCCGGTGGCGCGCAGCTCGCCCGCGGCACGCTCGGCGAAGGCCTCGGCCCCGATGCCGGTCAGCGCCTCGTGGGCGACGCGCAATTGCTCGCGAGCCTCACGCCGCCTGCCCTCCCGGCGCAGCCACTCCCCGTACAGCAGGTGCGCGCGGGCCCGGTAGATCGCCACGCGGCTGCCGTCGAGGCGGTCGACGGCCTCGCGGTAGGACTCCTCGTCCCCGGTGACCAGCGCCCGCGCGTAGGCCGCGACTCCCAGTCCCCAGGCGTGCCCGCCCGCCTCCGCGCGTTCGCCCAGGTCGGCCAGGGCACCCGTGGCGACGTCGGGTGAGCCGCAGCGCACGGCGGCCTCGACCAGTTCCGGCAGGGCCATCCCGGACGTGCCGAGGTTGCCGTGCGCGACGGCGCTGCGCGCGGCCTCCAGCGCGGCCTGGTAGTTGCCCAGGCCGTTGTGCAGGACGGACGCGCCCCACTGGACGCTGAGGGTCATCCGGGGATCCACCGCGGCGAACAGCTCGAAGGCCTCCGCCCGGCGTCCGCGCATCGCGGCCAGGTGGATGCGCGGGTAGACCAGCGGCGCCGCGCCCGTGGCCTCGGCGATGGCCTCCTCCTCGGAGATCATCTCCATGGCCGCGCCGAACTCGCCCGCCCCGACCGCGGCGGCGGCCTGCATGGCCAGCCCGATGGGCAGCGTGTGGAGGGAGCCGGACTCGCGGCCGGCCGCGGTGGCACGCTCGGCGATGCCGCGCAGGGCGTCGTAGTTCCACAGCTCGCTCGCCAGCATGAAGCCGAGCGAGGGGTGACGACTCCAGACGGTCTCGTCCGCGAGGGCGGGCCGCAGCAGCTCGGCCGCGGCACCGTACCCCTGCGTGACCAGCGTGACCATGCCCTCCAGCACCGGGTTCCCCGCGGTCCTGGCCGCCTGGACCACCGGGGAGAAGTCGCCCATCAGGACGCCCATCTCCAGCGCGTTCAGGTAGCACTCCACGGACCGGGCCGGGTCGGTCTCCGACAGCCGGTCGGCGGCCCGCAGCAGGTGGGTGGTCGGCCGCTCGCCGCCCCGGTGGCGGACGAAGGAGAGCCTGCCCCGCAGCAGGTCGATCGTGGCGAGCTGGGCGAGGCCGGGCGAGGCCGTCTCCGCGGTGGTGAGCAGGTCGGCCGCAGCGTCGAACGCGCCCACCGAGAGCTTGGCCTCGGCGGCGGCGAGCACCCGGTCGATCCGCGGGCCGGAGCCGGGGGTGAGCGCGGCGGCCCGCTCCAGGAAGGCGGCGGTGGCCGCGACCCCGCCTCTGGCCTGCGCGCGGGCCGCCGACCGTTCCAGCGCCGCGGCCACCTCCTCGTCGGGTCCGACGGCGGCCTGGGCGTGGTGCCAGGCCCGCCGGTCGGGGTCGGCCACCGGGTCGGTCGCCTCGGCCAGCGCCGCGTGGGCCCGCCTGCGTTCCTCGGCGGGGGCCGCGGTGTAGGCGGCCGACCGGGCGAGCGGGTGGCTGAAGCGGATGCGGGCACCGAACTCCACCAGTTCCGCCGCCTCCTCGGCCGCCGCGTGCTCGATGCCCAGCAGCCCGGCCGCCCGCCACAGGAGCTCGGAGTCGCCGACCGGATCGGCGGCGGCGACCGTCAGCAGGAGCCTGGCGCGCGCCGGCAGCCGCGCCAGCCGCGCGCGGAAACTCTGCTCGATCACGCCGGGGGCGGGAACGTCGAACCCGCCGGCCATCCCCGCCAGGCCCGCGCTCCTGGGCAGCTCCAGCAGGGCCAGGGGGTTGCCGCGCGCCTCGGCCAGGATGCGGTCGCGGACCCGCTCGTCCAGCGGTGCCCGGAGGGCCTCGGCCAGCAGCGCCCTGGCCTCGCTCTCGCGCAGGCCGGCCAGGCCCAGGGTGGGAATCGTCCCGAATCCCGGCTCCCTGGTGGCGAACACCACGGCCACGGACTCGTCGGCGATCCTGCGCGCCACGAAGGCCAGCGCCCTGGCCGACGCGTCGTCCAGCCACTGCACGTCGTCGATCACGCAGAGCAGGGGGCGTTCCCTGGCGGTCTCGGCCAGCAGGCCCAGGGTCGCCACCCCGGCCAGGAAGGGGTCGACGATGCCGGTGTCCAGGCCGAAGGCGATCTCCAGGGCCCGGCGGTGCGGCGGTGGCAGCTCGCCCAGCTGCCCGAGCAGCGGCACGCAGAGCTGGTGCAGCGTGGCGAAGGGCAGTTCGGTCTCGTACTCCGCTCCCGAGGCCTGGACGACCAGGAACCCGGAGGCGCTCCCGGCGACCCGGTGCAGCAGTGCGCTCTTGCCCATGCCGGGCTCCCCGGACAGCGTCAGCGCGCCGCCCCGGCCCTTCGCGGCCGCCGCGACCAGGGCGTCCAGGCGTTCGATCTCGGCCTCTCGGCCGACCAGCGTGCTCATGTGTGCCCCGATCGTGCCGCGTAGGCGTCATATAGGTGAGAACTACCGACGCGAGCGTCCTGCCGCCGCTGCGAGTGTCGTGCCATGAGCAGCGCACACGCCACCAGGATCGGCTGGAAGCCGTTGGGGGTCCTGGCCACGGCCCAGTTCCTCGTCGTGCTGAGCACCTCGATAGTAAACGTGGCCCTCCCGGAGATCCGCGGTGGTCTCGGCCTGTCGGCGGCCGGGCTGACCTGGGTGATCAACGCCTACGTGCTGGTCTTCGGCGCGCTCCTGCTCCTCGGCGGCCGGTCGGGCGACGTGTACGGTCTTCGCCGCGTCTTCCTGATCGGCACCGGCCTGTTCGCGCTGTCGTCACTGGCCGCCGCGATCGCGCCGGACGCCGTGACGCTGATCGCCGCCAGGGCCTTTCAGGGCCTGGGCGCCGCGCTGCTGGCCCCCACCGCGCTCGCGCTGGTGCTGACCGTGTACTCCGGCACCGCCCGGGGCACCGCCCTCGGCGTGTGGGGCGCGGTCTCCGGCGCGGGCGGGGCGGCGGGCGTCCTGCTCGGCGGGCTGCTCACGGATCTGTACGGCTGGCGCTCGGTCTTCGCCGTGATGGTGCCCGTCGCGCTGGCCGTCCTGGCGGCCACCTGGAGGACGGTCCGGCCCTCCCCGCCGCGAGGCGGCCGGCTGGACCTGCCCGGCTCGGTCACCGTCACCGGCGGGCTGGTCGCCCTGATCCACGGACTGTCCGGGCAGTGGCCCCTCGTCGTCGCGGGCCTTGCCCTGCTGGCCGTCTTCGTGCTGCTGCAGCGCCGCTCCCCCGACCCGCTGCTGCCCTCGCGGATGCGGATCGTGGCCCGGGCGAACGTGCTCATGGCCCTGCTCGGCGCGGTCTGGCTGGGCCTGTTCTACTTCCTTCCCCTCTACCAGCAGCGCGAGCTCGGCTACACCCCGCTGGAGGCGGGACTCACCCAGCTGCCGCTCGCCCTCATGATCACTCTGGCGTCCTGGGCGACGCCCCGGCTGCCCGGCCGTGCCGTACTCCCCGCGGGTCTGGCCCTGCTCGCGGCCGGGCTGGCCTGGCTGGCCCGTACCCCGGCGGACGGCACGTTCCTCGCCGACCTGCTCGGCCCCTCGCTGCTGATCGGCGCCGGGCTCGGGGTGGCCTTCGTCCGGCTCACCGCCCTCGCCTCGGCGGGCGTGCCCGCCGCCGACAGCGGCCTGGCCGGAGGGCTGCTGAACGCCACCCGCCAGATCGGCGGCGCCGTCGGCCTGGCCTTCCTGACCCTCCTCCCCTCGTCCGGCTCGGCCTTCCTGGCCTGTGCCGTCATCACCCTCCTTCTCCTCGCAAAGGCGACACTCCTGTGAAAGACCTGACCAAGCCCTACCTGAGCGGCCACTTCACGCCGGTCACCGACGAGATCACCGCCCACGAGCTGACCGTGCACGGCACGCTGCCCCCCGAGCTCAACGGCCGCTACCTCCGCAACGGCCACAACCCCAAGCCCGGCATCACCCCCTCCCACTGGTTCCGCGGCGAGGGCATGATCCACGGACTGCGCCTGGCCGGCGGGCGGGCCGAGTGGTACCGCAACCGCTGGGTGAAGACCCCGTACCTGGACGGCGTGCCGTTCACCGGCACCGAGCTGGAGGTCTCCGCCGCGGCCACCAACATCATCTTCCACGGCGGCCGCTACCTGGCGCTCCAGGAGGCCAACCTGCCCTGGGAGGTGACCGCCGAGCTCGACACCGTCGGCCCCTACGACTTCGGCGGCACCCTCACCAGCTCGATGACCGCCCACCCCAAGGAGGACCCGGTCACCGGCGAGCTGCACTTCTTCTCCTACAGCCCGTTCCCGCCCTACCTGACCTACCATGTCGCCGACGCCTCCGGGCGGGTCGTCCGCACCACCGTGATCGACGGCTCCGGGCCCTCGCTCATGCACGACTTCGCCATCACCCGCGAACACGCGGTCTTCATCAACTCGCCGGTCGTCTTCGACCACTCCGAGCACTCCGGCATCCCGTACAGGTGGCACGACGAGGTGCCGCTGCGCATCGGCGTCATGCCTCGCACCGGACCCCCCGAGGTAACGTGGTTCGAGGTCGAGCAGGGCGCCATCCTGCACGTCACCAACTCCTACGTCGACACCCAGGGCCGCGTGGTGCTGGAGGGCCCGCGCTTCGACCGCTCCGCCTGGGAGACCTCCTGGAAGTGGTGGGTCGGCGCCCCCGGCCACGGAGTGACCTTCGACGCCGGATCCACCTTCCACCGCTGGATCCTCGACCCGGCCACCGGGACGGCGAGCGAGGAGTCGCTCAACGACCTGGCCACCGAGTTCCCCTCCATCAACGATGCCCACACCGGCGCCTTCAACCGCTACAGCTACGCCATCGCCTTCCCCGGCGCGGGCCTGGACGGCTACTCCACCATCAAGTTCGACACCGTCACCGGCCGGCAGCGACTGCTCGGCCACGGACCCGGCCGCATGCCCGGCGAGGCCGTCTTCGTCCCCGCCGAGGGCGGGACGGGCGAGGACGACGGCTACCTGCTCACCATCGTCAGCGATCTCCACGCGGACGCCTCCCAGCTCCTCGTCGCGGACGCCACCGACCTCACCACCGTCGCCACCGTCGAACTTCCCCGCAGGGTGCCCGCCGGCATCCACGGCCACTGGATCGAGGACAACAAGTGATCACCACCATCGACACCGCCGCCCCCGTCGTCGTCCGGCTCGAGACCGTCATCGACGCGCCGCCGTCCCGGGTCTGGGACCTGCACACCGACGTGAACGCCTGGCCCTCCTGGCAGGCCGACATCACCGCCGCCTCCGCCGACGGCCCGCTCGCCGAGGGATCGGTGTTCCACTGGAGCACCTTCGGCATGGACATCCCCTCCACCGTCCACGCCCTCGACCCCGGCCGCCGCATCCTGTGGGGCGGGCCCGCCCACGGCATCACGGGCGTCCACGAGTGGGTCTTCACCGAGCAGGACGGCCGGACCCTCGTCCGGACCGCCGAGTCCTGGGACGGCGAGCCGATCCGCGCCGACCGGGACGCCATGCGGGCCGCCCTGGAGGGGTCCCTCACCGCCTGGCTCGCCCACCTCAAGCAGACGGCCGAGAGCGCATCCCCCTCCCTCTGAGCCCGCGTCCACCCGGACGTCCGAGAGGAGCGCCGCGGAGCCACCTGCTCCCCGGCGCTCCTTCCGTCACCTGTCGGACGGGCCGGCGGACGGGATACGTTGGCTCTTCCCCGTAATGGAACGGAGACAGACCGATGGGCGCCTGGGGTCCCGCGCTGTTCTCGGACGACCTCGCCTGCGACGTCCGTGACGACTATCGCGAACTCATCGAGGACGGGATGGCCGACGAGGACGCCCAACGCCACGTCCTGGCCTCCTACGCCGAGGTGCTGGACGATCCCGACGAAGGTCACCTGGTCTGGCCGGCGCTCGCCGTCACCCAGTCGAAGATCGGCCGGTTGGACACGGCGGTAGGGTCGCGGTGGCCGCCGGGGCTCTTGAAGATGTACTGCCGATGGTGTCCGCTCACTTCAGCGGCACATCGTTCTTGCTGTCACCCCGAGCTCCGGGCACCCTGCTATCCAGCGCGGAGGGTGGCGACCGACTCGACCAGACCCGCTTTCTCCAGAGCGTCGAGCACCGCCCCGTCATGGCCAGGCGGATGAGCAGGTCGCGAAGTGTGTTGCCGTAGAGCACGTTCGCGTCATGGACCACCACAAAGCTCATGCTCAGATGCCCAACTCCCGGCCCAGCGCGGCAAGCCGATCGGCAACCGTACGGCGCTCGGCATCATCGCGACGTTTGTACTCCTGAAGGTCCTCGTATGTGACGCGCCTGTGCTTGCCGACCAGGCGGAACGGGATCTTTCCCTCCTCCAGAAGCTTGATCAGGAACGAAATAAACGCAAGCGATGACGCCAGGCATCTGCCACAGAGCGTTGACTTTGTCGCAAGTTATGACGCATCCTGTTGCTACAAAGCTTGCGACAAAGGAGGCGTCATGATCCGCGAACCGTCACCGGACACCGGCCCGCCGGCGCGTGAGGTCGATCTGCGAATCGCGGGCGAGTGGCTGGCCATGCACGACCTGGCCGGTGCCCGCCCGACCCCGCTGCTGGCCAACCGGCTGGCGGTCCGCAGACGCGCCCGCCTCGCCGCCTATCTCATCCCGGCCGCGCTGATCATCGCGAGTGCTCTCGCCGCCGGTTCCACCTTCGGCCGCCTCCAGCCCCAGCCCCCGTCGGCCCTGCTCGCCCTGGCCGTGCTGGTGGCCGGGCTGCTGCTGACGCAGTCACTGCTCGACCGGTGGGTGCGACGCGTCGACCGGCGGGCGGGCGCGACGCTGTCGCGCAGGGCCGCCCATCCGATCCAACCCGGCTGGCGGACCGTGCTCGGCACGCCGTACGCCGTCTTCGCGGCCGCCACGTTCGCCGGTGCGATGGCGCTGACCGCAGGCGCCCTGACCGTTCCCGACCCCACCCTGCGGCAGCTGGCCGTCATCCTGCTGATCGCCCTGCTCGGCATGACGGCCATCCTCGCCGTGCAGCTCCGCCACCTGCTCAGGCACCCGGTCGTGGCGGAGGACGAGGAGTCACTGACCGCCGACGTCATCATGCGCGTCGAGGACGCCCGCGAGCTCACCACGCCGAACGTGCAGTGGTCGCTGCCCATGATCCTGCTGTTCGGCACCGCTCCCGGCTGGCTGAGCGCCGCTTCGATCACCTACGTCCTCCTGGGCGTGGTCGCGTGCGTCGCGCTCCGCTTCAGGACGCCGTCGAGCGCGGCGGTGGCCCGGAGGGTCATGAGCGTCCGATGATCGTCATCGACGCGGCCTCGCCGGTGCCGCCGTTCGAGCAGCTCCGGGCCCAGCTCGCCCGGCAGATCCAGGAGCGCACGCTGGCCGTGGGCGCCCGGCTGCCGACCATCCGCCACCTCGCGGCAGACCTCGGACTGGCCGTCAACACGGTCGGCCGGGCGTACCGGGAGCTGGAGGAGGCGGGGCTGATCGAGACGCGCGGGCGGGCGGGCTCGTTCGTGTCGGCCGCGGGCGAGGAGGGCCGGGAACGGGCTCGCCGGGCCGCCGCCGACTACGCGGCCGTGATCGCCAGCGTCGGCATCGACGCGGGCGAGGCGATCCGCATCGTGCAGGCGGCCCTGGCAGCCGGTACAACGGCACCGGCCCCGTCCTGACCGCGACCCTCCCGCCACGGCCGCGCCCCGTCCGCTCCATTCGTGCGCCGTACATCCCTTCCGTGGGACCGCTGTAGGGACGATTCCCGACTCCCGAGGAGCGCCCGGACAGGAGCGGCTCGGACGGTCCCTTGTCCAAACCGCTCCGCTCCGCCCGGCCGGCGGAGGACGTGGTCGAAGTGGCCGTGCCTCCGGTGGGGCCGGATACGGAGAGGCCGGGCGTCCGATCGGATGCCCGGCCCGCCACCGCCCCCGTTTTCAGGTGGGGCCGGTGGCTCAGAACTCGCAGTTCTGCTCGGTCTCGCCGGTGCAGGTGTCGATGTCGCCGCTGCCGTCGGTGGTGTCGTTGCCGCCGCGGCCGTGCAGGAAGTCGTTGCCGCTGCCGCCGACCAGGACGTCGCGGCCGCTGCCACCCCACAGGGTGTCGTGGCCGGCCGAGCCGAAGATCTCGGTGAAGCGGCCGACGGTGTCGTTGTTGACGATGTCGTCGCCCTGGCGCATGTTGACCATGATCGTGCTGGCGTTCTTGCAGCTGACCCCGTTGAAGATCGGCTGGCAGTCGCTGTCGGTGGAGGTGACACCGGTCCCGGTCACCGTGATGGTGCCGCCGCCACCCTCGGCAAGGGTGATCAGGTCGGAGACGGTCGTGCCGACGACCGACATGCCCCCCAGGCTCACGGTCACGGTGATCGGCGCGGCCGCCTGGGCCGGAGCCGACAGCGACACCATGCCGGCCAGACCGGCGGCGGTGAGGGCGAGAGCGGCGAGATGACGACGCATTTTCATTCAGTCCTTCGATTCGGTGGTCCCGGCCCCCGTCGGGCCGATGTCCCAAGGAAAGCGCCTCACCCCCGCCGCGGTCTGTGCTGAAATCCACGCCCGATCCCGGTCCAAATACTCATGGGACGAGAACGAGAGAAGCGTCGGTCATCGACCCGCGACGCCCGGATTCCGATGCCCGAGACGAGGAGAACGGCGATGCGCGGGCATGAGCGAGCCCACTCCCGGTCACCTCGCGAGCAGCCTCAGACGTGAACCACCTCTACGGTCTTCCCACACAGCTTGCCCATGTCGTCCTCATCGGACGTCAGAACGATGACCGGACGCACCGAGCGCAGTGCGGTAGCCGCGACCACCGCGTCGATGGCGTACTTGTGGCCGTGCAGCCGTGCGTCCCGTAGAAGCTCGATCGCCCGTGAAGAGATGTCCTCGGTCACAGGCTCGATCTTCAGGCGTGACAGGTACCACCTGAGACGATCACTTTTGACACGAACGTCCTGCGCCTCGATCGGTGTCATCGCACTGACCACAACTCGGAAGTCGTTGTCCTGGGCCTCTCGTACGAACGCGGTCACCCGCCGGTCCGCCTCACTCCACTTCACGAGCCCCTCGCAGTCCAGGACCACGGTGCCCGCGCTCAGCCTGCTCCGTGCGCGCGTCACCCGTCCTCACCCTGGAGTTCGGGCGCCGACCTGACCCGGCGGAACAGGGCCGCCGCCTCGTCACGCAACGATTGGGGGATCGGCCCGGAAGCGGCCTCGTTCGCCCCGAGGGCCTCCTCCAGAAGATCCCTCTCGATCTGGCGCTCCACGGCGGCATCGACATAGGCGGAGAACCCACGGGCTCCGACCCGCTCCCTGACTGCGCGGATGTTACCCGTTCTCAGGGACACACTGACCTTGGCAGCCGGCCCGTTCCCGGGAGCGAACTCTCGCTCAGGCGTACTCATGAAGTCATCTTACTACTTGAAGTAGCAAAGCATCGGTCCATAGCGGCGACCTGTCCCGCGAACGGCTCCCGCCACAGCAGACGGCGCGTTCCCGGTGAACGGCCACGCCGCGAGATCGGTGAACGAGCGCGTGATCACCCATGACGCCGGCGGATGATCCTCGGCCCCACCTTTTCCTGACTTCGCGCTGAGCACGTACTCGCGCGGCTCGGCGCCGCTCCGACGCTACCCGGCCGGCCCCGCAGAGGCCTGTGCGTTCCGCGCCAGCCGGGCGGCCCGGCCGTGGAGGTAGCGCTGCTGCGGGATGCTGGTGCTCCGCCGGGCGGCCTCGGCGTACGCGGCCCGGGCGGCCTCGACGTCCCCGGCCATCTCCAGCAGGTGGGCCGACACGGCGTGAAACCGCGGGTGGTCGGCGATCCGCGGGTCGGCGGCGACCTCGGCCAGCCGTGCCCGGGCCACCTCGGCGCCACCGGCCATGGCCACGGCGACGACATGGTTCAGCGCGACCACCGGATTGTCCGACACCCGCAGCAGCGCCTCGTACAGCGCCCGGATCTGGGCCCAGTCGGTGGCCTCGGCCGTCGGGGCCTCGTCGTGCAGGGCCGCGATGGCGGCCTGGATCTGGTACGGCCCGGGGTTGTGATGGGCCACGGCGGCGGTGAGCAGGGCGACGCCCTCGCGGATGTACGCGGCGTTCCACCGGCCGCGATCCTGTTCGTCCATCGGCACCAGGTCGCCGTGCTCGTCGGTCCTGGCCGTCCGGCGCGCGTCGGTCAGCAGCATCAACGCCAGCAGGCCCGCGACCTCGTCGTCGTCCGGCAGGCCCCGGTGCACCATCCGGGTCAGCCGGATGGCCTCCGCGGTCAGGTCGCCGCGCTGCAGGTTCTCCCCGGAGGTGGTCGCGTAGCCCTCGTTGAAGATCAGGTAGAGCACCTGCAGGACGACCGCCAGGCGCTGGGCGTAGGCGTCGCCACCGGGCATCGAGAAGCGCGCGCCGCTGTCCCGGACGGCCTGCTTCGCCCGGGTGATCCGGCGGGTCATCGTCGCCTCGGACACCAGGAAGGCCCGGGCGATCTCGGCGGTGGTCAGCCCGCCGACCGCCCGGAGGGTGAGGGCGATCTGGGCCGCCGGGTTCAGCGCGGGGTGGCAGCACAGGAAGAGCAGGACCAGGCTGTCGTCCTCGTCCGCCGAGACGGCCCCGTCGGCCGCGGACGTCTCCAGGGGATAGGTCCACGCGGCCGCGGCCTCCTCCCGCCGCCGCCGGGCCAGCTCGGCCCGTAGCAGGTCGGTCATCCGGCGCGAGGCGACCGTGGTCAGCCAGGCGCGCGGGTCGTCCGGTACGCCGGAGCGGCTCCACTCCGTGGCGGCCTGCAACAGCGCCTCCTGGGTGGCCTCCTCGGCCACCGCGAACTGCCCGTACCGCCGGACGAGCGTGCCGAGGACCTGGGGCGCCAGCCGACGCCACAGGTCCTCGGTCACTCCGGTCCCGGTCATCGCCTCAGGCGTCGTCGGCGACGTACTCGTCGATCGGGCGGACGTCGGCGAACGCCGCGGCCCGGACATGCTCCGGTACCGGGCAGCCGGCGAACTCGGCCGCGATCTCGGTGGCCCGGTCGAAGCTGTCGCACTCGACGATCCAGTAGCCGGCCAGCACCTCCTGGGTCTCGGCGTACGGGCCGTCGGTGACGATCGGAGCACCGGAGGAACCGTTCCGCACCCGGCGGGTGTGCACCGGCGCGGCCAGGGCCCGGGTCTCCACCAGTTCGCCGGACTCGGTGAGCCGCCGGTTGAGTTCGCCCATGAAGGCGCCCATGGCGGCGAAGTCCTCCGGGGTCCAGGCGGGGAGACCTGTGTCCTGGCCGGCCATGCCGTCGTAGTCCTGCTGCGAACCGCAGGTCAAGATCATGTACTTCATCGTCCGTGGTCCTCTCGTGTCGTCGCGACGGTCAGCGGGTCAGCGTGGGGCGGCCGAGCCGCCGGGCCGCCAGCCCGACGAAGCCGAGCTGGAGCACCGACGCCACGACGATGCGGATCGGGAACGAGTCGAGATGGGGGAAGGTCACCAGGGCGATGACGATCGGCACCGCCGCCACACAGGCCCGGGCCCAGCCCCGGTCGGCCCGGCGGGCGAACCGCGTACGCAGCACGAAGCATAGGGCGGTCCAGGCCACGACCACCACCAGGTGGGCGACCTCGTGCAGGACACCGTGCCAGCTCAGCACCGGCGCCCCCTCCGGCGCCCCGGCCGGGAAGCCTGCTCCGGGGTCGACCGTGAACACACCGGCCGCGATCAGGCCCGCGCCGATCACGGCGGTCAGCCGGGGGATCCAGCGGGCACCCGGGCCGTCCTTCAAGGTCCGGTGAAGACCCGCGGCGCAGCCGATCATCAAGCCGCCGGTGACGCAGAAGTCAGCGATCTGGACCCAGCCGCCCTCGCCCAGGGCGAGCAGGCTCATGGGATGGCGGGTGAAGTCGTACCCGTCCCTGACCAGGCCCTGAACCAGCCAGGTCAGGCCGAGCACGGGCCCGGCGAGAAGCCCGGCGGTCAGCAGCCGGTCGGTTCGGGTGCCGTCCGCGGTGGACGGAGGGGTGAGAGTGGTCATGCCTCGACTCCTCGGACGATGGACGCCGGTCGCGTCCGGTCATGGAGTAGTCGAGGCCGGATCTCGGAATCGGACAGCCGAGGTGCTGCCCGATCGAGAGTGAAGCGGTCGGTGGATGAGGTCGTACGCACCCGCCGTGCCCGGACGTCGATGAGCGTCAGGTGACTCGATAACTCGTCGACCGGCTCGGGCAAGGTGAGGCGGTCACGAACCTTGGTGAAGAAAACCGCGCGGTGCGGGTAGCCGGCTCGCTCGAGAGCGATCAGCCAATCAACCGCCTCACGATCTGAATCGTGTTCCTCGGCGAACTTTCCGGCCCATATCTGAAACGCCTCATCCAGGTTAATCAACGTGTTTTCCAGGCCGAAGAGCGCGTGCCTTTGCACGGCTGCCCCCATACCGGGGGCATTCCTTTGTCCGCGTGTGCTTGGACGGCGCGATCACGAGGTCATCCAGTGGCAAGCCGACCCGGAGCGCAGAGCCGCCAGGCCCGAGACATCCGATCGGCGGCGGTGTCAAGCGTGCTCGGTCCGTGGTGGCCGGCGACGCCACGGCGGGCTGTGATCAACGAGTTCGAGCGTCGACGGCTGTCGCGGTTCGCAGGGGTCGGGGGGCAGTGGACGGTGGGTGCGGCTCCTTTTGAGGGAGTGGCTGAGCAGAGAGCGCGGCGCCACCACCTCGCCCGGTCGCACCGCTCCGTTAAATGCCGCCGCCACTCCCGGCTGCGGCGATACCGTGAGTTCGGTGGGCAATCGCGAGACGGGGGTTTCGCCGCACATCACCGTGGCTGAGAAAAGGCGGCCGGGCGGCCTGTTCCGTACCCGGAACTTCGCCCTGCTGTGGGCTGGGGAATCGGTCAGCGGGTTAGGCTCGGCGATCACCACGGTGGCCGTCCCGTTCTTGGCGATAACCGTCCTGCATGCCGGCACCGGCACGGTGACCCTGCTGACCGCGGCCGGCTGGCTGCCCTGGTTCCTGATCGGCCTCCCGGCCGGCACCTGGGTTGACCGCCGGCCGCGCCGCCGCATCCTCGTGTCCGCCAACCTGGTGTCCGCCGCGGTCCTGACCGCTGTCCCGGTCGCCGCCTGGACCGGTGTGCTGACCGTGCCCATGCTGCTGGCCGCGGTGCTGATCGCCGGCACGTCCAGCATGTTCTTCACCCTGGCGTTCAACGCCTACCTGCCGCACCTGCTGACCCCGGATGACCGGATGGAGGGCAACGCCAGGCTCCAGGCCAGCGCCTCGGCCGCCGAGATCGCCGGCCCGGGCCTCGGCGGTCTGCTCACCGAGGTGGCCGGAGCGGTCGGCGGCCTGCTCATCGACGCGGTCACCTTCATCGTCTCGGCCGCCTGCCTGCTCAGATTGCGGACCACGCCCGAGCCGAGGGCGGCGGCGGGTGAGCGGCCCGGCATGCTCCGGCAGCTCAGCGAGGGCCTGAGGTACTTCACGTACGGCGAGTTCATGCTGCCCATGCTCATCGTGGCGGCGATGATCAACCTCGGGATGCTCGGCGTGTTCTCGCTGCGCATCGTCTTCCTGGTGCGCGCCGAAGGTATCGCGCCGGGAACCGTGGGCGGCCTGATCAGCCTCGCCGGTCTGGGCGGCCTGCTGGGCGCCGTGCTCGCGTCCCGGGCCGTCACCCGCTTCGGCAGCGCGCGCACCTACGTGGGGGTCAATGTCGTGACCGCGCCGTTCATGCTGCTGCTGCCGGCCGGCGGCCCTGGCTGGCAGCTGGCGCTGTTCACGGTGGGATCGTTCGTGGTCATGCTCGGCGCCACGATATCGGGCACCGTCACCGCCACCTTCCGCGTGAACTACATACCGGCGCACCTCCTGGGCCGAGTCACGGCGGTCTCCCGGTTCGTCATCTCCGGCACCGTGCCGCTCGGCGCGGCCACCGCCGGCGTCCTGGCGACAACCTTCGGGATCGGCGCCGCGATGTGGGTGCTGGCCACCTTCTTCGCCGTCACCCCGCTGCTCCTGCTCGCCACCTCAATGCGCGGCATGCGTGACTTCCCGACCCTCCCCAGCCAGCCTCTCGCGCCGTGATCCGGCTCGACGGCCCGGACGGCCCGGCCTCACCCCCGCCGGACTGGGCGACGCTCGCCGTACTGGATGACGCGATCAGGCAGGCGGCGGCACAGGTCACCCTCCTCGCCGCGGCACCGTCCCCGGACGGGCCTCCTTCGGCCCTGTTGCGCTGGGGTGGGCAGCTCGACGTGCGGCCGGTCTACGTCTCGGCGGGTCTGGACGGCGTCAGCGATCAGCGGATGGCCTCCTACGTGGCCAAGTACGCCACCAAGGGCGCCGAGTCCGCCGGGACGGTGGATCGCCGCATCCGGGACGCCGGCGACATCGCCGGACTGGCCGTGACCGAACATGCCCGGCGAATGATCATCGCGTGCTTCGCGCTGAGCCACCTCCCCCAGTACCGGGACATCCCGCTACGGCAATGGGCTCACATGCTCGGCTACCGAGGGCACTTCTCCACGAAGTCTCGCCACTACTCCGTCACTTTGGGCTCGCTGCGACAGACGAGAGCGGACTACCGAGCCGAACAGGATCGATTGCTCCTCGGCCTGCCCGTTCCTGCCGGAGACAAGACGATCACCCTGTCTGAATGGCGCTATGCCGGAAGCGGTCACCGGCATGGAGAAGCCTTCTGGGCGGAACTGGCCCACAAAAGCATCGCCGCTGCTCGCCAGGCCGCTCGGGATCCACAGGTTCCCGATCGAGAATGAAGCGGTCGGTGGATGATGTCGTACACACCCGCCGTGCCCGGACGTCGATGAGCGTCAGGTGACTCAATCTCCGTTGAGGACGCGTGTCATCCACTCCAGCGATCCCGTGCTGAGCACTTCGTCCGCGAGTCGCTTCGCGGAGGCCGTCTGCAGCGCGGCGAGCGAGCTGTCGATCCACGGCTGGACGTTCTGGTGCCCCTGCTCGCGGTACTCGACGGCCTGGATGAGGCATTCGAGCTTGTCGGCGTCACGAGCGCAGACGGCCTCCAGACTGGTCTTCTCCTCATACTCCCCGACCGCGCCACTGACCATCTCCGCCACCACCGCCGGGACGCCGCGCACCTGGTCGGCGGTGACCTCCTCGTTCGGTGACGTCTTCAGATAGCGCTTGCCGATGTAGGGGATGTCGGTGACACGGGTCTCCTGCGTGTCGTGGAACAGGCTCATGAAGGCCGCACGCTCGGGATTACCGCCTTCCAGCGCCGTGATCACGCTCGCGATGATCGCCGTACGGAAGGAGTGGTCGGCGATGCTCTCGGGGTTCTGTACACCGGCGACCAGCCAACCGGTGCGCTTGTAGCGCTTGAGCAGCCCGATCTCGTACAGCAGGCCCGTCAGCCTCGGCAGTTCCTCCGCCATGGAAGTCCCTTCTCACCCTCGGTGGATCATGCGCGGAGCGTGGATGACCGCTTCCGGTTCCCGCTTGGACTGCGGTGACGCGGTGGCCTCGTCCAGGGTACGAGTGGCCGCATCTTTGAGAGCGTTCGCGCTCTGGGCGTCCAGCGCCGAGGGACGCACCATGACCAGCGCCCACAGCGTGTGCGCCACCACGTCGAGGTAGGGGTTGGTGGAGTCCAGCTTGCCGGTCAGGTGCCTGAGAAGCTCGGTCCCGCGCCAGACATCCGGGCTCAGCTCGACCATGAACGTATCCGCCGGCTGCGGCTCACCGACCTCCCCGAGCCAGTAGGCCCAGTAGTTCAGGTTCGCCAGCTCGCAGGTCTCGTCGGCCAGATGGACCCGGATGAAGTGCCGCAACACCTCATGGTTGCCGAGCCGGACCGGCGAGTGAGCACCGGACCGGACGACGGCCCAGGAAGGGCTCCACTCGCCCGCCCGGTCCATCTGCCGTTCTTCGGTTCGTCGGTACGCGTCATCACAAGTCCGACGCCACCTTGAGATGCCGAACGACCAGTAGGAGATCCCATGAGCGCAGACGGTGCTCAAGCCGGCTCACTTGGGCACCGAGACATTCGCGTTGCGCTTCGGTGAGAACGGCCCCGAAATCCAGGGTCTCGGTAACGCATTCGATGATCTCCAGAAGCTCCGGATCCGTGGAGGGCATCAGACGGGGTAAGCGTTTGCGGCGCCAAAACCACAGCGCATGAAGCGCGGCCTCCCGGGGGGCGCCGTACCAGTACCAACGAGCCTGAAGGTTCGGATTCACCTCCTCCGCACGCGGAGATCGCCGGCCTTGCTTCTTCGCCTCCTGCCGCTTTCTTGCGTACGCCTGAAGTTCGACATGCAGAGCCGCGCGACTGGACTCGACAAGATCCAGAGCGCGGAGCAGCGCCTCCTCCTCTCGCTGGAACCTCCCGGCCCGGGACTCGACAAAACTCAGCGTCGCCTCGAATCCAAGCGGCCGATACAACTGCACGCAGGAGCGGAACGCCGACACCCGCCATCGGTAAGGCAGCGCAGGATCCCGTACCTTACGGGCATGGTTGCCGAAGCTCACGATCAAAGGCTAGTCAGTCGCATGCCGGCGGGGCACCGACTCGCGATGCCGATGCCTGCGGCAGGGTCGTCACTGGTCTCCTCGCTCTGCCCTCAGATCTGACCGTCCGCTTCTCAGGTGGGGCGATCACCCTGCTTCTCGACGGACACGAGGTCAGAAGGCGGTGGACGGTTCCCGGCGTGCGCTCGCGGTGGCCGACGCTGTCGTCACCGTTGTCGTCAACCCTCACGTTCCAGAACTGAGACCGGGCAAACACCCCTCCCATGCGTCAGCACAGATCGCCCCCTGGGGCCGGAACCGACCTGCGGGAAGTAGTCACTGCTGTCTTTCTGATCCGGGCCGTCGGGGTACCGCACCGACAGGTAGACATTTCGACTGTTGATGACCTTGGTGGGACAGACCTGCGTCACCCCCTCCTCTTGTTCCGGCACGACGCCCGCTTCCAGCCGTGCTTGATCGCAGCGTCACGGTAGAAGAACGGCACATCGGCACGCGACGCTGAAATCCGAAAGGACTGCTCGGCATACGCGAGCCGGCTCCGAGTCGTCATAGGGCGAATATTGATTGGCAGGCTTCTCGTTCGTGTCCGATGCTGGGGGTCGTGATCAGGATTCCGCCGCGTACGGCTACCGACGCCTACTTCGCCAAGATGGGCGGGGCGAGGCATCTCGACATCGTCTTTGATATCGACCTCGGGGAACTGCTGGAAGGCCACCACGTGGTCGCCCGCGGGCTGGAGACATCAGGCGCCGACGGTGTGCTGCACTACGAGTTCGTTCCGGGACTGCGGCAACACGAGATAGATCTCAAAGGACCGTTCTTCTGGTATTGGACCCTGTCTGCGGAGGATGACCTTGGCACCCTTTACCGCGATGACAATGGTGGCGCCTTCGATCCAGACGGCAAGACGGCCGCGCATGGAACTCGCTACCTGGGTGGGCCGGTTCCCGGCTCGGCCCGCCGAATGCGTGTGAACTTCACGCCGGCCGGGGGATGGACGCCGACGCGATCGTGGTGCCGACAGTTGGATATCGCACTGCCAGGCGGCCGCGTCACAGAGGCGTGGACCGACCCGCGCCAGGACGCCGGATGACGACGGCCTCGGCGACGACCGGGGCGGCGCCGCCACCCTGTTCAGCTCCCTAACCTCGGTGTACCGCATCAAGTAGTCCGCCAAGGATTGCTGTCACTGGAGATCGAAAAGTCTCGAACGATGATCGTTCGGGACGTCTTCGCTGCTCAGATGATGTGGTCAGGGGCGGGGTCGAACCGCCGACCCTCCGCTTTTCAGGCGTGGCAATCCCCCTGCTCACCCGCTGGGACCGGGAAGTAGGGGGATGTGGACGGTGCCCTACGTGTGGCTTTGGTGCTGGACGTTGCCGTCAACGTTGCCGTCAGCCGCGCTTGCGGACTTGCCCTGATCTGGCGAGGTCGCGGATGCTCGCATGGAGCAGGGAGGGAGCTCTCTGCTGAAGCTTCACAAACGACTCTGGCCCAAGATCGTCACCGGGCACGCCGGGCGATCAAGGGCCAGGATCTGTCTGAATCCGCGGGTCTACGCCTCGCCGGCGGTCAGGCCGACCGGGCACGAGACCCCGGTGCCGCCGATGCCGCAGTAACCGTTGGGGACCTTGAAAAGATACTGCTGGTGATACTCCTCGGCGAAGAAGTAGTCCTTCGCCGGGGCGATCTCGGTGGTGATGGGGTCGTAGCCGGAGTCGGTGAGCACCTTCTGGTAGGCGTCACGCGAGGTGAGCGCCGACTTCTCCTGCTCGGGTGAGTGGAAGTAGATCGCCGAGCGGTACTGCGTGCCGACGTCGTTGCCCTGGCGCATGCCCTGGGTCGGGTCGTGGGCCTCCCAGAAGACGCGGAGCAGCTCCTCGTACGACACCTTGGCAGGGTCGAAGACGACGCGGACGAGCTCGGTGTGGCCGGTCCGCCCGGAGCAGACCTCCTCGTAGGTCGGGTTCGGGGTGTGGCCGCCCGCGTAGCCGACCGAGGTGGTGATCACACCGGGGGTCTGCCAGAAGATGCGCTCGGCGCCCCAGAAACAGCCGAGCCCGAAGTCGGCGATCTCGCTCCCCTCGGGGTACGGCGGGGCGAGCGGGGCGTCCAGGACCGCGTGGCGGCCAGGCACCGTGATCGGTGCCGGACGGCCCGGGAGCGCGTTCTCCGGGGACACCATCGTGGTCTTGTTGCCGAACAACCAGCCCATCGTGAACCTCCTCCTGACACGTTCTCACCAGGTGGCAACCCGTGGCGACCCCCCGATGTTCCCGGAAGCAATACTTAACGATCGGAAAAGCACTACTAAATTGTGTTAAATCATGTAAGCAGCGAAGATGGGGCACATGCCTGAAGCACGCCGTGGAGTCCTGTACGGCATCGCCGCCTACTCCATGTGGGGTCTGTTCCCGCTCTACTGGCCCCTTCTGAAGCCGTCCGGCGCCCTGGAGATCCTGGCCCACCGCATGGTCTGGTCCCTGGTCGCCGTCGCGGTCATCCTGGTGGTTCGCCGTCACTGGTCGTGGTTCCGCGAGCTGGCGCGCACCCCGGCGAAACTGGGCCTCCTCGCGCTGGCCGCGGTGGTCGTCACGGTCAACTGGGGTCTCTACATCTACGCCGTCAACACCGGGCACGTGATCGAGAGCGCGCTCGGTTACTTCATCAACCCGCTGGTCAGCGTGATCTTCGGGGTCTTCGTCCTGAAGGAGCGGCTGCGTCCGTGGCAGTGGGCCGCGGTGGGGCTGGGCGCCGTGGCGGTGCTCCTGCTGACCGTCGACTACGGGCGCCCGCCGTGGATCGCGCTGGGGCTGGCCGTCTCCTTCGGCAGCTACGGCCTGATCAAGAAGGTCGCCGGGGTGGGTGCCGCGGAGAGCATGACGGTCGAGACGCTGGTGCTGCTGCTGCCCGCGCTGGGTTACCTGTTCTACCTGAGTTCGCAGGGGACGAACACGTTCGGGCACTGGGGGACGGGGCACGCGCTCCTGCTGGCCGGGGCGGGGGTGGTGACCGCCGTTCCGCTGCTGTGCTTCACCGCCGCCGCGAACCGGGTACCGCTCACCACGATCGGCCTGCTGCAGTACATCGCCCCGATCCTGCAGTTCCTGTGCGGGGTGCTCGTGGCGCACGAGGTCATGCCGCCCAGCCGCTGGCTGGGATTCGTCATCATCTGGCTGGCGCTGTCGGTCTTCACCTGGGACAGCCTGCGCGCGGCCGGACAGGCCCGGCAGGCGGCGGCAGCGGCCGCACCGGTGACGGCGAGGACCTGACCGGCGCACCCCGGGCCCGCCCGCCGCACGGGCCGGCGGGGTGCTCGCCGCACCGATGACGGTGAGGACCCGGCCCGCGGGCGGGAACGGGTCCGGCACCTCCTGGGAGCCAGGCCGGGAGCCGCCTCAGGAGCCGCGTACGGCGTGGACCAATGGGGTGAGGTCGGGGTCGACGCCGGCCTGTTCCAGCGCCGAGGCCAGCGAGCGCTCGTAGGTGGGGACGGCGTCGGCCAGGCGGGCGCGGCCCGCGTCGGTGATCACCGAGTAGACGCCCCTGCGGTCGTCCGGGCAGAGGTCGCGGCGGGTCATCCCGGCCTCTTCGAGGCGGGCGACGAGGCGCGTGACCGAGCTCTGGTTGAGCCCCACGGCCTCGGCGAGCTCCTGCATGCGCATGCAGCCGCGGGGAGCGGTGGTGAGCCGGCACAGGGCGCGGTACTCCGAGAGGCCGAGA
The DNA here is from genome assembly GCF_049844535.1 of Streptosporangium sp. DT93. Taxonomy (NCBI): domain Bacteria; kingdom Bacillati; phylum Actinomycetota; class Actinomycetes; order Streptosporangiales; family Streptosporangiaceae; genus Streptosporangium; species Streptosporangium sp. DT93. The sequence continues at coordinate 285,672 of NZ_JBNCLF010000001.1, forward strand.
CCGTGCCCCCGCTGGAGGGCCTTGGTCAGCTCCGCCTCCACGCGGGCGTGCAAGAGGGCGAAATGGTCCCACGACATGGTGAATGCCTCCTGATGTTCTCCGACAGGAGTCTACATGCACATGCAAGATTTGTTTGCGCATACATGTTGTCGAATCCCCGCCTTCTGGATAAGCCGGCCCCCGGAACGTCCGGGCCCTGGAAAGCTGCCCCCAGGGCCCGCGGCCTCCGGAAAAACACATCGGCCCCGTACGGAACGCACGGGACCGGGACCGTCACAGGAAGGTCGGATCAAAGGCAGACCGGAGGGTCAGCCCGAGCGCTCGACCACGTAGTCGCACAGCGCCAGGTACGCGGTGCGCGCCGGGATGTCGGGAAGCCCCGCCAGGTCCTGCCGGGCCCGGTCGGTCCAGGCGAACAGCTCGGCGCGGGCACGCTCCATGGCGGGGTCGGCGCGGAGCAGGCGCAGGGTCTCCTCGACGTCCTCCTCGGCCACCGGTCCGGCCAGCAGCTCGCGCAGGCGGGCGCTCTCCGGCGCCTCCGAGGCCAGCACGTAGAGCACCGGAAGGGTCCGGATGCCCTCGCGCAGGTCGGTGCCGGGCGTCTTGCCCGACTGGACCGACTCGGCGGCGACGTCCAGCAGGTCGTCGCTGAGCTGCCAGGCGACCCCGATGGCCTCGCAGGCCCGGGTGACGCGCTCGACGATATCGGGCGAGGCCCCGCTGAGCAGGGCGCCGAACCGGCCGGAGGTGGCGATCAGCGAGCCGGTCTTGTCGGCCAGCACCCCGATGTAGTGGGTCACCGGGTCCTCGCCGGGACGGGCGCCGATGGTCTCGCGGATCTGGCCGCGTACCAGGCGGGAGAAGGTCTGGGCCTGGATCCTGATGATGTCCGGCCCGAGGTCGGCGAGAATCTCCGAGGCCTGGGCGAACAGGTAGTCGCCGGTCAGGATCGCCACGGTGTTGTCCCAGCGGGCGTTCGCCGACGGGGAGCCTCGGCGGACGCGGGCCTCGTCCATCACGTCGTCGTGGTAGAGCGTCGCCAGGTGGGTCAGCTCGATCACCACCGCCCCGGGCACCACGCCCGGGGCCTGCGGCGAGCCGAACTGGGCGGCGAGGAGCACGAGCATGGAGCGGAACCGCTTGCCACCGGCCTCGATGAGGTGCTTGGACGCCTCCGTGACGAAGGCGTCGTCGCTCCGCACCGAGGACCTCAGCAGCTTCTCTACCTCCGCCAGGCCCGATGCGACGTCCTGCGCCAGCCGCTCGTCGACGAACGGAAGATCAACAACCGGTGGCGCAGCCATGGACCATTACTCCTCTAGCGAATGAACAGCGCGGACGCAGCCTGATCCGCGAGATCGAGCACCGGCTGCGGGAAGACCCCGAGCACTACCGTAGCCGCTGCCGCCAGGGCCACCACAGCCGAGGTGCCCACCGTGGGGACCGCGATGGACGGGCCGTCGGCGGAGGGCTCGTTGAAGAACATCAGCACGATCACGCGGACGTAGAAGAACGCCGCGACGGCCGAGGTGACCACGCCCACGACGACCAGCGGCAGGGCGTCCCCGGCGACCGCGGCGGAGAACACCGCGTACTTGCCGAAGAACCCGCTCGTGAGCGGGATGCCCGCGAAGGCCAGCAGGAAGAAGGCGAAGATGCCCGCCAGGATCGGGGACCGCTTGCCCAGCCCGGCCCAGCGCGACAGGTGACCCGCCTCGCCGCCCGCGTCGCGGACCATGGTGACGACCGCGAAGGCGCCGACCGTGGTGAAGCCGTACGCGGCCAGGTAGAACAGGATGGCCGACAGCGCCTGGGAGTTCTGCTCGAAGCCGCCGATGGCGACGACGCCGGTGAGCAGGAAGCCCGCGTGCGCGATCGAGGAGTAGGCCAGCATCCGCTTGATCTCGGTCTGGGTGATGGCCAGGATCGCGCCGACGACCATCGTGAGGATCGCGACGCCCCACATGATCGGCTCCCAGTTCCACTGGAGGCCGCCCAGGGCGACCCAGAAGACCCGAAGCAGTGCGCCGAAGGCCGCCACCAGCACGGTGGAGGCCATCAGGGCGGTGACCGCGGTGGGCGCGCCCTGGTAGACGTCGGGCTTCCACGCCTGGAAGGGCGCGGCGCCGATCTTGAAGAACAGGCCGATGCCGAGCATCGCGGTGCCGATCAGCAGCAGCGTCTCCTGTCCGCCGCCCGTGCCGATCGCGGTGTTGACGGCGGCGAGGTCGACCGACTTGGCGTAGCCGTAGACCAGGGCCATCCCGTACAGGAAGAAGGCCGAGGAGAACGCGCCCAGCAGGAAGTACTTGACCGAGGCCTCCTGCGAGAGCAGGCGGCGACGGCGGGCCAGGCCGCAGAGCAGGTACAGCGGCAGGGACATGACCTCGAGGCCGACGAACATGACCAGCAGGTCGTTGGCGGAGGCGAACAGGAGCATGCCGCCCACCGAGAACAGCAGCAGCGGGTAGACCTCGGTCTGGGCGTACCCGCTGAGGATCGCCTCCTCCTCGTCGGGGCTTCCCGGCACCGCCGCCGCCTGGGCGACGAACTGCTCCTCGTCGTTGATCAGCAGGGTGCTGACCAGGGCGAGGATGAGGATGATGCCCCAGATGAACAGGGAGGGCCCGTCCACCGCGACCGCGCCCATGGCCGCCGCGGCGTCCGGCAGGCCGCCCCTGGCGACCAGCACGGTCATCACGAACGCGCCCAGCAGGGCGAGCAGGGTCAGCGGCATGTGGATCGACTTGCGCAGGTGGCGGGGCGCGAACGCCTCGACCAGCACGCCGACGATCGCCGCGCCGAACACGAGCAGCATCGGCAGCAGCAGCGCGTATTCGATCGTCGGGGCTTGGATGGTGTCCTTCACTGGCCGGCCCCCTTCTTGTCCGCCACGGCGGGGGTGAACGGTGTGACGTCGACGCTGGAGAGCGTCCTGTCCACCGCGGGATTGATCACATCGAGCATCGGCTTGGGGAAGAAGCCCAGGATGAGGATCACCGCGATCAGCGGGCCTATCACGAATCTCTCACGCAGGTTGAGATCGGGCAGGGTCATGGGAGTGATCGACTCGCCGGTCGGCCCGGTCATCGTGCGCTGGTACATCCACAGGATGTAGACGGCCGCCAGGATCACGCCGGTCGTCCCGATGACCGCCGGGATCGCGTACCGCTCGTAGGTGCCGAGCAGGACCATGAACTCGCTGACGAACGTCGACAGGCCGGGCAGCGAGAGCCCGGACAGGCCGGCGATCAGGAAGGTGCCGGCGAGCACCGGGGCGACCTTCTGCACTCCCCCGTAGTCGGCGATCCTGCTGGATCCGCGGCGGTAGATCAGGAAGCCCGCGATCAGGAACAGCGCGCCGGTGGAGAAGCCGTGGTTGACCATGTAGAGGGTGGCGCCCGCGCCGCCGTCCCTGGTCATCGCGAAGACGCCCAGCGCGATGAAGCCGAAGTGCGAGATCGAGGTGTAGGCGATCAGGCGCTTCATGTCGGTCTGGCCGATGGCCACGATCGCGCCGTAGACGATGCCGACCACCGAGAGCACGATCACCAGCGGGGTGAAGAACTTCGACGCCTCGGGGAAGAGCTCCAGGCAGAAGCGGAGCATGCCGTAGGTGCCGACCTTGTCCAGCACGCCCACCAGCAGCACCGCGGCGCCGGCCGGGGCCTGCGCGGCGGCGTCGGGCAGCCAGGTGTGGAACGGCCACAGCGGCGCCTTGACGGCGAACGCGACGAAGAAGCCCGCGAAGAGCCACTTCTGCGTGGTCGGGTCCTGCACGGCCCCGATGAGCTCGGGGAACATGAAGGTGCCCTTGGCGGCGACCACGTAGAGGGCGATCACCGCGACCAGCATGAGCAGGCCGCCGAAGAGCGAGTAGAGCAGGAACTTCACGGCCGCGTAGGACCGCTGCGCGCCGCCGTAGGACCCGATCATGAAGTACATCGGGATCAGCATGGCTTCGAAGAAGACGTAGAACAGGAAGACGTCGGTGGCCGCGAAGACACCGATCATCATCGCCTCGAGCACCAGCAGCAGCGCGAAGTAGGTCTTCACCGACCGCTTCGGCGCCACGACCTTCGGCGTCTCGGTCGTGAGCGCCCCGGTCCCGGGCGCCTCGCCCGGTACGGCCGCGGCGACGGCGGTCTTGCCGCCGGTGCCGCCGTTGACGCCGGCGCCGGTGCCGTCGGCGCCGTCGGCGTCGTGCCAGGAGGCCAGGATCACGATCGGCACCAGCACCGCCGACAATGCGATCAGCACCAGCGCGATGCCGTCCACGCCGACGCCGTAGTGCACGCCGAAGCGCGGGATCCAGTCGTGGACCTCGGCGAACTGGAAGCGGGTCTGCGAGGTGGGGTTGAACTGCACCGCGACGGCGACGGTCAGCGCCAGCACCACCAGCGAGACCGCCAGCGCCACCTGCTTGGCGAGCTTGTCACTCTTGACAAGGGAGACACCCACCGCGCCCAGAACGGGCACGGCCATCAGGGTCGAGAGCCAGGGCATCACATGTTCCCTACGTAGAGCAGCGCGCCAACGACCACGGCGGCACCGAAGAGGATGGACAACGCATAAGACCGCACGTAGCCGGTCTGGATGCGGCGCAGCCGGCCGGAGGTGCCGCCGATCCCCGCCGCCAGGCCGTTGACCACCCCGTCGATGCCGCGGTTGTCGAAGAACACCGCGATCCGGGTGAGCCACTGGCCGGGGCGCATGAACAGCGCCTCGTTCAGCGCGTCGCCGTAGAGGTCACGACGGGCGAACGTGGTGAGGAACGAGCCGCGCGGGGCGAGCGCGGGCACCTCGGCGGCGCCGTAGCGGAACCAGGCGAACGCGGCACCGGCGGCGACCAGCGCGAGCGTGGCCAGCCCGGCGGGGGCGGTGGGGTGGAACCCCGGCAGTTCCTCGGGCCGGCCGACCGCCGGGGCGATGAACAGCATGAACCGGTTGCCCAGGACCAGGAAGGCGCCCAGGAAGATCGAGCCGATGGAGAGCACGACCAGCGGGATCGTCATCACGGCGGGCGACTCGTGCGGGTGGGCGTCGTCGGCCCAGCGCCGCTTGCCGAAGAAGGTCATGAAGACCATCCGCGACATGTAGAAGCCGGTGATGCCGGCGCCCAGCACCGCGAGCCAGCCCAGGATCGCGCTGTGCTCCATGGCCGTCTCGATGATGCCGTCCTTGGTGAAGTAGCCGGACAGCATCGGGAAGCCGATGATCGCGAGGTAGCCGATGATGAAGGTGACCGCGGTGACCTTCATCACCGGGAACAGCCCGCCGTACTTGCGCATGTCGACCTCGTCGTTCATGCCGTGCATGACCGAGCCCGCGCCGAGGAACATGTTGGCCTTGAAGAAGCCGTGCGTGATCAGGTGCGCGATGGCGAACGCGTAGCCCACCGGGCCGAGGCCCGCGGCGAGCATCATGTAGCCGATCTGCGACATCGTCGAGCCGGCCAGGCCCTTCTTGATGTCGTCCTTGGCGCAACCGATGATCGCACCGGCGAGCAGCGTGACCACGCCGACGATCGTCACGACGAGCTGCGCGGTCGGGGCGTTCTCGAAGAACCCGCCGGAGCGGACCACGAGGTAGACGCCCGCGGTGACCATGGTCGCGGCGTGGATGAGGGCCGAGACCGGGGTCGGGCCCTCCATCGCGTCCAGCAGCCACGACTGCAGCGGCAGCTGGGCCGACTTGCCGCAGGCGCCGAGCAGCAGCAGCAGGCCGATCGCGGTGACCGTCGTCTGGGAGACCGCGCCGGCCTGCATCGCCTCGCCGACGGCCGTCTTGGTGAGCGAGTCGAAGTCGACCGTGCCGAATACCGTGAAGGTCGTGAAGATCGCGACCAGCAGGCCGAAGTCGCCGACCCGGTTGACGATGAAGGCCTTCTTGGCGGCGGCGGCCGCGCGCGGCCTGACGTACCAGAACCCGATCAGCAGGTACGAGGCCAGGCCCACGCCCTCCCAGCCGATGAACAGGGCGACGTAGTTGTCGGCCAGCACCAGCAGGAGCATCGCCGCGACGAACAGGTTCAGGTACGCGAAGAACCTGCGCCGGTCGTGGTCGTGCGACATGTAGCCGATCGAGTAGATGTGGATCAGCGATCCCACACCGGTGATCAGCAGAGCGAAGCTGATCGACAGCGGGTCGATCAGCAGCCCCATGTCGGCGACGCCGGGGATGAACTCGTACAGCGGCACGCCCTGGCGGCGCTGCTCGGGGTTGAGGCCGAGCAGCTGCAGGAAGACGGCGGCGGCCACCGCGAATGCGCCCAGGGACATCGCGACGCCGAGGAGGTGCCCCCAGCGGTCGGAGCGACGCCCGAGCAGCAACAGGACCGCGGCGCCGAGCAACGGGAGCGCGATCATGAGCCAGGAGACCCCGATCGCGCCCCCGGAATGCTGGATGATCTCAGCGGGTTCCACGGCCACCTCTTAGTACTTCAGCAGGTTGGCGTCGTCCACCGACGCCGACCTGCGGGTTCGGAAGATCATCACGATGATGGCGAGGCCGATGACGACCTCGGCCGCGGCCACCACCATCACGAAGAACGCGATGAGCTGGCCGTCCAGGTTGCCGTGCTGCCTGGCGAAGGTGACGAATGCGAGGTTGCAGGCGTTGAGCATGAGCTCGACGCACATGAACACCACGATCGCGTTGCGCCGCACCAGCACGCCGACGGCGCCGATCGCGAACAGCAGCGCGGAGAGCACCAGGTAGTGAGTGGTCACTTGCCGTCCTCCTGCGGGAGCGCCGCGTCCTTCACCTGGACGGGCGCGGCGTCCGGGGCGGGCGCGCGGCCGTTGTCCGCGTCCCTCTCCAGGACCTGCTTGATGAGCGCTGCCTTGGCCGGGTCGGTCGGCGCGAAGCCGTCCTCGATCTCGTGCCGGGCGAGCACGCGGTTGATGGACTTGGCCGCGACCGTGCCGTCGGGCAGCAGGGCGGGCATGTCGATCGCGTTGTGCAGCGCGTAGGTGCCGGGACCGGGCAGCGGCGAGGGCTGCGGCCCGTTGAAGCGGGCACGGGCCAGGTCGCGCTGGGTGGCCTTGGGCCGGATCCGCTCGCGGTGGGCCAGCACCATCGCGCCGAGCGCGGCGGTGATCAGCAGCGCCGAGGTGACCTCGAAGGCGAAGACGTGCCTGGTGAAGATCAGCTGGGCCAGCGCGGGCACGTTGCCGCCCGCGCCCTTGATCGCCCCGGCCGTGGTCACGGGCGCGCCGAAGGCGGCGTTGCCGACGCCCAGGCCGAGCAGGGCGGCGAACGACAGGCCGGCCACGGCCGCCCAGACGCGCTGTCCCCTGATCGTCTCGACCAGTGAGTCGGCGGAGTCGACGCCCACCAGCATGAGCACGAACAGGAAGAGCATCATGACCGCGCCGGTGTAGACGATGATCTGCACCGCGGCGAGGAAGGGGGCCTCCTGGACCGCGTACAGCACGGCCAGCGAGAGCATGACGACGCCCAGCATCAGCGCCGAGTAGACCGCCTTGCGGCTGAAGACGAGTCCCAGGGCCGCCGACACGGAGACGACGGCCAGAACCCAGAACGTGATGGTCTCACCCATTGTTGCGTCCCAGCCGGTAGTAGTCCTCTTCGGTCTCGCCGAGACGCATGGGGTGCGGCGGGATCTCCATGCCGGGACCGAGCGGCGAGAGCAGCATCTCCTTGGTGTAGATGAGGCTCTCACGGCTGGTGTCGGCGAGTTCGTACTCGTTGGTCATCGTCAGCGCCCGTGTCGGGCACGCCTCGATGCACAGGCCGCACAGGATGCACCGAAGGTAGTTGATCTGGTAGGTGCGCCCGTAGCGCTCACCGGGCGAGAAGCGCTCCTCGTCGGTGTTGTCGGCGCCCTCCACGAAGATCGCGTCGGCGGGACAGGCCCAGGCGCACAGCTCGCAGCCGACGCACTTCTCCAGGCCGTCGGGCCAGCGGTTGAGCTGGTGGCGGCCGTGGAAACGCGGAGCCGTGGGCTTCTGCTCCTCGGGGTAGTTGACCGTCTCGACCTTCTTGAACATCGTGTGGAAGGTCACGCCGAACCCCTTGATGGGGTTCAGCCAATCAGTTGCTCCCACTGGAAACCTCCTTGCGCGCTACCCCGTGGTAGTGCGGCAGGTCGAGCGGCGGAACCGGGAAGCCGCCCGCGGCGGGCTCGGTGTGGAGTTGCTCGAACTCGGCCTCGACCTGTGCGGCCTTGGCCTCCTTGCGCCTCTGCAGCACGCTGTCGAAGCGCCACCAGATGCCCAGGCAGGCGACCAGCACCAGCGCGGCCAGGATGAGCACCAGCGAGCGGTTGACGTCCGGCAGGCGCAGGGCCTTGACGGTGGCCACGAGCAGGATCCACGCCAGGTTGACCGGGATGAGGATCTTCCAGCCGAGGGCCATGAGCTGGTCGTACCTGACGCGCGGCAGCGAGGCGCGGCACCAGACGAAGAAGGAGAAGACCAGCACCATCTTGAGGAAGAACCACAGCAGCGGCCACCAGCCGGCGTTGGCGCCGTCCCACAGCGAGATGGGGAACGGGGCCCGCCAGCCGCCCATGAACAGGGTGATGGAGACCGCGGAGACCACGAAGACGTTGACGTACTCGGCGAGCATGATGACCGCGAACTTCAGCGAGTTGGAGTACTCGGTCTGGAAGCCGCCGACCAGCTCGCCCTCGCCCTCGGGCAGGTCGAAGGGGACCCGGTTGGTCTCGCCCAGCATCGTGACGATGTAGATCAGGAAGGACGGGATCAGCAGGATCATGTACCAGGAGGGCATCGGGATCGTGAGGCCGCCCAGCGTGAGCGCCCCGCCCGTGGCCTGGGCCGCGACGATCTCGGAGGTGGACAGCGTCCCGGCGAACAGGAACACGCCCACGAACGACAGGCCCATCGCGATCTCGTACGAGACCACCTGGGCGCTGGCGCGCAGGCCGCCCAGGACCGAGTACGGCGAGCGCGAGCCCCACCCGGCCAGCACGATGCCGTACACGCCGATGGAGGCCATGGCCAGCACCAGCAGCACCGCGACCGGAAGGTCGGTGAGCTGCAGCGGCGTCTGGACCCCGAACATCGAGACGATCGGGCCCATCGGGATGACGGAGAAGGCCAGGAAGGCCGGGACCGCGAGCACGACCGGGGCGATGAAGTAGATCACCTTGTCGACGGTCCGGGGCATCAGGTCTTCCTTGAGCCCCATCTTGAGGCCGTCGGCCACCGACTGGAGCAGCCCGAACTTGCCCGCGCGGTTGGGGCCGTACCGGTTCTGCATGCGCGAGATGAGCTTGCGCTCGAACCAGACGCCGAACAGCACGCCCAGCATCAGGACGATGAAGATGACGGCGGCCTTGATGATGCTGATCCAGAGCGGGTCCTTGCCGAAGTCGGCGAGGGTCGGATCGGCCGCTAGAAGAGTCCGGGCATTCATTACCGCTCCTCGTTGGCTTCGCCGGCGGCACGTGCCTCGCCGGCCGTCGTGCCGGGGGCACGCTCGTCAGGACCGGTGCCGGCGCCGGCGACGGTGCTCACCGCGGCGGGCGTGGCCGGGCTCGCCGCGGCGGGCGCGACCGGCCGGGCCCGGCCGTCCGCGTTCCGGGAGGCGCCGATCGTGACGACGTCCCCGGCGACCGCGCGCAGGTCGCGGGTGACCGAGCGGCCGGCGGAGTTGGCCGGCAGCCAGACCACCCGGTCGGGCAGGCCGGCGATCCGCACCGGCAGGCTCACCGAGCCGCGCTCGGTGCCGACCGTGATCTCGCCGCCGTCGGCCAGGCCGTTCTCGGCCGCGGTGGCCGCGGAGACCAGCGCCACGGCCGGGCGGGCGGTACCGGCCAGGTACGGCTCGCCGGCCTGCAGGCGGCCGTCGTCGAGCAGCAGGTGCCAGCTCGCCAGGACGGCCTGCCCGGCTCCGGGCCGGGGGGCGGGGTGACCGGCGGCGTCGGGGGCGGCGGCCCGGGGGCCGCGCCAGGCGCCGATCACGGTCAGCTCGCGGCGGGCCGCGGCGGCGTCGGGCAGGCCCAGGTGGACGTCCATGGCGTCGGCGATCGCGGAGACGACCCGCAGGTCGCTCATGACGCCGGTGACGGTGAGCGCCTCGGTGAAGGTGCGCCCGCGTCCCTCCCAGTCGACGAACGTGCCCGACTTCTCGGACACCACGGCGACCGGGAACACCACGTCGGCGCGGTCGGTGACCGCGCTGGCGCGCTGCTCCAGGCTCACGATGAACGGGGTGTTCTCCATGGCCAGCAGGGCGGCGTGCGGGGCGGCCAGGTCGTAGGGGTCGACCCCGGCGACCACCAGGGCGTCCAGCTCGCCCTCCAGCGCGGCGGCCAGCATGCCGGTGGTGTCGCGGCCCTCGGCCTCGGGCAGGGAGGCGACGTCCCAGGCGCGGGCCATCTCGGCGCGGGCGTCCGCGTCGGCGACCGGGCGGCCGATCGGCAGGAGGTTCGGCAGCGCGCCGGCCTCCAGGGCGCCGCGCTCACCGGCGCGGCGCGGCACCCAGGCCAGGCGGGCGCCGGTGGCGGAGGCGAGCCTCAGCGCCGCCGAGAGCGCGCCCGGCACGGTGGCGAGCCGCTCGCCGACCAGGATGATCGCGCCCGGCGTGCGGAGCGCCCCGGCCGCGGCCGGGTCGGCCGCCGCCAGGTCGTCGAGCACGGCGGTCTCGGCGCCCGGCACCGCCGGGATCAGCGTGCCGCCCATCTTGGCCAGCCCGGGGCCGGCGAACGGCGCGACCGAGAAGACCTTCAGGCCCTTCTTGCGCCACGCCTTGCGCAGCCGCAGGAAGACGATGGGCGACTCCTCGTCGGGCTCGAACCCGGCCAGCAGCACCGCCGGGGCCTTCTCCAGGTCGGCGTAGCGGACCTCGATGCCCTTGCCGGCCACGGCGCTGGCCAGGAACAGCGCCTCCTCCGCCGAGTGCGGCCGGGCCCGGAAGTCGATGTCGTTGGTGCCGAGCGCGATCCTGGCGAACTTGGCGTACCCGTAGGCCTCCTCGACGGTGACCCGGCCGCCGACGAGCACGCCGGCGCGCCCGCGGGCGGCGGCCAGGCCCTTGGCCGCGGCGGCGAACGCCTCGGGCCAGGAGGCCGGGACCAGCCGGCCCTGCTCGTCACGGACCAGGGGCGTGCGCAGCCGGTCGGGCTGGGTGGCGTAGGTGAACGCCCAGCGGCCCTTGTCGCAGTTCCACTCCTCGTTGACCTCGGGGTCGTCGCCGGCCAGGCGGCGGGTGACCTTGCCGCGCCGGTGGTCGGTGCGCAGCGAGCAGCCGCTGGCGCAGTGCTCGCAGGCCGAGGAGGTGGAGACCAGGTCGAACGGGCGGGCCTGGAAGCGGTAGGCGGCGCCGGTCAGCGCGCCCACCGGGCAGATCTGCACGGTGTTGCCCGAGAAGTAGGACTCGAACGGCTCGCCGTCGGCGGCCCCGACCTGCTCCTTGGCCCCGCGCTCGAAGAAGTCGATGAACGGGTCGCCGGCGATCTCGTCGGAGAAGCGGATGCAGCGGGCGCACTGGACGCACCGCTCGCGGTCGAGCAGCACCTCGGTGGAGAGCGCCACGGGCTTCTCGAACGTGCGCTTCTTCTCCGTGAAGCGGCTCTCGCCCTGGCCGTTGGACATGGCCTGGTTCTGCAGGGGGCACTCGCCGCCCTTGTCGCAGACCGGGCAGTCCAGCGGGTGGTTCAGCAGCAGCATCTCCATGACGCCGCGCTGCGCCTTCTCCGCGACCGGGGAGGTGAGCTGGGTCTGCACGATCATGCCCTGGGCGACCTCGATCGCGCAGGAGGGCTGCGGCTTGGGGAAGCCGCGGCCGTTGCCGGCGTCGGGGATGTCCACCAGGCACTGGCGGCAGTTGGCGGCCGGCTCCAGCAGCGGGTGGTCGCAGAACCGGGGGATCTGGATGCCGAGCAGCTCGGCCGCGCGGATGATCAGCGTGCCCTTGGGGACGCTCACCTGGAACCCGTCGATGGTGACGGTGACCAGGTCCACCGGCGTCTGCGCCGGGGTGGTGGCTTCGACGGTCATGGCGTCTCCTCCGTCGGCCCGGTGACCGAGACGGTGCTGTGCTTGCCGGTTGGCTGCCTGCGCGCGCTCACTTCGCCGCCCACGCTCGGGAGGGGGCGTGATCGAACGGGCAGCCGCCGATCTCGAAGTGCTTGAGGTACTCGTCGCGGAAGTGCTTGACCGACGAGTGGATGGGGCTGGTGGCACCGTCACCCAGGGCGCAGAAGGAGCGTCCCAGGATGTTGTCGGCGATGTCGGTGATCGTGGTCAGGTCGTCCTCGGTGCCCTGGCCCTTCTCCAGCCGCTTGAGCACCTGCTTGAGCCAGAAGGTGCCCTCCCGGCAGGGGGTGCACTTGCCGCAGGACTCGTGCGCGTAGAACTCGGTCCAGCGCAGCACGGCGCGCACCACGCAGGTGGTCTCGTCGAAGATCTGCAGCGCCCGGGTGCCGAGCATGGAGCCCTTGGCACCGACGGACTCGAAGTCCAGTGGGACGTCCAGGTGCTCGGCGGTGAAGATCGGGGTGCTCGACCCGCCGGGGGTCCAGAACTTGAGCGTGTGGCCCTCGCGGATGCCGCCGGACATCTCCAGCAGCTCGCGCAGCGTGATGCCGAGCGGCGCCTCGTACTGGCCGGGGCGGGTCACGTGGCCGCTGAGGGAGAAGATGCCGAAGCCCTTGGACTTCTCCGTGCCCATCCCGGCGAACCAGTCGGCGCCGTTGGCGATGATCGAGGGGACGCTCGCCACCGACTCGACGTTGTTGACCACGGTGGGCGAGGCGTACAGGCCCGCGACCGCCGGGAAGGGCGGCTTGAGGCGGGGCTGGCCCCGGTAGCCCTCCAGCGAGTCCAGCAGTGCCGTCTCCTCGCCGCAGATGTAGGCGCCGGCGCCGCTGTGCACGACCAGCTCCAGGTCGAAGCCGGAGCCGAACAGGTCGCGGCCCAGCAGGCCCTTGGCGTACGCCTCGGCCACGGCCGCCTGCAGGCGGCGCACGACGTGCACCACCTCGCCGCGCACGTAGATGAACGCGTGGTTGGCGCGGATCGCGTACGCGGTGATGATGACGCCCTCGACCAGCGCGTGCGGGTTGGCCATCATCAGCGGGATGTCCTTGCACGTGCCCGGCTCGGACTCGTCGGCGTTGACCACCAGGTAGTGCGGCTTGCCGTCCCCTTGCGGGATGAAGCCCCACTTCATGCCGGTAGGGAAGCCCGCGCCTCCCCGGCCGCGCAGGCCGGAGTCCTTGACCGCCTGGATGACGGCGTCCGGGTCCATGCCCAGCGCCTTCTTCGCGGCCGAGTAGTCGCCGTAGCCCTCCAGGGTGAAGGAGTTCGGCTGGTCCCAGTTCGCGGTGAGAACCGGGGTGAGAGTGGTCACGTCGTCTCCTCGCCTGGCAGCCCGCCGCGCGGCGAGGGGGCCGCGCCGCGCATGCCGGCTCGTTCGTTGCGCCCGTTCACGCCTCGGGAGCCTTCCATCCGTTGGCCTTGGCGATCGTGAGCCCCTCCAGGGAGGAGCCCGCCGCCGAGGGGCCGTCGCCGGCCAGGCCGTCGGGCAGGCCGGCCAGCACCCGCGAGGCCTCCTTGAACGTGCAGAGCTTCTTCGGGCCGCGGGTCGGCGAGATCTCCTTGCCGTCCCGCAGGTCGTCGACGAGCTGCTTGGCCGAGGCGGGGGTCTGGTTGTCGAAGAACTCCCAGTTGACCATCATCACCGGGGCGAAGTCGCAGGCGGCGTTGCACTCCAGCCGCTCCAGCGAGACCTTGCCGTCGGGGGTGGTCTCGTCGTGGCCGACGCCGGCGTGCTCGCTCAGCTCGTCCCAGATCTGGTCGCCGCCCATGACCGCGCAGAGCGTGTTGATGCACACGCCCACGTGGTACTGGCCCGTCGGCTTGCGCTTGTACATGGTGTAGAAGGTGGACACGCCCACCACCTCGGCCTTGCTCAGGCCGAGGATCTCGGCGCAGAACGCGTGGCCGGCGTCGGAGACGTAGCCGTCCTGCGACTGCACCAGGTGCAGCAGCGGCAGCAGGGCCGAGCGCGGCTTCGGGTAGCGGCCGATGATCTCCTTGGCGTCGCGCTCCAGGCGTTCGCGGACCTCGGGGGTGTAGACCCCCTCCACGGTCGCGCCCGTCCCGGCGGGCTCGCGGCCCGTGCCGGTGCTCGTGCCCTGGACGACCTCGCCCGTCAGGCCGGTGCCGGTGGACGCGCCGGACTCCCCGCGCGGGGTGTCGTCCTGCGCGCCGGCCGGTCGCGTGCTCGCGCTCATCGGTCGACACCTCCCATCACCGGGTCGATGGAGGCCACCGCCGAGATGACGTCGGCGACCATTCCGCCCTCGCACGTCGCGGGCATGGCCTGCAGGTTCGTGAAGGACGGATCGCGGAAGTGTACGCGGTAGGGGCGGGTGCCCCCATCGCTGACCACGTGGGCCCCGAGCTCGCCGCGGGGCGACTCGACCGAGGCGTAGACCTGCCCGGCCGGGACCCTGAAGCCCTCGGTGACCAGCTTGAAGTGGTGGATGAGCGCCTCCATGGAGCCGCTCATGATGTGCGCGATGTGGTCGGGCGAGTTGCCCAGGCCGTCGGGGCCGAGCGCGAGCTGCGCGGGCCAGCCGATCTTCTTGTCGTCGATCATGACCCGGTCGTTCTTGAGCGGCCCGGAGAGACGGTCGAGGGCCTGCTCGATGATCTTGAGCGACTCCTCCATCTCGGCCACCCGGACCAGGTAACGCCCGTAGACGTCGGCGGTCCTCTCGGTCGGCACGTCGAAGTCGTAGGTCTCGTAGCCGCAGTAGGGCTGCGACTTGCGCAGGTCCCAGGGCAGGCCCGCGGCCCGCAGCATCGGGCCGGTGACGCCCAGCGCCATGCAGCCGGTGAGGTCGAGGTAGGCGACGTCCTTGGTGCGGGCCAGGTAGACCGGGTTGGCGTCGAGCATCTTGCGCATGTCCCTGATCCGCCCCGGCATGACCTTGAGCAGCTCGCCGACCTTGTCGACGGCGCCGGCCGGCAGGTCGACGGAGACGCCGCCCGGCCGGACGTAGGCCATGTTCATCCGCAGGCCGGTGATGTACTCCATCACGTCGAGCACCATCTCGCGCTCGCGCGAGCCGAACAGGAACGGCGTCGTCGCGCCCAGCTCCATGCCGAAGGTGCCGATGGCCACCATGTGCGAGGAGATGCGGGTGAGCTCCATCATCATCACGCGGATGGCCTGGGCCCGCTCGGGGACGCGGTCGGTGATCCCGAGCAGCCGCTCCACGCCCATGCAGTACGCGGTCTCGTTGAAGATCGGCGAGAGGTAGTCCATCCGGGTGACGAACGTCGTCCCCTGGGTCCACGTCCGGTACTCGAGGTTCTTCTCGATGCCGGTGTGCAGGTAGCCGATGACCGTGCGGGCCTCGGTGACCGTCTCGCCGTCCAGGTTCAGCACCAGCCGGAGCACGCCGTGCGTGGAGGGGTGCTGGGGGCCCATGTTGATGACGAGCTGCTGGTCCTGCTGGCCGGTGAGGGTCTCGACCAGTTCCGTCCAGTCGTTGCCGGAGACGGTGTAGACCGTGCCCTCGGCGATCTCCTCGTAGGTGGTCTTCTCGTTCGGGGCGCTCATGTGTAGGACCTCCTCTGGTCCGGCGCGGGGATCTCGGCGCCGCGGTACTCGACCGGGATGCCGCCGAGCGGGTAGTCCTTGCGCTGGGGGTGGCCGTCCCAGTCGTCGGGCATCATGATCCGGGTCAGCGCAGGGTGGCCGTCGAAGACGATGCCGAAGAAGTCCCAGGTCTCCCGCTCGTGCCAGTCGTGCGTCGGGTAGACCGAGACCGTGGAGGGGATGTGCGGGTCGGCGTCGGGGCAGGAGACCTCGACGCGCAGCCGGCGGTTGTGGGTGATCGAGCACAGGTGGATCACCGCGCGCAGCTCCTCGCCCTCCCGCTCGGGGTAGTGCACGCCGGAGACGCCGAGCGAGAGCTCGAAGCGCAGCGCCGGGTCGTCGCGGAGCACCTGGGCGACCTCCAGCAGGCGCTCGCGCCTGACGTGGAAGGTCAGCTCGCCGCGGTCGACGACGACGCGCTCGACGGCCTCGCCGAAGCCGGCGCCCAGGGCGCGCTCCAGCTCGTCGGCGATCGTGTCGAAGTAGCCGCCGTAGGGGCGGATGCTGGACAGCTCGGGCTTGCGCCGCACGACGAGGCGGCCGTAGCCGGAGGTGTCGCCACCGTCCTTGGCGCCGAACATGCCCATGTGGGCGATCGGCTGCTCGGGCACCTCGGGAAGGTTGCCGCCGGTGGGTTCGGTCGTCATTTGACGGGTCCCTGGTCGATCAGCGGCAGCGTCCGCAGTGCCTGCAGTTCGAGCTCGTCGATCTGCTTGGCCCGGTGCGCGCCGAACTTGGTGTTCTGGATCTTGTCGTGCAGCTTGACGATCGCGTCGATGAGCATCTCGGGCCGCGGCGGGCAGCCGGGCAGGTAGATGTCCACCGGCACGACGTGGTCGACGCCCTGCACGATCGCGTAGTTGTTGAACATGCCGCCGCTGGAGGCGCAGACGCCCATGGCGATGACCCACTTGGGCTCGGCCATCTGGTCGTAGATCTGGCGCAGCACCGGGGCCATCTTCTGCGACAGGCGGCCCGCGACGATCATCAGGTCGGCCTGGCGCGGAGACGCCGAGGCGCGCTCCATGCCGAAGCGCGCCAGGTCGTGCTTGGGTCCACCGGTGGACATCAGCTCGATGGCGCAGCAGGCGAGACCGAAGGTCGCCGGCCAGACGGAGTTCTTGCGCGCCCAGCCGGCGACCTGCTCGACCGTGCTGAGCATGAACCCGCTCGGAAGTTTCTCTTCAAGACCCATATCTAGTCCCAGTCCAGACCCTTGCGGCGCCACACGTACGCGTAGGCCACGAGCACGGTGACGATGAACAGGAGCATCTCGACCAACCCGAACATGCCGAGCTGGTCGAAGGCGACCGCCCAGGGGTAGAGGAAGATGATCTCGATGTCGAACACGATGAAGAGCATCGCGGTGATCATGTACTTCAGCGGGAAACGGCCTCCGCCCACGGGCTGCGGCGTCGGCTCGATACCGCACTCGTAGGCGTCGAGTTTCGCGCGGTTCCAGCGCCTGGGACCGGTGAAGGGCGCGATCGTCACCGAGAAGATCGCAAATCCCGCCGCGAGTACGGCGAGCACCAGGATGGGTGCGTAAATGTCCATCGCTACGCCTCCTCTCCCATCTCCACGCGCGCCGGCGCGTAGCTCTGCATGTCGGTGTGTTCCGAAAGTCTAGGCAAAGCGGTGATCGCCCCGGGTCGCGGGTGCCGTCGGGCCCGCCGATCGATGATCATGCCGGTGGCGCCGCCTTCGACAGGGCGTTGATGATGCGGTCGGACGCATCTCCCCGCCGGTCGGTGAGATTAGCAAGGAGTTTGAGCGCGAACCTCATCAGGCGGGGGTGCGGCAGCGCGTGACGCGTGGCGAAGTCCATCACCCCGCGGTGCCCGATGAGCTCCACGAAACCCCGGCCCAGGGTGAAGTAGCCCCCGTAGGCGTCCTTCAACGTCTGAGGGTATGCCCGCAGCACCCGCTCGCGCTGGGCGGGGGTCACCCGGCCGAGCGCCTGGACGACGGCCTCGGCGGCGATGTGCCCGCTCTCCATCGCGTACGCGATGCCCTCGCCGTTGAACGGGTTGATCATTCCGCCCGCGTCGCCCACGAGCACCAGGCCCCGGGTGTAGTGCGGCTGGCGGTTGAAGGCCATCGGCAGGGCGGCGCCCCTGATCGGGGATGTCATGTTCTCCTCGACGTAGCCCCACTCGGGGGGCATGCCCTTCACCCAGCGCTTGAGCAGGTCGCGGTAGTCCATGCCCTTGAAGGACTCGCTGGTGTTCAGCAGCCCCAGGCCCACGTTGGAGGTGCCGTCGCCGACGCCGAAGATCCAGCCGTAGCCGGGCAGCAGGGTGTCGCCGTCCCACAGCTCCAGCCAGGTCTCCAGGTAGTCGTCGTCGTGGCGGGGGCTCTCGAAGTAGGTCCGCACCGCGACGCCCATCGGGCGGTCCTCGCGCTTGTGCAGCCCCATCGCCAGGGAGATCCGGGTGGAGTTGCCGTCGGCGGCGACCACCAGCCGGGAGCGGTACGTGACCTCCTCGCCGTCCCGCTTGGCGACCACGCCGACCACGTGCCCGCTGCGGTCGTCGAGGACCGGGGCGGTGACGTTGACCCCCTGGATCAGCCGGACGCCGGCCTTGACGGCGTTGCCGGCGAGGATCTCGTCGAAGTCCTGGCGGGTGCGGACCAGGCCGAAGTCGGGGTAGCTGGCCAGCTCGGGCCAGTCCAGCTCGAAGCGCATGCCGCCGCCGACCACGCGGAGCCCCTTGTTGCGGACCCAGCCGGGGGCGTCGATGTCGATGCCCATGGCGATGAGCTGCTTGACCGCACGCGGGGTGAGGCCGTCGCCGCAGACCTTCTCGCGCGGGAAGGTGGTCTTCTCCAGCAGCAGGACGTCGAGTCCGGCCTGGGCGAGGTGAAATGCGGTTGTCGAACCGGCGGGCCCGGCGCCGACGACGATGACGTCGGCGTCAGCCTCAGCGATCTTTCGCTGTACGACGGCTGGCACGGTCACGGGACCTGTCCTGTCCTACACGCTGTGGGGGCCTCGGGGTGAGGGGCCTTTCGTTCCTTTGTGAAGGTCTTCACAAACTTGTCGGGCCGAAGTCTAACGCCTTTGCGGAGCAAAGTGTCAGGTGGGTGCGGCTACGGATCGGCAACCTTCTACGCGGGCTCGCGCTCGGGCTTGTAGGCCCGGTGAAGAGCCACGATGCCCAGGCTGAGGTTGCGCCAGGCGACCCGCTCCCAGCCCGCTCCCTGGATGATCCTCGCCAGGCCGGCCTGGTCGGGCCAGGCCCGGATCGACTCCGCCAGATACTCGTAGGAGTCGTCGTTGGACCCGAGGACCTTGGCGACCTGCGGCATCAGCCTCATCAGGTACCGCGAGTATACGAGGTCGAACGACCTGGGCGTCGGGTGCGAGAACTCCAGGATGACCAGGCGCGCGCCCGGCCTGGCCACCCGGTACATCTCGCGCAGCGCCCCGGCGGTGTCGTGCACGTTGCGCAGCGCCGTGGAGATCGTCACCGCGTCGAAGACGTCGTCGGCGAACGGCAGCCGGAGCGCGTCGCCCGCGACGAAGCTGACGCCCCGGACGCCGCCGCCGGATATGCCCGAGCCCCCACGGCGCCGCACCCCGGTGCTCAGCATGCCCAGCGAGAAGTCCGAGGCGATCGCGCGGGCGCCCAGGCCGGTGAAGGCGTCGGTGGAGGTGCCGGTGCCCGCGCCGAGATCGAGGACCACCTCGCCGGGCCCGGCGTCGACGGCCGCGGCGGCCGCCTTGCGCCAGAGCCTGACCTGCCCCAGCGAGATAACGTCGTTGACCAGGTCGTACCGCCGGGCCGTGCGATCGAACATCGCGGCGACCTCGTGCGGCTGCTTGTCCAGAGAAGCGCGCGTCATGGACCAAGACTAGGCCCGCGCGGACGATCCACGGAAAGTAGGCGGGCGGTCACCCTTCGCGTGCTAAGTATTGTCAAATGTTTGCCAGCAGCCTCTCCGTTCCGGTCGTCTCCCTGGTCACCGCCCTGGCCCCCGTCTTGATCCCGGTCGCCCCCCGGGCCCCGGCCCCGGCCCCGGCCTCGGTTCCGGTTCCGGTCTCCGGCCGGTACGCGGCCGGCGGCGCCGGGCACGCGCGGGTCGTCTCGGCCGACCCGGTGGACACCACCCCGCACGTGCTCGACGGGATCGTCAACGCCCTGGCACTGGTGGACGGCGCGGTGGTGGTCGGCGGCTCGTTCACCGAGGTGCGCGAGGCGGGCCGCTCAGGGACGCTCCGGCGCCACAACCTCTTCGCGTACGACCTGGCCACCGGCCGGGTGCTGCCCGGGTTCGTCCCGCAGCCCGACCGCCCCGTCCAGGCGCTGGCCGCGGGGGTGCGCGGCACCGTCTACGCGGGCGGCCGTTTCACCACCGCCGGGGGGAGGTGGACGCGCGGCCTGGCCCTGCTGCGGCTCTCCGACGGCTCGGCGGTGGCCCGTTTCGGCGCGCAGGCGCGGGGCGGCACGGTCACCAGCCTGGTCAGGGCGGGCCGCGCCCTCTACGCGGGCGGCGACTTCACCGCGGTCGGGGACGTCCCGCGCACCGCGCTGGCCAGGCTGGACGCGGTGACCGGCGTGGCCGACCCGGCGTTCACGATCGGACCGGCCGCGCCCAGGGGCGGCAGGACCAGGGTCCACGCGCTCGCCCTGAGCCGCGCCAGGCTGGCGGTGGCCGGTGACTTCGCCGTCCTCGGCGGCCTGCCGCGTCCCCAGCTCGCCCTGGTGGACGTGACGGTCTCACCGGCGGCGGTCGCGCCCTGGCGGACCGACGCCTACCGGGGCCGGTGCCGGTCGGACTTCCCCGGTTACCTGCGCGGCCTGGACTTCTCCCCCGGCGGGGACCACCTCGCCGTCGTCACGACCGGCGGGCCCATGGGGCCGGAGAGGATGTGCGACACCGCCGCGCGCTTCGAGACGGGCGGGACCGGGCCGGTGCGGCCGACCTGGGTGAACCACACCGGCGGCGACTCGCTCTACGCGGTGGCCGCGACCGGGGCGGCCGTCTACGTCGGCGGGCACCAGCGATGGCTGGACAATCCGCGCGGGCGCGACTCCGCCGGCCCCGGCGCGGTGGCGCGACCGGGCATCGGGGCGATCCATCCGCGCACCGGCAGGGCGCTGACATGGAACCCCACCCGTGATCCAGGAATCGGAGTCAAGGCATTCCTGGCCCATCGTGGTGGATTACTCGTTGGTAGTGACACAACCCGGCTTGGTCACGAGTACCATGCCCGAGTCGGCATGTTCCCGTTGCCGATCACTCCCGATTCTTAGCGATTCGCTCGCTCACCGCGTCCCTCTGCTTCGAGAGCAGGACGTAACTGGCCACCCCGCTGACCAGGAATGCGGCGACCAGCAGGACCAGGGGCTGGCGCAGGCCGAGGATATAGAGCACCCCCAGGCTCACGATCAGCAGGCCGGCCCGGGACGCGGTGTAAACGATGACGGGATGCACGCCATCGAGGTTACGCCACCCGTTCCTCCAGGCACGATCGTGGGCGGCCTGGCAGACACCCTTCGCATCGACTGCGAGCACTGCTAGTCTTCACAAGAGATCAGTTTCGTAAAGAAACACCCACGAGCGTCTCAAAAAGGCTCTATCATATAACAATCGGGCAGGCAGTCGATAACAACCCGTGATCTTTGTTGAAAACCACGGATAAATCAGGCTTCGCTCGGCACACTGGTTACCTGTCCGCCCGCTGGCAGGAAGCGGGATGCGAGGGGGAGAGATTGTGGAGAGTAGCAGCGAGCGTCTGCTGACGCCCGGAGAGGTTGCCGCCCTCTTTCGGGTCGACCCAAAGACGGTTACACGCTGGGCCGCGGCAGGCCGTATCAGCAGCATCCGTACCCCCGGAGGGCACCGGCGTTTCCGCGAGTCGGAAGTGCACGCCCTTCTGCGTGGAGAGGACGTCTTGACGGCCGAACGGCCGGCAGGCGAGTCCCCGCGCGTCTGACGACTTAGGACGTCACACCATCGGTGATCCTGCGCGCCTTACCCGGAAGCCGCAGGGTCACCGTGGAGTCGTCCGGAACGTCACACGACACCTCACGAACGACAGACGACAAGCGACATCGAACGGCATCGATCGACACCGACGGTGACCTCCCCCCTCACCGTGTCCCGTTCGCGGAGTCACCCCGAGCCCCCGGAACGATCCGGTCCGGCTCCTCCGGGTCCCGGCCCGTCCAGGTCTCCTGCTCGGCCTTGAAGGCCAGGAACTCCCGTTCGAGCTCGTCGTTCTCCTTCAGCCAGCGCCTGCGGCGATCGGCCCACTCCTCCTCGGTGAGGGACTCGGCCAGCCAGCGCTCGTAGTCGGGATCCCCCGGGGACACCTCCACGTAGGCGTTGCCGATCAGACGCCCGTCTTCGCTGGCCAGGGTGTGCGGTACGCGCAATGTCCCGTCGGCGAGCCTGACGACGTACATCCCAGATCACCTAGATTCCGTAGCGCCGGTTGAAGAACAACATGACGTCGAGCGCCATCCGCGTGTCACCGCCGAGCATGTCGACCAGCGCGGGACGCTGGCGGGAGACGATCGCGGCGAAGGCGTCCGCGAAGAACTCCTTGCGCCCCAGGTCACCGGACTGCAGGTGGAACCCCGAGGCCAGCATCGGGACGCACCGGTCGTAGAGGGCCGCGAACTCCGGGGAGTCGGAGACCCAGTCGCCGTGCGGGGCGTCCACGTCGTCCAGGGCGTGCCCGACCTCGTGCATCATCACGTCGGGGGTGGGCGAGGGCCGGTCCCCCACCACGATCTTGCGGTCGCCGTACGCGCCGGCGCAGACGTCCCAGGTCGCCCGGCCCGACGGGAGCGGGGCCCCGCGCAGGTAGCCCATGTCGTCCAGGTCCGGCACGCCGCCCGCGCCGACGTAGATCCCGTCCAGGCCCTCGGCCAGCCTGTCCTTGAGCGCCTCGGGCAACCTGGCCAGGCTCTCCACCGCGCGGACGACCTCCGGCGTCGGCACCTCGCGCCGCGCGTCCCACTGGCGGTGCAGGATGCGCTCCAGCCGCCCGCAGTGGCGCAGGCCGTCACCCAGGTCCGGGACGTCGGGGGAGTTGGGCTGCGCCCGGGGACGCTCGTCGTCGAGCTCGAAGTCCTTCCAGGTGTACTGCGGGCGGTCGACCACCGGAGCGGTGACCGTGCCCACCCCGCGCTCGGCCTCGCGCGAGACCTCACGCGGACTCCCCCGCAGGGGACTCTCGGCACGCGGAGCCGGACTCCGCTGCCACCACCGCCGTCGATGGCGGCCCTTGTCGCCCGAATGTGCCATCACACCCCCTGGGGACGTGGCAACGCCTCTACGGTACGGGGTGCTCCCCCCGGCGGTCACCCGTAACCGGGAGCCGGTCCCGGTCCGTCACCCGATCTTCATCTCGCACCCCGGGACGGCGGCCCCCGCGGCCGTCCGTGACGGAAGGCCGACCGCAGTGGTTCTCGCGATGGCTTACAGTTCGGGCATGCCCATGCTTGTCGGTCTGGCGACCCTCGCCTTCTGGCTCTACTGCCTGTTCGACGTCATCACCACGCCGGACCAGGAATCCAGGAACCTGCCCAAGCTGCTCTGGGCGGTCATCGTGGTGCTGATGCCGGTCGTCGGAGGGATCTTCTGGCTTCTGCTCGGCCGGCCGACCGGCCCCCGGGCACCCCGATCACTGCCGCTGCCCGAGAGGCCCCCGCGCCCCGCGGCTCCCAAGGGTCCCGACGACGACCCCGACTTCCTCAAGGACCTCGACCGCCGGCTCCGCGACGAGGACTGAGAATCCCCCCTCCCGGCCGGGTGCCGCCGTGTCGGCGGCAAAGGCCGACCGGCGAGCCGCGACGAGGACCGAGGATCGTCTCCCGGCCGGAGGCCCGGCCGGGAGAACGGTGACCGCGTCACCGGGGTGACGGTACGACCGGGGCTCAGCCGGGAACCTCGGCGTAGGAGTGCAGGCCCCCCAGGAAGATGTTCACCCCGACCAGGTTGAACAGCAGGCACCCGAAGGCGACGAGCTGAACGATCATGGCCGCCCTGCCCTTCCAGCCCGCGGTGGCCCTGGCGTGCAGGTAGGCCGCGTAGGCGATCCAGGTGATGAACGCCCAGATCTCCTTGGGGTCCCAGCCCCAGTACCGGCCCCACGCCTTGTCGGCCCAGAGCGCGCCGGCGATGACGGCGAAGGTCCAGATCGGGAAGCCGATCACGATCGCCCGGTGCGCGACCCGCTCCAGGTCCGGCCGGGACGGCAGGCGGACCGAGCCGTCCTTCCTGACCAGGTAGAGGATGCCGGAGACGCCCGCCAGGATGAACAGCCCGCTGGCGATGATCGCCGCGGACACGTGGATCGCGATCCAGTAGGAGTTCAGCGCGGGCACCACCGGACCGGCCTGCACGTGCAGGTAACGGACGGCGAAGCCGAGCCCCAGGGCGGCGGCGACCGCGACGAACGCGCCCAGGAAGCGGATCCGGTAGCGGAGCTGCATGAACAGGAACGCGCTCATCGCCGCGAAGGACATGGCAACCACGAACTCGTACATGTTGCCCCACGGCCAGCGGCCCACGGCCAGGCCGCGGGTGAGCAGGGAGGCGAGGTTGGCGGTCCAGCCGAGCCAGCTCAGCGCGACGCCCGCCGGACCCGCCCACCTGGTCCAGGCCGGAGGTTCCCTGTCCACGGGCCCGCGCGCCGGACCGCCGTCCGGCAGGGGAGCGGCTCCGCCCTCCCCGGCGGTGGCCGCGCCGGTGGCTCCGACGGTGACGGGCACGGGCCGCGCGGCACCGGCCTGCGTCCTCGCGGATCGGCCGAAGGCCAGGTCGAGGGCGTAGGCGATCATTGCGAAGACGTAGAGCAGCACCGTCGCCAGGATGAGCTGGTCGCTCAACGTGGCGAGGCCGGCATCGACCTCAGCGGGCATCCTGCACTCCTGGATTCGAAGGTCCTTGGTCCGGACGTCCCCGGTCCGGACGCCCGGCGTCCGGTGGTTCCTCGTCCGCCGGTTCCTGGACCGGTGATTTTCCGCCGGCGGGCCGCCCCGCCGGTGATTCCCCGTCCGAGAGCCCCGCACCGGGAGACTCCTCGTCCGGGGACCTCTCGTCCGGGGACGGTCCGTCCGGAGACGTCTTCCCGGGAGCCTGCCCGGACGGGGGCCTCTCGTCCGAGGGCTCCGTGTCAGGGACGGCCGTGCCCGGGGACTCCGGGTTCGCGGAGTCCGGGTTCGCGGAGTCCGGGTTCAGGGAGTCCGGGTTCAGGGAGTCCGGGTTCAGGGAGGAGACGATCTCGGTGAACTCCTCGCCGAAGTCGCCGCCCTCGGTACGGGTCAGGCCGCCCACCTCGACGCGACGCGGGCCACCGCCTCCCCCGGAGGAGGCGTCGTGGACGCGTACCCACACGCGGCGGCGGCGGACGGTCAGGGTCAGCACGAGGCCGGCCACGGCGAGGACCGCGGAGACCAGGGCGGGCATCCTGCCCGGGTCGTAGGCGACCTGCAGGGCGATCCACTCCCTGACCCCGGTGAACTCGATCGAGCCGGCCCCGCCCGGCAGCGTGAGCTTCGCGCCGACCTTCAGCGGGTCGGCCTTCATCAGGAGCGGCTTCATCTTCTTCAGGCTCGCCGGGTCGAGCTCGTAGACCGACTGCGGCCGGCCGCTCCTCAGGCCGAGGTCACCGGCGAAGGCTCCGTACACCTGCGCGGTGGGGTTGGCGGCGCCCGGGAAGATCGAGACCCACTCCGGGCCCATCGGCACGGTCGTGGGCAGGAAGGCGATCAGCAGGCCGAGCTGCTCGGGCAGCGCGTCCGGAACCTTGATCACGCATTCGGAGGTGAAGGTGGCGGGCTCGACGACCAGGCAGGCCACCGGCCCGTCGAAGGCCACCTGGCCCTTGCCGTCGGTGACCTTGAAGGTCGGCGCGTAGCCGTGGTCGATCAGGTAGCTCAGCGTGCCGTTGACGTCCAGCGGCTCGTTGACCTTCAGCAGGTGCTCGCGGGCGGCCGACCCGGGGACGTCCTCGACCCTGAGCCTGGCCGCGTAGTCGAGGGCCTGGCCGGCCCTCTCCCCCTTGGCGATGTAGGTCGCCTGGAAGTCCTCGACGGTGAAGGAGAACGGTTCCAGCGACTCGGCGCTCACCTGCGGGCCGGGCAGGTAGCGGTCGTAGGCCGCGACCGTGTTGGCGAACCCCTCGCCCTCCACGACCAGCACGTTCCCCCGGTAGCCGTACAGCGCACCGGCGCCGACCGCGACCAGCAGACCGAGCAGGGCCACGTGGAACAGCAGGTTGCCGCTCTCGCGCAGGTAGCCCTTCTCCGCCGCGACCCACCCGGGACCCGTGGTCACCCGGAACCGCCGCGCGCGCAGCCGCCCGGCCACCTCGTCCGCGGTCAGGTGCGACGGGAAGGAGGCGTGGTGCGGCAGCCTGCTCAGGTTGCGCGGCGCCGGGGGCGGCTTCCTGCGCAGCTCCCGCAGATGGGCCGCGGTGCGCGGGAGCACGCAACCGATCAGGGAGACGAACAGCAGCAGGTAGATCGCGGCGAACCAGGGCGCCTGGAACACGTCGAACAGCCAGAACCGGTCCAGCCATCCGGCCAGCACGGGGTCGTCGGCGAAGTACTGGGCGACCTTGGCGTCCGAGACGCCGCGCTGCGGCCAGATCGAGCCGGGCACGGAGGCCAGGGCGAACAGGAAGAGCAGGATCAGCGCGGTCCGCATGGAGGTGAGCGTCCGCCAGAACCAGCGCGCCCAGCCCACGACGCCGATTCCCGCCGGGCGACCCCGATCCACGGCCTCCGTCGTCGCCGGATCCACTGTCCTGTGGTCGATGCGCTCCATCAGATCACCGGCTCGAATCCGCCGACCCAGCCCTGCATGGCCGCGACGAGCTGCTCCCAGAGCCCGGTGACGAGCAGCACCCCGACGACGACCAGCATGACGCCGCCCACGCGCGTGATCAGCTGCGAGTGCCGCCGTACCGCCTTGAACGTCCGCAGTGCCCTGCTGTACGCAAGCCCGGCCGCCACGAACGGCAGGCCAAGACCGAGCGCGTACGCGAAGGCGAGCACGGCGCCGCGTCCGGCGCTGCCCTCGTTCAGGCCCAAAGTGAGCACGACGGCGAGGGTGGGGCCGATGCAGGGGGTCCAGCCGAGGCCGAAGACCAGGCCGAGCAGGGGCGCCCCGGCCAGGCCCGCGGCCGGGACCCGCCGGATGCGAAGGTCGCGCTGCAGGCCGGGGACGACCCCCATGAAGGCCAGGCCGAGCACGATCGTGAGGGCGCCGAGCACCCGGGTGATGATCCCCGCGTTCTCGAACAGCGCCGCGCCGAGCCCGCCGAAGAGCGCGCCTCCGGCCACGAACACCGAGGCGAATCCCAGGACGAACAGCACGATCCCGGCCACCATGCGCCCCCGCCTGGGGTCGGCGCTCATGCCGGTCACGTACGACAGGTAGCCGGGGACCAGCGGCAGCACGCACGGCGACAGGAACGACACCAGCCCGGCCGCGACCGCTATCGGCAGCGCCAGGGCCAGCGAGCCGCCGGCGACCGTGCCCACCAGGTCAGCGTTCATCGCCGACCCTGGTGACGGCGTTCATCAGGTCGCTGTAGGTGACCGCGCCGAGGGCCCTGGCGGCGATCCGGCCCTGACGGTCGATGATCAGCGTGGAGGGGATGGCCGCGGGCGGGACCGTGCCCTGGAAGGAGAGCGCCACCTTGCCCGGCTGGTCGAAGATGCTCGGGTAACCGGGCTTGTGGCCGCGCTCGAACGCCAGGGCGTCGGCCTTGCGGTCCTTGAAGTCGATGCCGAGGAACACCACGCCGTCGGCCTTCTTCGCGGCGGAGATCTCCTTGAGCACCGGGGCCTCGGCCCGGCAGGGGGCGCACCAGGAGGCCCAGAAGTTGATCACCACGACCTTGCCGCGGTGGGCGGCCAGCGAGGCGGTGCCCCCGTCGAGGGTCTCGCCCTCCACCGCGGGGGCGGCCTTGCGGTCGGCGGCCTGGAACATGGTGACCTTGCCGTCACCGGGGACGAAGCGGGTGTCACCGGTCTGGGGTTGCGATCCCTGGTTTCCGGCGCATCCGGCGCATCCGGCCATGGCGACGAGCAGCGCGGCGGCGGCGAAGGATGTGGCGCGCATGGGTGACGGAGGCTCCCTGTACTACAACCGGTAGAGCGGTAACTCTACCGGCGCGGTCAGGCGCCCGGCACAGTGGGGCGTTTGACGAGCGCCGCGGCCGGCTCGCTGTATCCGACGCTGATCAGCCGGTCTCCCTCGAAGGAGAACGAGGTGAGGCTGGCCAGTCCGCACTGCCTGCGGCGCGGGTCGTGCGGCAGGCGCCTGCCCTCGGCCGCGAGCCGGATGGTCCAGATCGGGAGCTGGTGACTGACCATGATCGCCTCATGGCCGCGCGCCGCCCTGCGGGCGCCGACGATCGCGGCGCTCATCCGCCTGACCAGGTGGGTGTAGCGCTCCCCCCAGGAGGGGCGCAGCGGGTTCCACAGGTAGCGGTAGAAGCGCGGGTTGCGGAAGAGACCGTCCCCGCGCCCGAGGGCGAGGCCCTCGAAGATGTTCTCGGCCTCGATGAGGCGCTCGTCGATCGTGACGTCCAGCCGGAAGGCCTCGGCGAGCGGGGCGGCGGTCTCCCGCGCGCGTTCCAGGGGGGAGGAGAAGATCGCGGTCACGTCGCGGCCGGCGACCGTCTTGGCGACCGTCTCGGCCATCTGCCTGCCGTTGTCGGACAGGTGGTAGTCGGGGAGCCTGCCGTACAGGACGTTGTCGGGGTTGTGCACCTCGCCGTGACGCAGGAGGTGGACGACGGTGGTCTCAGCCATGGTGCCGCCAGCCTACCGACAGGTGCCGGGCCGATGACAGGGCAGGTGGGCCCGCCGGGACGGACGGGCGGGGACGCTCCCGTGGGCCCGCTCGCGCCTCGCCCCCGGACGAGGTCGCGGGGGTCGTCCGTCAGGGCGTCACCGGGGACAGCGCGGGGGACGGGGCCGAGGACAGGGCGGGGGACGGCTCCGGGAGCGCCGTCGCGGGGGCGGCGGCGGGCCGCGCGGACGGCGCGGGCCCACCGGGGGGTACGGGGCTCTGGAAGTCGGCGGCGACGACCTTCAGCGCCTCGACCGCGGCGCGGATCGCCGGGCGGCGCGCGGCGTCGGTCCGCCAGAGCGCGTAGATCCTGCGGGTGGGGCGGGACCTGATCGGCACCACCCGCGCCCCCGGAGGGACGTAGTCGCGGCCCAGGCGGGGGATGATCGCGCAGCCCAGCCCGCCCGCGACGAGGGCCATCTGGGTCGGGCACTCGTCCGCCATGCAGGCGATGTCCGGCTCCAGCTCGGCCGAGCGCAGCGTGTGGACCAGCCAGTCGTGGCAGATGGTGCCGGGCGTGGAGCTGATCCACCGTTCCCCGTAGAGCTCGGCCAGCTCGATCTCGGCGCGGTCCGCCAGCGGGTGGGACGCGGGCAGGATCGCGTCGGCGATGTCGTCGAACAGCGTCGCCCGGGAGAGCCCCTCGGGGATCGCCACCGGGCGGTTCATCCAGTCCTGGATGACCCCCAGGTCGAGCTCGCCCCTGCTCACCTCGCGGACCTGCCGCTCGGGCTCGCGCTCGGTCAGCTCCAGGCGCAGGTCGGGGTGGCGGGTGTGCAGGAGGGTCAGAGAGGCGGGCATCAGCCCCCGGGCCGCCGTGGGGAACGCGCCGATGCTCAGCCGTCCCACGACCTGCCCGCGCAGGGCCTCGAAGTCGGCCTCGGCCGTCTCGACCAGCGCGAGGATGCGCTCGGCGTGGTCGGCCAGCAGCCCGGCGGCGTCGGTCAGCCGTACCCCGCGCCCGCTGCGTTCCAGCAGGGTCGCGCCGGTCTCCCGTTCCAGCTTGGCGAGCTGCTGCGAGACCGCGGAGGGGGTCACCATGAGCGCCTCGGCCGCGGCGCCCACCGAGCCGTAGACGGAGACGGCGTGCAGGGCCTTGAGCCGGTTGAGATCCAACATGTAGCAAGCCTAAACGACCCCGGCAAGAAATACTAACTTGTTCTGAAATGTCGCTATCGACCACGATGGGCGAATGCGTACCCGTCACCTGCTCCTGGCCGTCGGCCTCACCATCGTGTGGGGTCTCAACTTCGTGGTCATGGAGGTCGGGTTACGGCACTTCCCCCCGCTGTTCTTCGTGGCGGCGCGCTTCGCGCTGGCCGCCTTCCCCGCCCTGCTGTTCGTCGGCGGGCCCGGGGTGCCCTGGCGGAAGGTGCTCCTGGCCGGGGCCACGCTCGGCGCGGGCCAGTACGCCCTGCTGCTGACGGGCATGCGGGCGGGCATGCCCGCCGGGCTGACCTCGCTCGTCGTCCAGGTGCAGGCGGTCTTCACCGCCGTGCTGGCCGTCACGCTGCTGGGAGAGCGGCTGACCCGGCGGCGGGTCGCCGGCATGGCGGTCGCGTTCGCCGGTCTGGCGCTGATCGCCACCGACCTCGGGGCCGGCGGCCCGATCGGCGCGTTCCTGCTGGTGGTCGGCTCGGCGTTCTTCTGGAGCCTGGGCAACATCGTGGTCAGGAAGGCCTCGCCGCCCGACTCGCTGCGCTTCATGGTCTGGCTCAGCGCGGTGACCGCCCCTCCGATGCTGGCGCTGAGCCTGGTCGTGGAGGGGGTGCCCCGGCTGGAGTTCTCGGTGGAGGGCGGCCTCTCGCTGCTGTACGTGGCGCTCGTCTCCACCCTCGCGGGCTTCGCCGTCTGGGGTTTCCTGCTCAAGCGCTACGACGCCTCGGTGGTCGCGCCGACCGCCCTGATGGTGCCGGTGTTCGGCATGTCCTCGGCGGCCCTGTTCGTCGGCGAGCAGATCACCCCGCTCAGGCTCGCCGCCGGTGCTTTGATCATCTGCGGCGTCCTGTACGCCGGCACCCGCCCCCGCCGCACCACCTCCCCTTCCCCGCTTCCGGCTCCCCCTCGGGAGGAGACGGAAGAGAATAGGGCGAGCGCAGCGGAGAGGACATGAATGAACACACCCGGTGACGGCGGCGACGACACGGCGACCTCCGTTGACGCCGCACTCGAATACTGGCCCTCCCCCCGCCGTGGGGGTGGGTCGCCGACGACCTCGACCGCCTCCCCCCGGAGGGACCGGACGGCGAACCCGACTTCTTCAGGAACGTCGAACTCATCGACGGAGCCCTCGTCTTCGCGGCCCCTCAGAAGCGCTTTCACCAGCGTGTGCTGTCCGGCCTTCGCGTCGCCCTGAACGCCCGGGCTCCCGAGCACGTCACGGTCGTGACGCGGATGGACGTCAGGCTCGGCCACCGGATGCGTCCCTGCCCCGACGTCGTCGTCGTCGACGCCAAGGTCGCCGAGGACGACGACCGGACGTTCTACACCCCCGACGAGGTGCACCTCGTCGTCGAGGTGGTCTCCCCCGAGTCCGAGGAGCGGGACCGCAGGACCAAGCCGTCCCGCTACGCCGATGCGGGCATCGCGCACTTCTGGCGGGTGGAGAACAACGGCGGCTCCCCGGTGGTCTACGTCTACGAACTCGACCCCGCCACCCGCGTGTACGCGCTCACCGGCATCCACCACGACCGGCTGACCGTGCCGGTGCCCTTCCCCGTCACCGTCGACCTCGGCGACCTGCCCGAATAGGGGCTCAGAGGGCCTGGGCGGCGGCCTTGGCCGCGGCGGGCAGGGCGTCGGCGATGCGGGAGAGGGCCTCGTCGTCGTGGGCCGACGACAGGAACCACGCCTCGTACGCCGACGGCGGCAGGTAGACGCCCTGGTCCAGCATGGCGTGGAAGAACGCCCGGTAGGCGGCGGTGTTCTGGGTCTGGGCGACGGCGAAGTCGGTGACCGGCTCCTCGGTGAAGAAGACCGAGAACAGGCTTCCGGCGCGCTGCAGCCGGTGCGGCACCCCGGCCGCGGCCAGGGCGTCGGCGGTGGCGCGGCCGATGACCAGGGCGGCGGCGTCGACCTGGTCGTAGACCCCCTCGTCGCAGGCGCGCAAAGTGGCCAGACCCGCGGCGCAGGCCAGCGGGTTCCCCGACAGGGTGCCCGCCTGGTAGACCGGGCCCTCCGGGGCGAGATGGGCCATCACGTCGGCGCGCCCGCCGAACGCGGCGGCGGGCAGGCCGCCGCCCATCACCTTGCCGAACGTCATCAGGTCGCCCTCGACCGGGTCGAGCCCGTACCAGCCGGACTCCGACACCCGGAAGCCGGTGAGCACCTCGTCGATGATCAGCAGGGCGCCGTGCTCGGTGCACAGCTCGCGCAGCGTGGCGTTGAACCCGTCCAGCGGCGGCACGACGCCCATGTTGGCCGGGCACGCCTCGGTGATCACGCAGGCGATCTCGTCGCCGAGGGTCCGGAACGCCTCGGTGACCGCCTCGGCCGAGTTGTAGGGAAGCACCACCGTGTCGGCCGCCGAGGCACCGGTCACCCCGGGGGTGTCGGGCAGGCCGAACGTCACCACGCCGGAGCCCGCCGAGGCGAGCAGCGCGTCGACGTGGCCGTGGTAGCACCCGGCGAACTTCACGATCTTGGAGCGGCCGGTGAAGCCGCGCGCCAGCCGTACGGCCGACATGGTGGCCTCGGTGCCGGAGCTGACCAGGCGGACCTTCTCCACCGGCTCGACCCGGTCGACGATCTCCTCGGCGAGCTCGACCTCGCCGGGGGTGGCCGTGCCGAACGAGGTGCCGTCGCGCAGCGCCTCCTGCAGCGCCTCGATCACCGCGGGGTGCCGGTGGCCGAGGATCATCGGCCCCCAGGAGCAGACCAGGTCGACATAGCGGTTGCCGTCGACGTCGGTGATGTAGGGGCCCTGGCCCGAGGTCATGAAACGCGGCGTGCCGCCCACGGCACCGAAGGCGCGGACCGGGGAGTTGACGCCTCCCGGGACGATCTCGCGGGCGCGGGCGAACAGGTCCTCGGAGTTCTCGGTACGGCTCACGCCCACAAGGGTAGCCAGGGAAACGCCCGGTCCGTCCCACCGGACGAACCACCCACGCTGTGATAGGCCACACGGAATCCGTCCCACCGGACGAACCGCCCGTCCCGGTGCGGGGCCCTGTGCAATCCGCTCCCCCGCGTACCCGTACGGGCCGCGTGGAACCGGTCCCCGGGTGACCCGCCGGTCCCGGTGCGGGACCCGTGCGAACGGGACAGCGGTCCCAGGACGACGGGACACCGCGTACGGGATCCTTCGTGAATGGCAGTGACGACACCCCCGCCGGGCGGCCGAGAGACCGGCCGCCCGGCGTCCACACCGTGCTCGACGGCATCCTGGTCCACGTCACTCTGGTGGTGGTCGTGTGCTGGTCCTGACGATGTTCCGCGACGACGACTCGGTGTTCGCCGCCGTGCGCGCCGGGGCGCGCGGCTACCTGCTCAAGGAGGCGTGCGCCGAGGAGATCGGCCGCGCCCGCGAGGCCGGCCTGGGCGTTTCCCTGTGACCGGACGCCGGGTGACGGGTGACGGGTGACAAGCACCGGACGCCGGGTGACGGGTGGCCGTTCAGTCGCAGACGTCGGCGAGCAGGTCCAGGACCCTGAGCGGGTCCGGCAGCGGGCTGCGGTCCGGCGGGCGCAGCCACGAGCAGGTCAGGCCGGCCGGCAGCATCGAGGGCGGGGCCAGCACGTAGCTGTCGCGGCAGTGCCAGCGCAGGCCGGGCATGTCGTCGATGACCGAGGGACCGGCGTCCAGGGCGCAGGACCACCACTCGTCCTCGTCCTCGGAGGCGTTGCGGGTGGCCACGTAGAACAGGGCCCGGTCGCCGTTGACGGCGACCGGGCCCGGGACGACTCCGGTGGAGTCCATGGCCGCGAGGGTGGTGCGCCCCGCGGCGAGCGGTACGTCGAAGACGTCGAACACCCGCCCGGTCGGCAGGACCACGTTCGCCTCGGGGTCGTGCCGCCACCAGCCGGTGAGCAGCGCCGGGTCGGTGCCGGCCTCCATCTGCCAGGTACGCGAGAGCGGGTGGGCGCCGGGATCGGGACAGCCGACGCGGTCACAGGAACACGAGCGCGGCCCGCCGGTCAGCGGCCGGGCACCCAGGCAGCTCGCCCAGCCCAGGGCGGCGTACTCCAGCACGGAGTCGATCACCTGCCTCGGACGGCCGTGTCGTCTGCTTCGACGAACCAGCGGTACCCCGACCATTGCGTCCTCCGTCGTCCGCGCATCCCGCGTGCCGTCCGGATGCGAGGACCTGTCCACACTCTGGTCAGTGGGGAACGTCAAATCGCCCAGGGTCTACGCCACCTGGGACACATCCGCACCGGTCATCGCACTCTAACGCACACGCCTTCTCCTGCGACGGCGAACCTCCGGTTCCCGGCCTCCGGACACGCGCCACCGGCCTCACCGGGACCCCACCGTCGCCGGGCGCGCACCGTCGGCACCCCACCGTCGCCGGGCACGCGCCACCGGCGCCCCACCGCCGGCGCCCGACCGTCGCCGGGCACGCGCCACCGGCGTCACCGCAGCTTCGCGGCCACCTCGGTCGCCCAGTAGGTGAGGATCAGGTCGGCCCCGGCCCTGCGGATCGCCACCAGCGACTCCATGATCACCCGGTCCCGGTCGACCCAGCCGTTCGCCGCGGCGGCCTCGACCATCGCGTACTCGCCGCTGACCTGGTACGCCGCCACCGGCACGTCCACGGCGTCGCGCACCTGGCGCAGGATGTCGAGGTAGGCCAGCGCGGGCTTGACCATGACCGCGTCGGCACCCTCGGCGAGGTCCAGCCGCACCTCGCGCAGCGCCTCCCCGGCCGGCCCCGCCGCGTCCTGCTGGTAGGCGGCGCGGTCGCCGAACCGCGGGGCGCACTCGGCGGCCTCGCGGAACGGGCCGTAGAACGCCGAGGCGTACTTGGCCGAGTAGGCCAGGATCGGGATCTGCTCGAAGCCGTCGCCGTCCAGCGCGGCCCGGATGGCCGCGACCTGGCCGTCCATCATGCCGCTCGGCGCGACGACCTGCGCCCCGGCCCGCGCCTGGGCCACGGCCGCGGCGGCGTAGCGCTCCAGGGTGGCGTCGTTGTCGACCTCGCCGTCGTCGGTCAGGATGCCGCAGTGCCCGTGGTCGGTGAACTCGTCCAGGCAGGTGTCGGCCATCACGACGAGCGCGTCGCCCACCTCGGAGACCAGGTCGGCCAGGGCGAGCTGCACGATGCCCTCGGGGTCGTCGGCCGCCGACCCGCGCGCGTCCTTCACCGCGGGGACGCCGAACAGGATCAGGCCGCCCACCCCGGCCTCGGCCGCCTCGCAGGCGGCCTTGCGCAGCGACTCGCGGGTGTGCTGGAACACGCCGGGCATCGAGGAGATCGGGTTCGGCTCGGCGATGCCCTCCTTGACGAACATCGGCAGCACCAGCTCCGCCGGGTGCAGGCGGGTGCCGGCGACCATCCGGCGCATGGGCGCGCTGCGGCGGAGCCTGCGCGGACGCGCGACAGGGAACTGGGCCGTCATGGTGTTCTCCCCCTCTTCTCCGGCCGATGGGGGACCGCGCCGGAGGAACTCGTCTGTGTGGTCCGGCTCACCACCCGCCGCCCGGCACCGCCGGTGGGAGCCGGTGGGCGTCGGCCGGTGCGTCGGTGGCCGGAGCCGGTGCGCCGGTGGGAGCCGGCGCGCGTCGTCCGCCACGGCGCGGGTGAGCAGGCGGCGGGCCGCGGCGCCCCCGCGGCACGGGCACCGAGGTCACCGGGGTCACCTGAGCCGCCGAAGCCACCGCGGGTCACCGGAGACCCAGGGAGCCACCGGAGGTCGCGGGGACCCGCCGTGCCGTGCCGCCGCGTCCCAGCCTACGTCGCGGCCGTCGCGTCCAAGGTTACTTCGCGCGGCGCCGGGCTCCCCGCCGGGTCTGCGAGGGCCTGCGGGGGGCGTCGCCCGCCGCGACCGCGGCCTGCCGCTGACCGGCGCCGTAGGCCGCCAGCGCCGCCGCGAGCGCGGAGGCCGAGGGCTTGTCGGCCATGACGTCCACCCGCAGCCCGAACTCCTCGGCCGTCTTGGCGGTCTGCGGGCCGATCACGGCGATGACCGTGACGTTGTGCGGCTTGCCCGCGATGCCCACCAGGTTGCGCACGGTGCTGGAGGAGGTGAACAGCACCGCGTCGAACCCGCCTCCCTTGATCGCCTCACGGGTCGGCGCGGGCGGCGGCGCGGCGCGGACCGTCCGGTAGGCGGTCACGTCGTCGCACTCCCAGCCGAGCTCGGTCAGCCCGGCCACGAGCGTCTCGGTCGCGATGTCGGCCCGCGGCAGCAGCACCCGGTTGATCGGGTCGAGCATCGAGTCGTACGGCGGCCACTCGGCCAGCAGGCCCTCCGACGACTGCTCGCCGGACGGCATCAGGTCGGGTTTGACGCCGAACCGCACCAGCGCCTGCGCGGTGCTCTCCCCCACGGCCGCGACCTTGAGCCCGGCGAACGCGCGGGCGTCCAGGCCGTACTCCTCGAACTTCTCGCGCACCGCCTTGACCGCGTTCGCGCTGGTGAAGGCCACCCACTCGTAGCGTCCGGTGACCAGGCCCTTGATCGCCCGGTCCATCTGCTGCGGGGTGCGGGGCGGCTCGACGGAGATCGTGGGGACCTCCTCGGGCACCGCGCCGTAGGAGCGCAGCTGCTCGACCAGGTCGGCCGACTGCTCCTTGGTCCTGGGGACGAGCACCCGCCAGCCGAACAGCGGCTTGGTCTCGAACCACGACAGGCGGTCGCGCATGCCGACGGCCTCGCCGACCACGATCAGGGCGGGCTCGCTCATCCCGGCGTGCTTGAGGTCGGGCGCGATCCGGCCCAGCGTGGTCACCACGGTGTGCTGCTCGGTCGTGGTGCCCGCGGCGCTGATCGCCACCGGCGTCGAGTCGCGGCGGCCCGCCGCGATCAGCGCCTTGCCGATCGCCACGGCCTCGGCGACGCCGTTGTAGATCACCAGGGTGCCCGCCCCGCCCGCGTACGCCGACCAGTCGTCGATCTGGGCCGCGTCCACCACCCGGAACTCGGGCACCGACACCGCGGCGGGGATCCCGGCGTAGGTGAGCACCGCCGTCGCGGGAGGCACGCCGGGCACGATCTCGAAGTCCACCTCCGCCTTGACGCAGGCCGCGACCTCCTCGGTGATCGAGGAGAAGAACATCGGGTCGCCGGCGCACAGGCGCACGACGACGCTGCCGCCCCTGGCCGTCTTGACGACCTTCAGCGAGACGGCGCCGTCGTCGGCCGTGTCGACGATCTCGGCGTTCTCGCCGCAGTGACGCAGCAGCGGCCCGTACGCCTCCCGGTCGAGAATGACGACGTCGGCCCGGGAGAGCAGGTCGGCGCCGCGGAGCGTGAGCAGGCCCTCGTCACCGGGGCCCGCGCCGACGAAGGCGACGAACCCGGACGGGTGCTCGAAGGTGGTGCTTCCGGAGCTCAATGTGCCTGCTCCCCTATCAACGTGCCGGCCCCTTCCGCGATCATCTCGGCCGCGAGGTCGCGGCCGAGATCCATGGGCGCGGAAGAGCCACCGGCGGCGGACTTGCGTACCGCTCGCCCGCCGTCGACGGCGACGACGGCGGCGGTCAGGATCAGTTCGTGCCCGCGCCAGGCCGAGTACGCGCCCACCGGGGCGGCACACCCCGCCTCCAGCGCGTTGAGCACCGCGCGCTCGGCGGTGACCGCGGCGCGGGTGGGGGCGTCGTCGAGCACGCCCAGCAGCTCGACGAGGTCGGCGCGGTCGGAGCGGCACTCCACGGCCAGCGCCCCCTGCCCGGGTGCGGGCAGCATCTCGGTGACCTCGAAGACCTGCGAGATCTCGGCCTCGCGGCCCAGCCTGCCGAGCCCGGCGGCGGCGAGCACGACACCGTCCAGCTCGCCCGAGGTGACCTTGCCGATCCGGGTGTCGGCGTTGCCGCGGATGGGCACGTAGTCGAGGTCGGGGCGGAGCACGCGGAGCTGGGCCATCCGCCGGGGGGAGCCCGTGCCGATCCTCGCCCCGGACGGCAGGTCGGCCAGCTTGGCGACGCTCACCAGGGCGTCCCTGGGGTCCTCGCGCGGCGGGATCGCCGCGATGACCACGCGCGGGTGGGGTGTGGTGGGCAGGTCCTTGAGGGAGTGCACCGCGAAGTCGATCGTCCCCTCGATCAGCTTGTCGCGCAGCGCGCTGACGAAGACGCCCGTGCCGCCGAGCTGCGTGAGGTCGGCCTTGGTCACGTCCCCGAAGGTGGTGACGCCCACGAGCTCGACGGTGCGGCCGGTCAGCTCGGTCAGGCGGTCGGCGACCATGCCCGACTGCGTGGTCGCCAGGACGCTCCGCCTCGTTCCCAGCCGGAGCGGAGGGGAAACGCTGCTCACAGGCCTGCCTCCTTCTTGCTCGGCTCGGTGTTCCTACCCGGCTCGGCGGCCGTCGTCTCGATGCGCCGCACCGCTTCGGGCACCTTCGGGTCAAGATTGAACAGTTCTCGCAGCGCCTCCGCGTAATGATCGCCCGCGGGGGACTCGGCCAGCTGCTTGACGCGCACGGTGGGCTCGTGGAGGAGCTTGTCGACCACCCGCCTGACGGTCTGGGTGACCTCGTCCCTGGCGCGCCCGTCGAGCTCGGGGACCCGCGCGACGAGCCGTCCGAGCTCGGCCTCGACCACCCGGGCCGCCTTGCTGCGCAGCGCGATCACGGTCGGTGTGACGCGCGCGGCCCGCTCCGCCGACAGGTAGGCGCCGACCTCCTCGGTGACGATGGCGCGCACCGCGGCGATCGCCTCGGCCCGGCCGTCGTCGGCGGACTCCGCCTCGCCCTCCTGCATGGTCTCCAGGTCGACCAGGGTCACGCCGGGCAGCCGCCGGACCGCGGGGTCGATGTCGTGCGGCAGGGCCAGGTCCAGCAGGAACATCTCCCGGGCGGTCACCATGTCGGCGGTGACGACCACGTCGGTGGCGCCGGTGCAGGAGATGACCAGGTCCGCCCCGGCCAGCTCCGCCGCCAGGTCGCCGAACGCGGCCGCCCGGCCGCCGACCGTCTGGGCCAGCCGCAGCGCGCGCTCGTGGGTCCGGTTGACCACCACGATGTCGGTCACGCCGGCCCGCTGCAGGGTCGCGGCCGACAGGGCGCTCATCGAGCCGGCGCCGACCACCAGGGCCCGCCGCCCCGGCAGGGGTCCGAGGACGCGCTCGGCCAGGGTGAGTCCCACGCCCACCAGGGAGGCGCCGGCCCGGTCGATGCCGGTCTCGGTGTGGGAGCGCTTGCCGACCCGCAGGGACTGCTGGACGAGCTCGTTGAGCGTCGGGCCGAGCGTGCCCTCCTGCTGGGCCAGCCTGAGGGCCGCGCGCACCTGGCCGAGGATCTGTCCCTCGCCCACGACCATCGAGTCCAGCCCGGCCCCCACCGAGAACAGGTGCTCGACCGCGCGGTCCTCGTAGTGCACGTACAGGTGGGAGGCGAGCTGCTCCACCGGGACGCCGGAGTGGACGCCGAGCATCCGGGAGATCGAGGTCACGGCGGCGTGGAACCGGTCGACCTCGGCGTAGACCTCGACCCGGTTGCAGGTCGAGACGACCATGACCTCGGCGACGTGGGCGTCCCGCTGGACGTCCTGGAGCAGCTTGACCAGCGCGTCACCGGAGACCGAGACCCGCTCGAGCAGGGCCACCGGGGCCGTCCGGTGGCTCAGGCCGACGACGAGGACGCTCATCGGCCCTCCCCGCCCCGGGCGAAGAGGGCGTGGCCGGTCCCGCGCGCCTCGCGGGCTCCTGCGCGGTGTCCCTTCGGGTTCCCCGTCACAGGTCCACCGCCTCGGGCCACTCCTCGGCCATCGCGGGCCCCCCCGTCATCCGATCCGTCTTGCGTTGCTCGTGGAACGCCAGGATCTGCAGTTCGATAGATAGGTCGACTTTACGGATATCGACGCCATCCGGCACGGAAAGTACGACGGGGGCGAAATTCAGGATGCTGGTGACCCCCGCGGCGACGACCCGGTCGGCCACCTGCTGGGCCGCGACGGCCGGCGTCGCGAGCACCACGATCGACACTCCCCGCCGTCGTATCACGGCCTCCAGCTCGTCGATGTGCTCCACGTTCAATCCCGCGATGTGGTCGCCCACCACGTCGGGGTCGGGGTCGAGGAGCGCCGCGATCCTGAACCCGCGGGAGACGAACCCGCCGTAGTTGGCCAGCGCGCGGCCGAGGTTTCCCACCCCGACGATCGCGATGGCCCAGTCCTGGGTGAGGCCCAGCTCGCGGGAGATCTGGTAGATCAGGTACTCGACGTCGTAGCCGACCCCTCGGGTGCCGTACGAGCCCAGGTGGGAGAGGTCCTTGCGGAGCTTGGCGGAGTTGACGCCCGCGGCGACGGCCAGGTCCTCCGAGCTCACGGTCGCCAGACCACGCTCGGCCATGCCGTTCAGCGCGCGCAGATAGAGCGGCAGCCGGGCGACGGTCGCCTCGGGTATGCCGCGTTCGCGGGCTTGGGACATACGGCGGATCACGTGCCGGAGCTCCAGGGGGACAGGCGGCCGGCGTGGCCCGGACGCGACGGATGACGAGGTGAGGCCACTGTCATTCAGGTTAGTCCTTTTGTGAACCGATGCACAAAGTCAGTGTTCACAATCTTGGTCATGCCAGGGGTCGGTCCCCCGACCGGCCCCTCCTCCCGCCCTGTTCCCGGGCCCTTCGCCCGTCTCCTGACCGGCCCTGCGCGCCCGGACCGCGCTCGGCTACCGTGGCGGTCATGTCACCGCGGGATCATCGCATCACCCTGCTCGGAAAACCCGGCTGCCACCTGTGCGACGACGCGCGGGCGGTGATCGAGCGGGTCGCCGCGGAACTCGGCGTCCCCTGGGAGGAACGCGACATCACGGCCTCCGAAGAGGACCAGGCCCGCTACTGGGAGATGATCCCGGTCACCCTCGTCGACGGCGTCCAGCACGACTTCTGGCGCGTCGACGAGAACCGGCTGCGCGCCGCGCTCGACGCCTGACCGAGCCGGGTCCCGTCGAACCGGGCCCTCCGCCCGGCACCTTCGCCCGGCGTCCGGTGCCCGACGGCGTCCGGTCAGGGGCATGGCCGTGCCCGGTCGTCCCGGGGCGCGCGGGTCGCCCGCGCGCCCCGGTCAGGGCCGGAAGGCCGTCGGGAGCGGCATCACCTTCGCGGCGTTCAGGGTGAGCTCGATCACATTGGTGGCGAGCACCATGGACTGGCGCTCGGTGACGAAGCGCTCGGTGTGCGACCGGCGCTGGTGCTCGCTGTAGGCGACCTCGTCCCGGTAGAGCTCGTAGACGATGCGCTGGAGCGGCGCCGACTTCACCGAGTGGCAGGAGTAGACGAGCGTGTCCGGCTCGGAGCCCCGGACCGCCTCCACGGTCTCCTCGGCCAGCCGGTCGAACCTCTCACCGGTGCCGTCGAGCAGGGTGAAGACGGTCAGCATCCCGAAGATGCTCGGCGAGGGACGGCCGGAACCGCCCTGCGGCCCACCCCCCGGAAGGCCGCCGCCACCCGGCCCGCCCGCCCCCGGGTACCGGACACCGGCCGAGGGCGGGACGCCGACCGGAGGCACCTGACCGCGCGGGCCGGCCTGGTCGTGGCCGTACGGGCCGGGTGGCACCGGACCCCGGGCGGGCGCGCCGAAGGCCTGGTCGGCGGGCATGGGACGCAGGCTGCCCACCCCGAGCTCACCGGTCCCCGGACCGGCGGGCACGCCGAAGTCCCCGGGGACCGCCGGACGGCCGAACTCGCCGGTGCCGGGGGGCCTGCCGAACTCACCGGTGCCCGGACCCGGGGGCCTGCCGGGGCCCGGCGGCATCCCGAACTCCCCCGTGCCCCCCGGGCGGCCGAACTCGCCGGTGCCCGGACCCGGCGGCCTGCCGGGGGCGCCGGGGGCACCGGGGGCGCCGGGGGCGCCGTGCCTGCCGAACTCGTGGGCCGGGATGTCGTACTCGCCGGTCGAAGGGCCCATGGGCGGCATGCCGAACTGGCCGGTGACCGGTGGCTGCACGCCGTGATCGGCGCCCCGCCTGCCGGGGTCCCCGCCGGGCGGCCCGCCGGGGAGCGGCATGCCGTACTCGCCCGCCATGAACATCCCGGTGGCGGGACCGCCGAACGGGTCGTCGGGCGGGGCGGGCCGCTGCTGCCGCATGCGGGCCGTGTGGTTCACGTCCTGCTCGCCCGCGCGGTACTCGGCCACCAGGTCGCCCAGGCCGGAGCGCCGGGGGACCTCCTCGGTCGCCATCGGGCGCGGGGGCTCCTCGGGGGAGATCCGGCGGCCGGCGACCTGCACGTCACGGGGCTCGCGTTCCGGGGGCCGGAGCGTCGGCGGCCGCTTCTCCCAGTCGTCGTCCGCCCCGTCCCCGTCCTCGTCCTCGTAGGGCGCGAGGGGACGCAGGAGGACGTACCAGACCGCGGCGGCCGTGACGAGGAGCAGGAGCACGGTGAACATGCCGGGCACCGCGAAGCTGACGGCGCCGACGAGGGCGAGGCCGGTGGGGCCGAGCACCAAGAGCGCGTGCATGTTGTCGGCGTCGTAGTCGTCACCGCCCCGGCCGCGGGCGACGGCGACCGCCGTCCCGCCCAGCAGCACGACCGCGACGATCACGTGCACCGCCAGGAGCAGGGACGTCGCGAACAGGCCCCAGTGCGTGCCGCCCGCCGGGAGGGTCTTGGCGAGGCTCTTCTCCTGCAGGATCGGGTCGATCGCCAGGATCACCGCGGCGATGACGGTGAAGGCGATGCCCAGCAGCCACGAGGCGAAGCGGGCCGTTCCCGCGCGGGCCAGGAGCTGGATGGCCCCCACGGCCAGCCAGAGCGGGGCCAGCATGGATCCGGTCAGTTGATAAATGCGGAACGTGCCCGGTCCAAAACCGATCACGTGGCCGGTG
Source organism: Streptosporangium sp. DT93 (assembly GCF_049844535.1). Lineage (NCBI taxonomy): Bacteria > Bacillati > Actinomycetota > Actinomycetes > Streptosporangiales > Streptosporangiaceae > Streptosporangium > Streptosporangium sp. DT93. Next base: position 328,034 of record NZ_JBNCLF010000001.1, read on the forward strand.
GCGATTACCGCGAGTGAAACGGCCAGGGACGCCGTCGTGATGCTCCAGGCGATCAGCCAGCCCTTGGGCTCACCACGCAGACGGCTGATGAGAGCGCCGGTGGCGATGGCTGCGAGCAGCGCACCGGCGAAAGCGATGACAGCGACGAGGACTTCCATGGTGTCTCCAATGCTGCCGGACATTACCCCCTAACCGGTAGCCGAACCTGTGCTCCGCTCCCGATACCGGTCGGATGAGGACCGGCTCCACACCGTATCCGGCGATTACCCCCAGTCACGATGCTTCAAAGTAGATTGTGCAATCAGTCGGTGATTTCTAGAGTGATCGAGCACGCCGTACCCCCTTCCCCTCAGGGATACCGGATGCCTGAAACGTGGCCGCTCGCCGGGCACCTCCCCACGACAGCCGGGGTGGCCCTGCCCGTCCGCAGTAGTGACCTCACCGTACGTGAGGATGCCTCCGACGAGCTCCGGAGGCTGGTTCTGCGCGCCAAAACCGGAGACACGGATGCTTTTGGCACGCTCTATGACCGCTACCTCACGCTCGTGTACCGCTACGTCTACTTCCGGGTCGGCTCACACCCGCTGGCAGAGGATCTCACGAGCGAGACCTTTCTCCGCGCGCTGCGCCGGATCACGGACTTCACATGGCAGGGGCGTGATTTCGGGGCCTGGCTCGTGACCATCGCCAGGAACCTGATCACCGATCACTTCAAGTCCGGCAGGTACCGCCTTGAGGTCACGACCGCCGAGGTGATCGACACCCCGCTCGACGGCCCGCACATCCCGGAGAACGCCGTCGTCACCGCGATGATCAGCGACCGGGTGCTCGGCGCCGTCCGCGACCTCAACCCCGAGCAGCAGGAGTGCGTGGTGCTGCGCTTCCTGCACGGCATGTCGCTGGCCGAGACCGCTCTGATCATGGGCAAGAAGAGCGGCGCGATCAAGGCGCTGCAGTTCCGCGCGATCCGCGCCCTGGGCCGCGCCCTGCCCCCCGACCTGGGCTGACGACGCCCGGTGCCGCGCCCGTGACGATGTTCACCATGCCGATGCCGGTGTACCGCGTAACCTGACGTGCGGAGTCGTCGTTAGGCAAGTGACACCGTTGGATCATGAGCTGGGGGCGGCAGGGAGCGTTCATGGGGAAGTGGCTGCCTGGAATCTCACGGAGATCGCAGGCCCGTATCCAGAACCGTGTGTCGCGACTCGGCGCCCGGATGACGGCGAGCCCCCGCCCCGAGTTCCAGGCCACGCTCCGCGACCGGCTCACCGGCCCCCCGGCCGAGCAGGAACGTCCCGAGCCACGGGCGACGGGCCCCCGCCACTCCAGGCGCAGATCGCACAGGACGCTGTTCCCGCGGTTGCTGAGCACCGTCCTGGTGGCCTCGATGGTCCTGTCCGGCGTGCAGACGTACCGCTCGATGCCCGGGGACACCTTCTACCCGCTCAAGCGCGCGGCCGAGAGCACGCTGTTCCACCTGAGCACCGACGAGGCCGAACGGGCGAACCGCTCCCTGGGCTACGCCGAGACCCGCGCCCGCGAGGTCAAGGAGCTCCTGGGCTCCGGGAAGCGCGAGGACATGATCGGGGAGACCCTCCAGGCGATGGAGGACACCACCCGCTCCGCGGTGACCTCCCTGGAGCAGGTACGGCGCCGTGAGGCCCACGGCGCCGTCGCCGTCGAGCTCAGGGAGGTCAAGGAGTTTCGGCGCTTCGTGCAGAAGCAGCGCACCCAGATCACCGGGATGCTCCCCAGGATGGACGCCGAGGACCAGCGCAGGGCTCACGGGTACCTCGACTACATCGACGGGCTGGCCCCGCCCGGCTGAGTCCTCCCCGGGGGTTCCGGGCCGCCGCGAAGGGGCGTTCCGGTGGGCGCACGGCCCCTGGAACGACGCCGGATCGTCACATCCGGCTCACACGACGGCTACCGATCTCACCCCTGTGTCCCGGTTAAGCTGAGATGCTATGAGGCGGCTACTACGAAGGCGTGGCGGGGCGGAGACGGCCGGGCAGGCGACGGCCGGGGAGGTCATGGCCGGTGAGGTCGCCGCCGCGGCCGCCGTGGCGATGCCGATGGCCGAGCCCGACCCGGTGTCCGCCGCCTTCTTCGACGTCGACAACACCATGATGCGCGGCGCCTCCATCTACCACTTCGCCCGCGGCCTCGCCTCCCGCGGCCTGTTCACCAGCAGGGATCTGTTCCGGTTCGCCCTCGGCCAGGTGGTCTTCCGGGTCCGCGGCGACGAGAATCCCGCCCACATCGCCGAGGCCAGGGAGACCGCGCTGGCCTTCGTGGCCGGCAACACGGTCGAGGAGATCGTCCGCCTGGGCGAGGAGATCTACGACGAGGTGATGGCCGACCGCATCTGGGCCGGTACGCGAGCCATCGCGCAGGCGCACCTCGACGCCGGCCAGCGGGTCTGGCTGGTCACCGCGACCCCGGTGGAGCTGGCCCGCGTGATCGCGCAGCGACTCGGCCTGACCGGCGCCCTGGGCACCGTCGCGGAGACCGAGAACGGCGTCTACACCGGCCGCCTGGTGGGCGACCTGCTCCACGGCCCGGCCAAGGCCGAGGCCGTCAGGGCCCTGGCCCGCCGGGAGGGACTCGACCTGGCCCGCTGCCACGCCTACAGCGACTCGGCCAACGACCTGCCGCTGCTCTCCGTCGTCGGTCACGCCACCGCGGTCAACCCGGACGGCGACCTGCGCGACTTCGCCAGGGAGAACGGGTGGGACGTCAAGGACTTCCGCACCGGGCGCAAGGCGACCATGGTGGGTCTTCCCATCGCCGTGGGCGCCGGAGCGGTCGTGGGCGGCGTCGCCGCCGCCATCGCCCTGCGCCGCCACTACCGCGCCGCCCGCTGACCTCTTCCCGGCTCCGCCACCACCGCGCCGGCCGTCGCCCTCCGGACGCCGTCGCTACCCCGCCGATCGCCGCCCCTTCCCGGACCGTCCCGCCCCGCCGGCCGTGACCCGGTCGAGCAGGGCGGCCAGCTCACGGTTGACGGCCGCGGGGCGCTCCAGGCCGATCATGTGCCCGGCGCCGGGGAGGACGAGCAGCCTGGCGCCGGGGAGCGCCCCGGCGATGCGGCGGCTGTGCGCCGCCGGGATGAGGCGGTCCCGGTCGCCGACCATGACGAGCGTCTCCAGCGGGCCGAGCGCGGTCAGCGCGGCCAGCTTGTCGTGGACGAGGAAGTCGCGGAAGAAACCGGCCATGACCTCCGTCGGGGTGGCCACGGCCATGTCGTTGACGAAACGCACGTGCTCGCGTGACGCGCGCGGCCCGAAGGCGACGTACCGGGTCACCGGGAGGTTGGTGCGCGACCTGAGGACGGGCCTGCGGTCGATGAGCGCGCCCCTGGACAGCATGCGCTCGAACACGACGGGGGTGACGCGGGGCGCGAGCCGCCCGATGGGCCAGGGAAGCCCGAACGTGCTGTCGCGCAACCCGCCCGGGGACGTGCTCAGCAACGCCACCCCGGCCACCCTGGCGGCCAGCGTCCCCGGATGCCGCCCGGCGAAGGCCATGATCGTCATACCGCCCATGGAGTGGCCGACGAGCACCACCGGCAGCCCCTCGGGGACGGTGGCCTCGATCACCGCGGCGAGGTCGTCGCCGAGCCGGTCGACCGTACGGGCGTCGAGCGCGCCGGCCGAGGAGTCGCCGTGCCCGCGCTGGTCGTAGAAGATCAGGGTGGCCCGTCCGGCCAGTGCCTCACGCTGGAAGTGCCAGCAGTGCCGGTTCATCACCCAGCCGTGGGTGAAGATCACGGCCACCTCGGGTGAGGCGACCTCCTCCACGTCGGCCGCGAGCCGTACGCCGTCGTCGGTCGTGACGGTGACCGGCCGGCCGCGGTGCCCGCCCAGGCCCGTGCCCGGGACCGCCCGGTGCCGCCGCGCGGCCACCCCGAGCACCGTCCCCACCGCCAGCCCGGCGGCGGCCGCCAGTCCCGCGACGGCCGCCGCGCGCTCCCCGTCCATGACCGCCTCCGCGTCCGCGAGCCCGACACCGCGCACACCCTATCGACCGCGGATGCACACTGTTAGACACCCAGGACAACAAAAGTCGCGTTCCGTGTTCCCCGGCGCGCACACCCCCGCCGATCCGGCCGCTTCGAAGGCTGCGGTGACCCCGGCGAGGGTGACCCCGGCGAGGGCCGGCGGTCCGCGCGGAGCGGCTAGGAGAAGGGCGGGAAGGCGGGACCGCGACGGAGCCGGAGCTCGTCGAGTCGCTGCCCGATGGTCTCCCGGATCTGGTCGGTGAGAGCGAGCACCACCGTCGGGTCGTCGGCGTCGGCCGGGTCGAACCGGTCCGTGGGGATCGGCTCCCCGAAGCCGATCATCCACTTGGACGGGAGCGGTATCAGCCCGAGCGGACCGAGCCAGGGGAAGAGCGGCGTGATCGGCAGGTACGGAAGCCCGAGCGCCCTGGCCAGGACGGGCAGGTCGCCCAGCTTGGGATAGATCTCCTCGGCGCCCACGATGGCGCACGGGATCAGGGGCACGCCCGCCCGGATGGCGGAGGCGACGAAACCCCCGCGCCCGAAGCGCTGCAACCGGTAGCGCTCGGAGAACGGCTTGCCCACTCCCTTGAACCCCTCGGGGAAGACGCCCACGATCTCCCCCTTACGGAGCAGCCGGTCGGCGTCCTCCCGGCACGCGAGGGTGTGGCCGGTCTTGCGGGACAGGTGACCGAGCACCGGGAGCCGGTACACCAGGTCCGCGCCCAGCAGGCGGAGCGCGCGACGGCCGGGGTGGTCGTCGTGAAGGGCCACCTGGAGCATGAGCCCGTCCAGCGGGAGGGTTCCCGAGTGGTTGGCCACGATCAGGGCGCCGGAGTCGGCGGGCACGTGGTGCATACCGACGGTCTCGGTGCGGAACCAGTGGCGGTAGAGCGGGCGGAGCAGTTCCAGCACGACCCTGTCGGTGAGCTCCGGGTCGTAGCCGAACTCGTCGACCTCGTAGTCGCCCGCCACACGACGTCGCAGGAAGTCCGGGAACCCGGCCGCCCGGTCCCGGCCCTCGGCGCCGGACCCGGCGGGCTCCCCCGGGCCCCCTGGCTCTCCGATGCCTCCGTTCACCTTCTCACCGCCTGGGAGAAGACCTCCAGCAGCGCGGCGGGAAGGCCCCCGGCCAGGTCGCGGGCGCGCAGGAAGTCCTCGAAGGCGGCGGCCGTGGAGAACGCCGGCCCCCGGCCCAGGGCGGCTGCCAGCGGGGCGGTGTCGACCACGCGCCCGTGGCACATCAGGCGCAGTTGCTCGGAGGAGAAGTCGACCAGCCTCGCCCCGCGGGCGAGGTCGCCCATGAGGCGGAAGAGGGATGAGGGAACGGGCAGCGGGAGCAGGCCGGCCCTGCGCGCGCACTGCGACAGCAGCAGCGCGCCGTCCCCGGCCACGTTGAACGTGCCGGGGTGATCCTCCACGGCCATCCGGCGCAGCACCTCGACGGCGTCGTCCTCGTGGACGAACTGCAGCCTCGGGTCGAAGCCGAACACGGTGGGCAGGAGGGGCTGGGCGAAGTAGCGCGTCAGCGGGGAGTCGACGCCGGGTCCCATGAAGTTGGCGAACCTCAGGGTCGACACGGCCACGTCTCCCCGCCGCCTGGCGAAACCCCGGACGTATCCCTCCACCTCGGAGGCGTCCTTGGCGTAGCCGCGGACGGGCGGCTCCCCCGGCTCGGCGTCCTCGGTGAAGACGGCCGGGTCGTGCGGGGAGGAACCGTAGACGGCGGTGGTGGAGCGCACCACGACACGGCGGACCGTCGCGGATCGCTGACAGGCACCGAGCAACTGCATGGTGCCGATGACGTTGTGTTCCTTCATGAGCATCCGGCCACCGCTCCGGGGAGGAGCGCTCACCAGGCTCATGTGAACGACGGTGTCGATGTCGGCGTCCGCGATCACCCGGGCGATGTCGGGACCGCGCAGATCGACGCGGACGAACTCCATGCGACCGAGAGGTACGCCGCCATCACCTGACAGCGAGGGCGGCGGCACCGTATCCACTCCGATGACCCGGTCGATGTCCGGGTCATCCGCGAGAGCGCTCGCCACTCGGGCGCCTATGTGGCGCGAGACCCCGGTGACAAGCACGGCATGGGTCATCGGCGCCTCGCAGACCGCGCTACTACTTCTTGTTACGCCGCTGGATGCGGGTCTTCTTCAGAAGCTTGCGGTGCTTCTTCTTCGCCATGCGCTTACGGCGCTTCTTGATCACAGAGCCCACGGGACCCCCAGGTAGCTGGTAGCCGAGAATGTCGAACCGGTGCGCGAGAGCACACCGGCACAACAGACTACCGGCGATCCGTGGTGGATCGCCCCTGGGGGACCCCGGGCGCATGAACTCACGACGCGGTGACCGCGTCGCTACCCCGACGAGGCCGGGACCCACCACATACCGGGCTTACCGGAAATCTCTCACCGGTCAGACCGGAAGGAACGGGTCACGAGCCGGCCGACGCGCCTGGTCCGCCTCGCGACCGGGTCACTTCCCCGGCCGCTCGGCCCGGCGCGCCGGTCCGCCGCTGCCTCAACCTGCCTCGATGTAGGCATCCCTGAGATAATCGTGCACCGCCTGCTCCGGCACCCGGAAGGATCGACCGACCCGGATGGCCGGCAGCTCGCCCGAATGCACGAGTCGGTACACAGTCATCTTGGACACCCTCATGACCGTGGCCACTTCTGCCACCGTCAGGAACTTCACCTCACTGAGAGGTCTTTCGCCTGCACCCATCGGACGCCTCTTCCGCACGTGTATCCGGGTTATCCCCACTGGTGCCATTGCTCACGCACGTGTACTGCTGTCAGCGTAAGTCTCGACCCCGGGCACGCAAACCCCCTATTTTCTCAGCCCGCGGTCTCCTACGTCAGCGAAACCGAAGAAATCGCTGGCCAGCAGCCTGACCGTGCTCCTTGACTCGATCATGGAACGGACCAACCGTCTCCCATTAGAGTCGCCCACAATCCTCAAAAAGTTGGCAAACGGTCGGCGAGCTCCGTGGAATGCAGGCGCGAAATGCCCGTATAGGGATGACCCAATTCACGCCTCCCCCGTCTCAGAGGTCCCGCAGGACCCTCTCGACCAGGTGGTGCGTCAGCGGCTCGTAATAGCGGGGTAGCACGTTGTCGTCGAGCGGGACGGTCACCGCGATCTTGCCCTCGGCCTCGCCGACGAAGAGCGCCGGATCGTTGCTGTCGGCGAACCCGACCGTGAGGATCCCCGCCTCTCCCGCGGCCCCGGCCCAGCCGTGGTCGGCGATCACCAGATCGGGCCGGTCCGCACCCAGTTCGGAGAGCATCGCCCGCATCGGGGCGGGGTCGTGGGTGTGCACGAAGGAGCCCTTGTCGTCCAGCATCGCGACGTCGTCCATGTAGCGGATCTTGCGCCTGCGGCCGAACCCGCTGCCCCAGTACGACCAGCCCTCGGCCGGGCTCATCGGCGTCACACCGCGCGCCCTGAGCGTCCGCGCCAGGGCCATGTGGACGGTGAGCAGGCCGGTGGGGTGACCGGTGGCGATCAGGATCCGGGGATCGTCCTGCCGGAGCACGCCCGCGATCGTGTCGCCCATCCTCTCGACGGCCTCAATCGTGCGGTCGGGATCGATGGTGTCCTGGCCCTCGCGGTGACCGGGGTCGGCCACGACCCCCGCGGACTTCGCCATCAGCTCCAGGATGTCCCGGTAGGCCCAGGGGCCGTCCAGCGTCAGCCCGAACATGTAGTGCGGATCACGGTTGGCCAGCGACCGGTAGTGGTCCAGGTTGTTCTCCCGGCTGGTCGCCACGTCCCCGGCGATCCGGGTGCGGACCAGGTGCTCGCGAAGCTCGGCGTGTGTCATCGGCGCACCTTTGTTCCTCGGTCCTGTTCACCGGGATACCGGCCGGGCCGTTTCGTCGTCGGGGAGGGACCGGTGAGTCCCCGCGTCACGGGAGGGGATCAAGGCCATGAAGAGGGAAGACGGAGTTCCTCGTGGCCATGATGGCTCGGTCGATCGGGTCCGCTGGATCATAACCAGCGGAGAAATCGCGAAATTCCGGGTCGCGACCATCGGTCAGCGTCAGGGGAGCCGTCTGGTTGGTGCGCTCCTTGACGAACGTACGCCAGGCCTCGGGGGTCGCGGTCGCCGGGTCGAGCGGGTGGCCCGCCACCTCGGCGATCAGGTGGGTCCAGGCCCTGGGCACGACCTGCACCAGCTCGTACCCCCCGCCGCCGGTCACGACCCAGCGGCCACCGGCGGTCTCGTGGGCCAGCTCGTGCAGGGCGGCGTACGCGGCGCGCTGGCCGTCCAGGCTGAGCATCAGGTTGGCCAGGGGGTCGAGGGCGTGGCTGTCGCAGCCGTGCTGGGTGACCAGGACCTCGGGGGCGAACTCCCGCAGCAGCGGCGGGACCACCGCGTGGAAGGCCCGCAGCCAGCCGCCGTCGCCGCACCCGGCGGGCAGCGCCACGTTGACCGCGGTGCCCTCCGCGCCGCGCTCCTCGGGGAACCCCGTGCCGGGGAAGAGCGTGCGCGGGCTCTCGTGCAGGCTGATGGTCAGGACCCTGGGGTCGTCGTAGAACATCGCCTGGACGCCGTCGCCGTGGTGCACGTCCACGTCCACGTAGGCCACCTTGGACGCGCCCTGCGCCAGCAGCCACGCGATCGCCGCGGCCGGGTCGTTGTAGACGCAGAAGCCGCTCGCCCACGACGCCATCGCGTGGTGCAGGCCGCCCGCGACGTTGACCGCGTGCTCGGCCTCACCGGTCCACACCGCGCGGGCCGCCGCCAGGCTGGCGCCCGTGATCAGCGCGGACGCCTCGTGGACGCCGGGGAAGGCGGGGTTGTCGTCGGTGCCCAGCCCGTGGGCCACGTCGGGCCGCCCGGTGGCGGAGACCCGCTTGACGGCCTCGATGTAGCCGCGCTCGTGCACCAGGGCCAGCTCGTCGTCGGTGGCGGGGGCGCAGCCGCTCATCTCCACCCGGTCCAGCACGCCGAGCTCCCTGGCCAGCGCCATGGTCAACTCGACCCTCACCGGTGCGAGCGGGTGACCGGGGCCGAAGTCGTACGAGGTGAGCGCATCGTCCCAGACAACCCGTACGGACCGGCTCATGCGCACTCCCTGTCTGGTCGCGACGCCGCGCGTCACGGCCGGATCTGCCTGCTCCCCGCCCGACGTTACCGCACGTGCACGGAAGGGCGTTTACCCAGGCGTCTCGCAGGAACCACCCCTTTCACCTAACCGAAACATAGGGATTTATTGCCTTTTATACCCCGGCTTTCCGGACGGGACCGGTCTGGAAGGGCGGGTCGGTCCGGACAGATAGGCCGGTCCGGGCGAGCAGGCGGGGTGGTCACCCCTCGGCGAGCTGGCGTCCCCGGTCCCTGGCGGCCTCGATCGCCGCCAGGAAGGCCGCGCGGACGCTGTGCCTCTCCAGCTCGGCGATGGCCGCGATGGTGGTGCCGCCCGGCGAGGTGACCGCCTCGCGGAGGATCACCGGGTGCTCGCCCGAGTCGCGGAGCATGATCGCCGCACCGACGATCGACTGGGTGACCATGTCGAGGGCGGCGGCCCGGGGCATGCCGAGCAGGATGCCTGCGTCGACCATGGCCTCGACCAGGTAGAAGAAGTAGGCCGGACCGCTGCCGGACAGGGCGGTGGCCGCGTCCTGCTGCGACTCGGGGATGCGCAGCACCTTGCCGACCGGGCTGAACAGGTCCTCGGCGCGCCGCAGGTGCTCCTCGGAGGCGTGCGCCCCGGCCGAGATCACGCTCATCGCCTCGTCCACCAGCACCGGCGTGTTGGACATGACCCGGACCACCGCGATCTCGGCGCCCAGCCGCGACTCGACGAACGCGGTCGTGATCCCCGCCGCGGCCGAGACGACCAGGCGGTCGGCGGGCAGGTGGGGGGCGATCTCGGCGAGCAGCGCGCCCATGTCCTGGGGCTTGACCGCCAGGATGATCGTGTCGGCGGTCTTGGCGGCCTCGTCGTTGGAGACCGTCCGGACGCCGTACCGCTCCGTGAGGGCCTCGCGGCGCTCGGCGCGGCGCGCCGTCGCCAGCACGTCACCCGGCTTGAACCCGGCCCTGAGCAGCCCGGAGAGCAGGGCCTCCCCCATCTTGCCGGTTCCGAGAATCGCGATCATGTGAACACCTCGACATCGGGGATCGAACCCCCGAACCCTATCGGCACGGCCTTCGGGCGAAGTAAATGATGGCGATGTATGCTGAGGACATACGTGACCAACATTGGAGGGACGTATGAGCGTCACGCAGATAGACCTGGATGACGAGGCGCTCGCCGAGGCGATGCGAATGCTGGGCACCACCACGAAGAAGGACACGGTGAACGCCGCCCTGCGGGAGTACGTGGCGCGCGTCAGGCGCATAGAGGCGTTGGAGGCTCTCTCGGCCCGAGCCTCCCGGGGGGAGTTCGACGACGCCATGGAGGCTCGCCGGGCGGCCAAGCAGGCTCGGGACGACGCCTTCTCGTGACCCCCTATCTGGCGGACACCTCCGCTTTGTGGCACCTCCTGCGTACCCCTGAGACACAGGAGGCGTGGGCCGACCGGATCGCCTCCGGCGCCTTGAGCGTCTGTGAGCCCACGAGAACGGAGTTCCTGTACTCCGCGACGGGTCCGGCCCACCGCGACGACCTCGAGGCCGAGCTCGGCGCCCTCTGCCGCTCGGTCACCGTCCCGAAATCAGCGTGGCGCTGGGTCGAGAACGCGCAGTACAGGCTCACCCAGAAAGGCCGGCATCGTTCCGCCGGGCCGATCGACCTGCTGCTGTGCGCGACCGCCGTGCATCACGGAATGACCGTGCTGCACGTCGATCATGATTTCGTCACCGTCTCCGCGGTCATGACCGAGGTGCGGCAACGCGACCTCAGGATGCCCTGAACCGTCCGGGGCTCCGATCCGTCTTGGGGGTATGCGTATGATCGCGAACCCCATCCTGGCCGGAAGCCTGCTGCTGGCTCTGGGCTGCGGCACCGAACCCAGCGCCACGGTCGCCGCCGAACCCGTCGCCACGGCCGCCACCGGCGTCCCCTCGGTGCCGGCGAGCCACGACACCGCCGTCTCCGGCGCCCCCTCGCAGCCGGCGGGCGGGACCGTGGCCCCCCGGACCGAGCCCACGGGCGACTCCCCGAAGCCCACGAAGCCCGAAGGCGACACCGACAACCCCCGCAAGATCAGGTGGCTGAAGGCCACCCCCTCCAAGGACGGCCGGAGCCTGCGCGTCGTCTGGTGGTCCGGCGTCGAGCCGTGCAACGTCCTCGACCGGGTCACCGTGCGGCAGACCTCCAAGCGGGTGACCGTCACCCTCTGGGAGGGGCCGAGCAGCAAGGTCCAGAACGTCGCCTGCATCGAGATCGCCATCAAGAAGGTGACGACCGTCAAGCTCAAGAAGCCCCTCGGCGCCCGCAAGGTGGTCGACGGCGCCCGCTGACGTCCGCTCCGTACCCCCCCAGGGCGCCCCCTTCCCGCACCGCCGGCCACGTCCCGGCGGCGCGGGAGGGGGGCGCCCTTTCCCCACACCGGGCACGATCCGCCCGTGCCCCCGGAGGCCCTCCCCCCGCGCCCCGGGGCGCCCCGCCCCGCCCGCGGCCTCCGGGCGGCCCCGGTCGTCGCCGCCGGGAACCATCCCCGATGTTCCCTCGTCAGAGGGGGTGGGCGTCCCCTGCCCGTTTACGGGAGATCGGGAATGCTTCCGTGCGATTCAGGGTTGAGCCCAATAGACTCAAGTCGTTTGACAAACCTCGCTCGAGGTTCCACTATGAGTCTCATCGACTCAACTTTGACTACAAGGACGTACTCATGGCACGTGCGGTAGGTATCGACCTGGGGACGACCAACTCCGTCGTCTCGATTCTTGAGGGCGGTGAGCCCACCGTCATCGCCAACGCTCAGGGTTCGCGGACCACCCCGTCCGTGGTCGCGTTCGCGAAGAACGGCGAGGTCCTCGTCGGTGAGGTCGCCAAGCGGCAGGCCGTCACCAACGTCGACCGGACGATCCGCTCGGTCAAGCGCGAGATGGGCAGCAACTGGTCCATCGAGATCGACGGCAAGAAGTCCAACCCGCAGCAGATCAGCGCGTTCGTCCTGCAGAAGCTCAAGCAGGACGCGGAGGCCTACCTGGGCGAGAAGATCACCGACGCGGTGATCACCGTTCCCGCCTACTTCAACGACGCCCAGCGCCAGGCGACCCAGGAGGCGGGCACCATCGCCGGCCTGAACGTGCTGCGCATCATCAACGAGCCCACCGCCGCGGCGCTGGCGTACGGCCTCGACAAGGACAAGGACGAGACCATCCTCGTCTTCGACCTCGGCGGCGGCACCTTCGACGTGTCCCTGCTCGACGTCGGCCAGGAGGACGGCCACGGCTTCGTCGAGGTCAAGGCCACCAGCGGCGACAACCACCTCGGTGGCGACGACTGGGACCAGCGCGTCGTGGACGAGCTGGCCAACCGGTTCAAGAACGCGCACGGCGTGGACCTGACCAAGGACAAGATGGCCCTGCAGCGCCTGCGCGAGGCCGCGGAGAAGGCCAAGATCGAGCTCTCCAGCCAGTCGGAGACCTCCATCAACCTGCCCTACATCACGGCCTCGGCCGAGGGTCCCCTCCACCTGGAGGAGAAGCTCACCCGCGCCGAGTTCCAGCGGATCACCGCCGACCTGCTCGAGCGGTGCAAGGGCCCGTTCAACCAGGTCGTCAAGGACGCCGGGATCAAGGTCTCCGACATCGCCCACGTGGTGCTCGTCGGCGGCTCGACCCGCATGCCCGCCGTGGCCGAGCTCGTCAAGGAGCTGACCGGCGGCAAGGAGCCCAACAAGGGCGTCAACCCGGACGAGGTCGTGGCCATCGGCGCCGCCCTCCAGGCCGGCGTGCTCAAGGGCGAGGTCAAGGACGTCCTGCTGCTCGACGTGACCCCGCTGAGCCTGGGCATCGAGACCAAGGGCGGGATCTTCACGAAGATCATCGAGCGCAACACCACGATCCCGACCAAGCGCTCCGAGGTCTTCACCACGGCCGAGGACAACCAGCCGTCGGTGCAGATCCAGGTCTACCAGGGCGAGCGCGAGATCGCGGCGTACAACAAGAAGCTGGCCACCTTCGAGCTGACCGGCATCGCCCCGGCGCCGCGCGGGATCCCGCAGATCGAGGTCACCTTCGACATCGACGCCAACGGCATCGTCAACGTCTCCGCCAAGGACCTCGGGACCGGCAAGGAGCAGACGATGACGATCACCGGCGGCTCCGCGCTGCCGAAGGACGACATCGAGCGCATGATGCGCGAGGCCGAGTCCTACGCCGAGGAGGACAAGAAGCGCCGCGAGGAGGCCGAGACGCGCAACAACGCCGACTCGCTCGTCTACCAGACCGAGAAGTTCCTCGGCGAGAACGCCGACAAGGTCCCGGACGACATCAAGACCGAGGTCAACGAGGCCGTCGCCGAGCTGAAGAAGGCTCTGGAGGGCACCGACTCGTCCGAGATCCGCGCCTCCGCCGAGAAGCTCGCCACGGTCAGCCAGAAGATGGGTTCCGCGATCTACGCTCAGTCGCAGGGGTCCGAGACCCCGACCGGCACGCCGGACGCGGGCGCCGACTCCACGAACGAGCAGAAGGCCGACGACGACGTGGTCGAGGCCGAGATCGTGGACGACGAGCCGAAGCGCGACGACGGCACCAAGTGACGGCCGGAAAGCCGAGGGGAGCACCAGCGTGAGCACGCGCGAGAACGGTTCCGGAGAGGAGCCGGTGATCCGCGACAACCGGAAGATCGACCCGGAGACGGGCCGGCCGCGCGAGGCGGCCCCGGCCGAGGCCACCGGTCAGGACGGCGGGGAGCAGGCCGAGGGGCCGTCCTCCCTGGCGTCCGACCTGGCCTCGATCGAGCTGGCCACCCAGCTCGCCGAGCGCACCGCGGACCTGCAGCGACTCCAGGCCGAGTATTCCAACTATCGCAAGCGGGTCGAGCGGGACCGGGTCGCGGTCAAGGAGCAGGCGGTGGCCGGCGTCCTGTCGGAGCTGCTGCCGGTCCTCGACGACATCGGCCGCGCCCGCGACCACGGGGAGCTGACCGGCGGTTTCGCCAAGGTGAGCGAGTCACTGGAGGCGGCCACCGGGAAGCTGGGGCTCAGCACCTACGGCACCAAGGGTGAGGCGTTCGATCCCACGGTGCACGAGGCCCTGATGCACAGCTACTCCTCCGACGTCACGGAGGCGACCTGCGTGGAGATCCTGCAACCCGGTTACCGGATCGGCGAGCGCGTGCTCCGCCCCGCGCGCGTCGCGGTGGCCGAGCCCGAGACGCCCGCCGCGGACGACAACTGACACCCCCACGTCTGATCTCTGAGAAGGAAGATGGATGAGCACCAAGGACTACCTGGAGAAGGACTACTACGCCGTCCTTGGTGTGCCCAAGTCCGCCACGGCAGATGAGATCAAGAAGGCGTACCGGAAGCTGGCCAGGCAGTACCACCCGGACGCCAACCCCGGCAGCTCGGAGAACTCCGCGAGCACCGCGAAGTTCAAGGAGGTCTCCGAGGCCTACGACGTCCTGTCCGACACCAAGCGCCGCAAGGAGTACGACGAGGCGCGGACGCTGTTCGGATCGGGCATCGGCGGCTACCCGGCGGGCGCGGGGGCGCCCCGCCCGGGCGCGGGCGGTTTCCCGTTCGACCTGGGAGACCTGTTCGGGGGCACCAACCAGCAGCAGAGCGGTGCCGGGGAGCGCATCGGCGACATCTTCGGCGGCCTGTTCAACCGGGGCGGCGCGAGCCGCCCCGGAGGGACGACCACGAGGGCTCGCCGGGGCCAGGACATCGAGTCCGAGGTCACCCTCAACTTCTCCGAGGCGGTCGAGGGCACCACGGTCTCGCTCCGCCTGACCAGCTCGTCGGCGTGCACCGCGTGCGGGGGCACCGGCGCCAAGGCCGGCACCACCCCGCGGGTCTGCCCGACCTGCGAGGGCACCGGGGCGGCCAGCCGCAACCTGGGCAACTTCGCCTTCTCCGAGCCGTGCCGCGACTGCAAGGGCCGCGGCCTGCTGGTGGACGACCCGTGCCCGGTGTGCGACGGGAGCGGGCGGGGCAGGAGCACCCGCACGATCCAGGCCCGCATCCCGGCCGGTGTCGGCGACGGCCAGCGCATCAAGATCAAGGCCAAGGGCGCCCCCGGTGAGAACGGCGGCCCGGCCGGTGACCTGTACGTCCAGATCCACGTCAAGCCGCACCCCGTGTTCGGCAGGACGGGTGAGAACCTGACCGTCACCGTCCCGGTCACCTTCACCGAGGCGGCGCTGGGCGCCGAGATCAAGGTCCCGATCCTCAAGGGGATGCCGGTCACCCTGCGCATCCCCGAGGGCACCCCGAACGGCCGCACCTTCCGGGTGCGCGGCAGGGGCGTGGCCCGCAAGGACGGCACCAAGGGCGACCTGCTCGCCACGATCGAGGTCCTGGTGCCCCAGACGCTCGAGGACAAGGCGCGCGGCGCCCTGGAGGAGTTCCGCGACGCCACCTCGGGAGGTGACCCGCGGGCTGACCTGATCGCACAGGCCAGGAGCGAGTAGCCATGGAAGCCAACTACTTCGATCTGTCGGACGACACACCCGTCTACGTGATCTCAGTGGCCGCCCAGCTGTCCGGTCTGCACCCGCAGACCCTGCGCCAGTACGACCGTCTCGGCCTGGTCAGTCCAGGCCGCACGGCGGGACGCGGGCGCCTGTACTCCACCCGCGACATCGTGATGCTCCGCGAGGTCCAGCGCCTCTCCCAGGAGGAGGGCATCAACCTCGCGGGCATCAAGCGCATCCTGGCCCTCGAGAACGAGGCGCTGCGGCTGCGCGACGAGAACCACCGTCTCCGCGCGGAGATGAACATGATCCGCGCCCTGATCCAATACCAGCTGCCCCCCGCCTGAGAGTCCCGTCCGGTCCCGTTCCACAGCGAACGCGCGCGGCGCACGCCGCCGTCGGGCCGGGCACGAGCGTCCGAACCGGCGGCGCGCAGCGTCGCCCTCTGCACGAAGGCCTGGTAAGCATGGACTACAAGCTCACCCAGAAGAGCCAGGAGGCCGTCTCCTCGGCCATCCGGCGGGCGGCAGCCGAAGGCAACCCCGAGGTCGCCCCGGCCCACCTGTTCACCTCGCTGCTCGCCCAGACCGGCGGCACCGCCGTGCCCCTGCTGGAGGCGGTGGGCGCCGACTGGAAGAAGCTCAGGACCGAGGCCGAGACACAGCTCGCCGCCCTGCCCAAGGCGCAGGGTTCCACGGTCGGCGCGCCGTCGAGCTCGCGGCAGCTCCTCACCGTGCTGAACACCGCGGCCCAGCGGGCCCGCAGCCTGGAGGACGAGTACGTCTCGACCGAGCACCTGCTGGTCGGCCTGGCCACCGACGGCGGCCCGATCGCCCGGCTGCTCACCTCCGCCGGCGCGAGCCCGGCCGCCCTGCTGGACGCGTTCGAGAAGGTGCGCGGGCACGCCAAGGTGACCAGCGCGACGCCCGAGGACACCTACCAGGCGCTGGAGAAGTACGGGATCGACCTGACCGAGCAGGCCAGGGCGGGCAAGCTCGACCCGGTGATCGGCCGCGACTCGGAGATCCGGCGGGTCGTCCAGGTGCTCAGCCGCCGTACCAAGAACAACCCGGTGCTCATCGGCGAGCCCGGCGTCGGCAAGACCGCGGTGGTCGAGGGACTCGCCCAGCGGATCGTGGCCGGCGACGTGCCCTCCAGCCTGCGCGACAAGCGCCTGATCGCGCTCGACCTGGGCGCCATGGTCGCCGGCGCCAAGTTCCGCGGCGAGTTCGAGGAGCGCCTCAAGGCCGTGCTCGGCGAGATCAAGGAGAGCAACGGCCAGGTCGTCACCTTCATCGACGAGCTGCACACCATGGTCGGCGCGGGTGCGGCCGAGGGCTCGATGGACGCGGGCAACATGCTCAAGCCCATGCTGGCCCGCGGCGAGCTGCGGATGATCGGCGCGACCACGCTGGACGAGTACCGCGAGCGCATCGAGAAGGACCCCGCGCTGGAGCGGCGCTTCCAGCAGGTCTACGTGGGCGAGCCCACCGTCGAGGACACCATCGCCATCCTGCGCGGGCTCAAGGGGCGCTACGAGGCGCACCACCAGGTGCAGATCGCCGACGGCGCGCTCGTGGCCGCCGCCGCGCTCTCCGACCGCTACATCACCTCCCGGTTCCTGCCGGACAAGGCGATCGACCTCGTCGACGAGGCCGCCTCCCGGCTCCGCATGGAGATCGACTCCCGTCCGGTGGAGATCGACCAGCTCCAGCGGAACGTCGACCGGATGCGGATGGAGGAGCTGGCGCTCGCCAAGGAGACCGACGAGAGCAGCCTGCAGCGGCTGGAGCGGCTCCGCAAGGAGCTCGCCGACCGCCAGGAGGAGCTCAACGCCCTGGTCGCCCGGTGGGAGCAGGAGAAGGCCGGGCTCAACCGGGTCGGCGACCTGAAGAAGCAGATCGACGAGGTGCGCGGCGCCGCCGAGCGGGCCCAGCGAGACGGTGACTTCGAGGCCGCCTCCCGGCTGATGTACGCCGAGGTGCCCAAGCTGGAGGCCGAGCTCGCCGAGGCCAGCAAGACCGCCCAGCCCGAGGACGCCATGGTCAAGGAGGAGGTCGGCTCCGACGACATCGCGCAGGTCATCTCCTCCTGGACCGGCATCCCCGCGGGACGCCTGCTGGAGGGCGAGACCAGCAAGCTGCTGCGCATGGAGGAGGAGCTCGGCAGGCGGCTGATCGGCCAGCGGCAGGCCGTCGAGGCGGTCTCCGACGCCGTACGGCGGGCGCGGGCGGGCATCTCCGACCCGGACAGGCCCACCGGCAGCTTCCTGTTCCTGGGCCCGACGGGCGTCGGCAAGACCGAGCTGGCCAAGGCGCTGGCGGACTTCCTGTTCGACGACGAGCGGGCGATGGTCCGCATCGACATGAGCGAGTACGGCGAGAAGCACAGCGTCTCGCGGCTCGTGGGCGCCCCTCCCGGCTACATCGGGTACGAGGCGGGCGGCCAGCTCACCGAGGCCGTGCGGCGCCGCCCGTACACCGTGGTGCTGCTGGACGAGGTCGAGAAGGCCCACCCCGAGGTCTTCGACATCCTGCTCCAGGTGCTCGACGACGGGCGGCTCACCGACGGTCAGGGCCGCACGGTCGACTTCCGCAACGTGATCCTGATCCTCACCTCGAACATCGGCTCGCAGTTCCTGGTGGACCCGGGCATGACCAAGGAGGCCCAGCGGACCGCCGTGATGGCCGCGGTCAGGAACGCCTTCAAGCCGGAGTTCCTCAACCGGCTCGACGACGTGATCCAGTTCGACGCGCTCGGCACCGAGGAGCTGTCCAAGATCGTCGACCTGCAGGTGACCCACCTGGCCAGGCGCCTGGCGGACCGGCGGCTCACGCTGACCGTGACCCCGGCGGCACGCGACTGGCTGGCGCTGACGGGCTTCGACCCCCTGTACGGCGCCCGCCCGCTCCGCCGCCTCGTGCAGTCCGCGATCGGCGACAGCCTGGCCAGGAAGGTGCTCTCCGGCGAGGTCCAGGACGGCGACGAGGTGCTGGTCGACCTCGATCCGGCGAGCGACTCCCTGGTGATCGGCCCGGTAAGGGCTCTGACCACGAGGGAGTGAGGACCACCGGACGGCTGATCGCGAGCGTCCTGGCGATCGGCCCGGTAAGAGCCTCCCCACGAGGGAGTGAGGACCACCGGACGGCCGATCGCGAGCGTCCTGGCGATCGGCCCGGTAAGAGCCTCCCCACGAGGGAGTGAGGACCACCAGACGGCTGATCGCGAGCGTTCTGGCGATCGGCCCGGTAAGAGCCTCCCCACGAGGGGGTGAGGACCACCAGACGGCTGATCGCGAGCGTTTGGGGGCCGGTAAGGGCTTCACCAGCATTGAGCCAAGCCGGCCCCCCGCCGAGACCCCCCTGTTACGTTCGGCATTCGTCGGATTACCGAACGCAACAGGGGGATGTGCATGTCGAACGCATCACGGAATATCCGAGGATTTCTCGCGGTGGCGGTGCTCACGGCCGGTGCAGGATGGACGATGGTCGCTCCGGCCTCGGCGGGAATGGTGCCCTGCGCCGACCCGGACGCGGTGGGGACGTCCCAGACGCCCGGGACCGCTTCGGGCGCCTGTGAAGAGGTCGTGATCCTGGAGACCACGGTCACCGGTGACACGGCGACCTCCGGTGACGAGGTTCCTCCGCCCAACGACGAACCCGAGGCACCGGCGAGCGTGGAGCCCAGGACCCCGGCGAACGCCGAGGCACCGGCCGCCCCGTCCGCCCAGGCACCGGCCGCCCCGTCCGCCGCGGCACCGTCTGCCGAGACCCCGGCCGCCGAGGCGCCGGCTGCCGAGGCACCCGTCGAGGCGCCGGCCGTTGACGAGGCTCGGCCCCAGATCGGGACCCCGGCGAGCGCCGAGGCCCCCGCCGACGTTGAGACCCCGGCCGAGGCCCCGGCCCCGGCTCCCGCCCCGGCCGACGCCATGGCACCCGCCCCGGCCGACGCCGAGGCTCAGGCCCCGACCGCTGTGGACGCCCCGGCTCCGGCCGTCGAGGCACCGGCTCCCACCGAGGCTCAGGCACCGGCTCCTGCCGACGCTCAGGCACCGGCCGCCCCCGAGGCTCAGGTCGAGGCCCCGGCTCCCGCCGAGGCACCCGCCCCCGGTGACGTCGAGGCCCCGGCCGAGGCTCCGGCCGACGCCGCTGCCCAGGCCGGCGCCGAGGCACCGGCTCCCGCCGACCAGCCCCAGGCTCAGCCTCAGCCCCAGGCCGTGACCCCGGTCCTCGCCGAGGTCGTCCGGATCCCGGTGATCGCGGAAGCCCTCCAGGCCCCCGCCCCCATCGACACGCCGGCCGAGGCTCAGGCCCCGACCGTCGACACCCCGGCTCCGGCCGTCGAGGCACCGGCTCCCACCGAGGCTCAGGCACCGGCTCCCGCCGACGCTCCGGCACCGGCTCCGGCCGACGCTCCGGCTTCGGTCGAGGCCCCGGCTCCCGCCGCTCCTGGCGACGCCGAGACGTCGGCTCAGGCCCCCGCCCCGGCTCCCGCCGAGGCACCCGCCCTCGCCGACCAGCCCCGGATCCCGGCCGACGCCGAGGCCGCCCAGAGCCCGATGACCGCGGAAGCCGAGATGCCGGCGACCGCGGACCGTCTCGCCCACACGGTCGCGCTCCCGGTTCTCCCCGAGAACGAGCAGCCGAACTCGTGGGTGAGCCTCACGGCCGGAGCGCCGAACCTCGCCGCGATGCCCGGTGAAGGCATCAGCTGGCTCCGTGCGCCGGCGCCTCCGGCGGCCGAGCAGGGCACCGAGACGACCGTCACGCCCGAGAGCGACGCGACGGCCGCCGACCCGATCCCGGCGAACACGGTGACCACCCCGGTCCCGGCCGGCATGGAGACCGACCCGGCCCCGGCCGACGCCGAGACCGGAACCGCTCCGGCTCCGGCCGACGCCGAGGCCGCTTCGGCTGAGGCCGCCCCAGCTCCGGCCGAGACCATCGGTGACGAGCAGTCCACCACCATGGAGATGACCGTCACGGACAGCTCCGCGACGACGCCGCTGGTCATCGTCCTCCCGGGAACCCCGGAGACCCCGGAGGCTGCCGCGGCCCAGGAGAGCACCACGACGCCGGAGGGTCCGGCGGCTCCCGAGGCCCCCACGGCCCCTGAGGCTCCCACAGCCCCTGAGGCTGCGCAGGCCGCCACCGCCCCCGAGGCACCGGCACCCACCGCCCCCGAGGCACCGGAGGCTCCCGCAGCCGCCATCGCCCCCGAGGCACCCGAGGCCCCCGCGGCTCCCACCGCACCGGAGGCACCCACCGCTCCCGAGGCACCCGAGGCTCCGGAGGCCCCCGCGGCTCCCATCGCCCCCGAGGCACCGGAGGCCCCCGCCGCTCCCGAGGCTCCGGAGGCCCCTGAGGCTCCCGCCGCTCCGGAGGCACCCGTCGCCCCCGAGGCACCCGAAGGACCGGAGGCCCCCACGGCTCCTGCGGCTCCCGAGGCCCCCGCGAGCGACATCGTCGCCCCGGCGCAGACCCTAGAGGCTCCCGTCTCGTCGGCGGCGAACGCGTAGGGAACGCTCCAGGAACTCGGCGCCGAGTGAAGGCCGGGTTCTGAATCACCCTCGGGGAGGGGGGGGGGGGGGGGGGGGGGCCCGCCCGCCCCCCCCCCCCGGGGGCCCCCCCCCCCCCCC
>NZ_JBNCLF010000001.1:349233-465296 GCF_049844535.1 Streptosporangium sp. DT93
CGGGGGAGGCCAGGCGCCAGCACCGCGGCCCGTGGGCAGGGCGGGTGACAGCAACCCGGGGGGGGGGGGCCCCGCGTGGGGCCGCGCCCCTCCCCGCCGTTATGGGCACCGTCATTCTGTAAACCGTCGCCCCGTAGGCCGTCGTCCTTTGAGCCGTCGTCCTTTGAGCCGTCGTTCCGCGGGCCGTCGTCCCGTGAGCGAACGCCCTCCCGGACGACCGCTCACGAGCGTCGCCCGGGAGGGCGGGAACGCGCACCGGGACCGCGCGTCGGCATCGCGCATCAGGACCGCGAGGATGACGGCGGGCCGGTCGGATGCCGGACCGGCCCGAAAATGGTCAGTGCGAGACGTCCAGGAGGGCGTCGAGCTCGTCCTCGGGGAGACCGAGGTCGACCCGAATCCGGTAGCGGGTCCGCAACAGGGCGATGTGCTCACCACTGCCCTCCACTGCTCGATGTGCCCCCTCGGTGGCCCACCGGTGGGCCCCTTCGAGGTCGCCGTAGGCGACGAGGGTCTCGGCGATCGTGAGAGCGGTGGCCGCGGTGACGTCACCGGCGGCGCGGATCACCTCGATCACCTCCCTCGCCTCACCGGGCTGTTCGAGCTCGAAGAGGGTGTCGGCGATCCCGGCTCGGGGATCGACGCTCACCTCACCGCCGTCGTCCACCGCTCGCTGGAAGCAGTCGAGAGCCCGGGCGGGCTGTCCGGCCTGCCGCCACTCCTCGGCGGCGAGCACGAGGATCGCCGCCCGTGATATGTCACCGGACGCGTACGTCTCGACCAGGGTTTCGAGCCGCCGGGCCAGGTCTTCGTGATCGTCGGCCAGAAGTGCCTGTTCAAGCAGTCGATCAAGCTGCTCACGTGTCACATGCGCCACATCGCGAGAGTACCGAGCGACGCTCGATCGCGTACGCCCAACGGCAGGTATTGTCCATGTGACCTTGGGTAAACGAACTGTCACGGTAAGCGTGTCCTCCCAGCATGACGGGCATATGAGCGGCGACTCCTGCTGGGGGAGGGCCTCCCGGGGAGGAGCCGTGATGGGCGTGTCCAGGCAGACGGCCTTCGTTCTGATGCTCCTCCTGGCCTTCTCGGTGATCGTTCCGGGGTCCGCGGGCTACCTGTCGGTCAAGATGGAGGCCATCGGGAAGGCTCATCGGGATCTGCTCAGCCTGGAGAACCGGATTCATCGGGAACGGCTCGCGGCGCGCATCAAGAGGGTGGAACGGATCCAGCGGCAGCGGCGATCGCAGCAGGTCGCCTCGGCCGATCGCGAGCCCTGCACGTCCGCCCGCGGCTCCGGAGACCGGCGGGACGGGACCGGGACGGCCGGGCACCGGCCGCCTTCGCCCCCTTCGGTCCTGCCCGCGCGGGCGGGACCGGGCGCGAACCGGCCGCACGACGGCTGGATCCGTCGGCGGTGGTTCCACAGCCGGTGGCAGGAAGCGCGCCGGCTGGACGAGCAGCGGCGACAGGCCGAGGACCGGTGGACCCGATGGCAGGCCCGCGATCTTCAGGAGTACGACCTGGCGGCGCGACCTCGTCCGGCGCTTGGCGTGACGGACGCGGCCGGAGCGGCCGGACCCGGGCGACCCGGCGGGACGTACGGGACCGGCGGGATCACCGGGATGGGTGATGAGGCCACCGTGCGGGATCCGCACGAGGCGCGACTCGAACGCCGGGGCAGGGTTGGCAGGCAGGAGGAGAAGCTCATCGGCGACTGGGAGACCGGCCGTTCCCCCAGCCGGGAAACCAGCCTGGAGACCGGCCGGGATGACGACGGGGACGACGGGGACGACGGGGACGACGGGGACGACGGGGACGACGAGAAGAGCCGACGAGAGGACAGCGGGAGAATCGGGTGGGAGGAAGACAGGAGGACCGGCTGGAAGGACGACGGGAGGATCGGTCGGGAGGACGACGGGGAAACCCGTCACCGGATGTGGCGGCACCCGGGATCCCTCGCACCGCCACCGGTGGTGACCGATGACGAGAGCCTGCCGGGACAGGGTGGAGAACCCCTTACGAAAAGGCTTCCCCCGGACGTCCCTCAGTCCGAATAGCGCCCGAACTGACGGCTCAGATAGCCGCGGATCAGGCGTTTGGCCTCGGTCACGAGCTCCGGGGCGCCGTTCGGGTCACGCCTGAACGCCAGCTTGAGCACCGCGTCCCCGGCCTCGACCGCGACCAGGATGGCCAGGTCGAACTCCTCGCTGTCGGCCAGCCCGTACTCCTGCAGCAGGAGACCCCGGAGCCGTCCGGCGATCACCGTGTTGTTGTCGGACTCGGGATCGAGCAGGTTCAGGTCGACCACGTCGCCGAAGTGCAGGGACCGGAAGCCGGGCACGGTCCTGTGCATCTCCACGTACTCGTCGATGATCGCGTCGATCGCGTCCCACCAGCCCGCGTAGTCCTCCGACAGGAAGCGGTTGCCGACCCGGGAGACGAAGCTCTCGACGTGGCGCCGGGTCACCGCCTGGGCGATGGCCCGTTTGTCGGGGAAGAACTGGTAGACCGAGCCGATCGCGACTCCGGCGCGCTCGGCGATCCGGGTGGTGGAGAGCGCGTCGTAGCCGATCTCGTCGAGCAGGTCGGCACACGCGTCGAGCATCCGCTCGACGCGTCGCGCGCTCCGGCGCTGGGTGGGGCGGCGCCGCAGGGGCGCCTGACATGACTCCTCGGCGGGCACGATGGACACCCCACCATCTTGCCCTTCTGACACCGCCGGGTCAGTGCTTATTCGTCAATCGCGAGATTTCTCCGGCCCCGGTGAGCCGTGCCATGCCCCGGACGGCCGCCGGGGAGATCCGCGAGAGCGCGTAACCGAGCTTGCCCTCGGCGTTCACGGGGACGACCGGGAGGTTGCGGTGGACGGCCCGCAGGATGTGCGCAGCCACCCGCTCGGGCGGGTACCCGCGCGCTGCCAGCGCCTTGCCGGCCGGTTCCTCGGTCTCCTTGGCGAGCTCGCCGACGTAGACGGTGTTGCGCGCGATCGGGGTGGAGACGAACCCCGGGCAGATCGCGGTGACCCCGATCCCCCGCCCGGCGAGCTCGGCGCGCAGGCAGTCGCTGAGCGACTTCACCGCCGACTTGGAGACGGAGTACGCGGGCAGCAGCCGGGTGGGCAGGAAGGAGGCGACCGAGGCGATGTTCACGATGTGCCCGCCCTCGCCGCGTTCGACCATCTGCGCGGCGAACAGGCGGCAGCCGTGGATGACGCCCCACAGGTTGACGTCCAGGGTGTGCCGCCAGTCCTCGACCGAGTGGTCCAGAAAGGCGCCGGCGACCACGACGCCCGCGTTGTTGACCACGATGTCGGGGACGCCGTGACGCTCCTTCACCAGACGGGCGAACTCCTCCATGGCGGTGGTGTCCCCGACGTCCACCCGGAGGGCGTGCGCCGTTCCCCCGCGCTCGGCGATGCCCTCGGCGGTGCGCCGGGCCGCGTCGAGGTCGATGTCCGAGCAGATCACCTCGGCGCCGTGCGCGGCGAAGGCGCGGGCGGTGGCCCGTCCGATCCCGCTGCCCGCGCCCGTGACCACCACCAGCCGGTCGTCGAAGGGGCCGCGCTCGCCGGGTCCGTCCCTGCGCAGCTCCCTGGACGGCTCCGCCCCCTCCACGTGCTCGGCGAACTCGGCGATCATGCGGGCGAGCACGCGGGGATGGCTGCGCTGCGGCCAGTGGCCCGCGTGGACGCGGCGGTGCCAGAGCCGGGACGCCCACAGGTCCGTGGAGTCGAACAGCGCCGGGGAGACGAACGGGTCCTTCGTGCTCTCGACGAGCTGGACGGGAATCCGCGACACGGGACCGTCACCGGACGAGCCGCCGGGCGCGACCTCGGACGAGCCGTCGCTCGCCCCGGTGGAGGGCGACAGGTTGGCGCGGTAGAGGCCGAGGCCGTTCACGCCGTCCTTGACGAGCGTGTCCGCGGGGTGTCCCGGGCGTGCGGGAGCGCCGAACCGCCTCGCCAGGCGCGGCAGCGTCGCGCGCAGGACGGTCTCGGGGAGTGCCGGGATCTGGAAGGCGCCGATGTACCAGGAACGCATGAGCTGGCCTGCGACCTTGCTCCTCCTGCCGTTCCGCAGGAAGTGGGCCGCCTGGCCCGGGTGCGGGCCGCCCAGGGAGGTGAACGAGAGGATCCGCTCCTCGATGCCCGGCCTGCCGATCAGCCGCCAGCCCTGGATGGACCCCCAGTCGTGCCCGACGAGATGCACGCCCGGCTTGCCCACCGCGTCCAGGACCGCGGTCAGGTCGGCCGCCAGGTGGTCGTAGTCGTAGCCGGCGGTCTCGGCCGGGGCGCCGGACAGCCCGGCGCCGCGCACGTCGTAGCGGACCACGTGGAAACGGTCCTCCAGCAGCCCGGCCACCTCGTCCCAGACCCGGTGGGTGTCGGGGTAGCCGTGTATCAGCAGGACGGTGGGCGCGGCGGGGTCGCCCTGCTCGAACAGTGCCAGCCGTACGTCATCGGACTCGACCCACCGCATCACGGCCTCCTGTTGGACGGACTGTCCAATACAGTAATGGAACAGAATCTGCTTCTGCCACCCCATACCCCGTTGGCGGTCCCGCATCGCTCCCTCCCGGCCGACGCCCACGCCAGACGTGCCGAGGCCGGGCACTCGAGGGATCGCGGCGCTGCGGCCGGGCGCGTCAGCCGGATCCCGCGGGCCTGGCGGCCAGGCCCGTGCAGGCGCGCAGCGCCTTCCAGCCCGCGACGGCCTGCTGCCGCCCGAGCCCGGTGATCGGGATCGGCACCCCGCCCTGGATCCCGGCCGGGGTCCACTGGTCCTTGAGCACCTTGCGACCGTTGATCGTCAGGGTGAGCACGCCGGTCCTGCCGGTGTCCGGGCCCCAGTTGTAGAAGACGAAGTTGCCCAGCCCGTAGTTGACGTAGCTGTTCTTCAGGTAGCCGCCGCCCAGCAGGATGTGCGCGTGGCCGCCCACCACGACGTCGGCACCGGCCGCGACCAGCCGGGGGGCCAGGCCGCGCTGCGCCTCGTTCGGGCACTTCTGCAGCTCGGTGCCCCAGTGCAGGTGGACGATGACGGTGTCGGAGTTCCTGCGGGCCCTGCGCACCTCCTGGATCAGCCGCGCCTCGTTCTTGGCCGAGGCCAGACCGCCCTGGTCGTCGGTCGCCGTCCAGGCCTGGACGAACTCCGCGTCCAGCACCTGGGTGGCGCCGATGATGGCGACGCGGTTGCCGTTCACCGTCGTCCGCCAGGGCTTGTACGCCTCGTTCTCGTTCCTGCCCACGCCCACGACGGGGAATCTGGAGCGCTTGATGGCGGCGAGGGAGTCGGTCAGGCCGGACTGCATGTAGTCCATGCCGTGGTTGTTGGCCAGGGACGCGACGTCCACCCCGGCGGCCTTCAGCGCGGTCAGCGCGGTGGCGGGGGCACGGAAGGTGAACTGCTTGCCGGGAGCCGGGGTACCGGCGGTGGTGATCGCGGTCTCCAGGTTCACCATCGCCAGGTCCGAGCGCCTGAGCACCTTGGCGATGGGACCGAGCGCGGTCCTGGGGTCGGCGTTCAGCCGGTTCCGCAGCACGCCCTCGAAGTGCACGTCGCCACCGAAGGAGATGGTGAACGGTCTGCGCTCCGGCGTGGGGGTGGGGTCGGGCTCGGCCTGCCCGGTGGGCTTCTCCACGACGTCGGACGCCGCGGGGGCGGCCGACTCGGCCGCGGAGCAGGCCGCGAGAAGCGCGGCCGAGACGGTGATCGCGGCGATCAGGGCGCGGCGGCGTGCTGTGTACGTGTCCATCGGTATCCGAGGATGCCATCTCACCCCTGCCGAGCGACACAACTCGCCCTAGCGGATCCGATTCCCCGGACCCGGAGCGCGTACCGCCGCGGGACGACACCGGGTGGCGGGATCGTCGAGGTAGGCCCGGTCGCGTCGAGCGCCTCGGACGGGCCGCCGACACCTCGGACGGGCCGCCGACACCTCGGACGGGCCGCCGACACCTCGGACGGGCCGACGGTGATCGGGCATCTCACCGGTCGAAGCGCCCGACCTTCACCTCGGCGACGAACGCGGCCCACCCGCGGGCGTCGAAGACCAGCGACGCCCCGTTCCTGTCCTTGCTGTCCCTGACCGCGACCCCCCGCCCGGGGAGACGGGCCACCTCGACGCAGTTCCCGCTCGCGGCGCTGCATCGGCTCTTATGCCATGTCATCGTAGACGGCCATATATCAGTCATAGCGTCACCTTTCGCCTACGAGGCCACGCAAGGCACTTTAAGGATGAACGCGTAAAGAGCAACTGACAAGGCATTAAAGAGTGACCAGGACAGCGGGGACGGTGTCCGCCGAACGGGCACGTCGTGCGATGATTCCTCGGGCCCGCCGACCGGCCGCAATCCATCCGGCGGGCGAGGAAACAGGGATTCGCGCGATCCCGGTGGGGCGGCTCCTGCGCTCTTCGGTGAGTGCCGGGGCCGCTTCTCTCACGGTTCCGGCTACAGGTCGAACTCCCCGTCGCGGACACCCGCGACGAATGCGCTCCACTCACCGGGAGTGAAGGTGAGAACGGGGCCCGACCTGTCCTTGCTGTCGCGGACCCCCACGTGCCCGCCGTTCAGTGCCGCGACCTCGACACAGTTGCCGTTGGTGCCGCTGCGCACGCTCTTCTTCCAGATCACATCATTGTGATTGTTCGCGTTCATCATTCTTTCCGGAAACGATGGGCGAGTGACGGTGGAATCCACCTCTACTCGCTCCAGTAGTCGATTGTTTTTTCGATCAGCTCCTGTGACGCCGTCTCGTCGAGTGCCCGTTCCACCAGGTAGCCGAAGGCACGTTCGTACACGTAGGCCTTTTCCGGGTCCTCGACGAACTGTCCGCCGAGGAGGGTCTCCACGTAGACGACGTCCTGGAAGTCGGGAAAGGCCAGGTGCAGAAACGCGCCGGTCGACACCGGCGGCGGAACGCGCTGGGGAAGGATTCTCATCTCCACGTGCTCCAGTCGCGAGACCTCGATCAGGTACGCGAGCTGTTCCCTCATGACAGAGGCGTCACCGTACTGATTCCTCAGCACGGATTCGTGCAGCACGCTCACATGGGTCAGCGGGTCGGACGCGAGCAGCAGGGTGCGCTGCCGCGCCATCCGTATCTCGACCCGGTCCTGGAGCCAGCTGGGCGGAACCTGGCTGGCATGCTGGTTCGCCCACGCCACGGACCGGACGTATTCCTCTGTCTGGAGAAGACCGGGAACGACCTGGGGTTCCCAGTTTCGTATCACGGTGGCCTCCGCCTCCATCCCGATGAGCGCGATGTAGTCATCGGGGACGGAACTTCGGTATCTCTCCCACCACCCCTTCCGGGCGGCGTCGTGCCGCAGCCCCACCAGGTGCCGCAGGAGGGTCTCCTCGGCCCGGTAGAGCGACGCGAGCGCCTCGACGTCGGCCTGTGAGGCCAGCGTCTTGGCGTTCTCGATACGACTGATCTTGGCGGTCGACCATCCGAGGCGTTCGGACGCCTCGTCGCCCGTCATGTGGAGGTGCTCGCGGAGGCGTCGCAGCTCCACACCCAGCCGTCGCCGACGGAGCGCTGGACTGCCACGTTCCGGCATCACGACCTCCTCACCATGACGGGCGGACGGATGTCATGGCCTCGACAGGAACCTCACGAATGCTAGTGCAAATTACAGGGATTATTGCAGTGCATACGCGAAAGTTCGTTGCTTTTTTCCTTACGGCAAGCCTTGCAGGTAAATCTCCGCTGAGCGACTATCAGAACAGAAAGGTTCCCGGAAGGCCTGGGGGGCCGCCGACGATCATCCGGTGGCGCGTCCGGGGGGCCTTCGAGAGCCGTGCGCGCGGGGCGTCGCGAGCGCGCGGCCGATCGGCGACGGCGCCGCTCCGTCACGACGGAGGGGACACGGGAGGCCAGCGGGAAACCCGAGGGGACGGCCGGCGACGGCCCAGAGTCGCACGCGTCACAAGAAGGCGCCCTGCCGGGCGCGAAAAAACCGGGCCGGCGGCCACCGACCCGGTTGGTACGAGAACTCCGCGTCAAAGCCACGAAGGGAGTCTCCTTTGTCCTTTCACCGTACCAACAGATTCCGTGGAATCAAGACCTTCGCCCTCGACCTGATCTACGTGAGCGACCGAGAGCTCTGCATGGACCAGGACGAGTGGGCCCACCGCCTCGGATGGACCGTGACCAGGACGGGGTTCGGGGCCAGGCACTACCGCGAGCCCCGCTTCGACCTGCTCCGGGCCGAGCGGATCTCCGCCCCCGCCCTGGCCCTCTCCCCCGTCCCGGACAAGGTCGCGGGCGGCGACGTCGCCACCGCCTGACGGCCCCGCCCCGTGCCCCGGGGTGGTGACCGCGCCTCCGCCCGGAGGCGGTGACCACGTCCGGGTCCGAGAAGAACTTCGAACTCCGGCGCACGTGCCCGGATCCAGGAAAGCCCCGGACGCCGGCATAGGTGTCCGGGTCCGGGAAAGTCCCGGACCCCGAAGCGCACGCCGGGGTCCGGGAAGAACCCCGGACTTCGAGGCGCACGCCCGGGAAAGGCCCCGGGCTCCGAAGCGCACGCCGGGGTCCGGGGCTTCCCCTCGCCGCACCCGGCGGCCATGATGAGTTCATTCGTCGAACTCAGGAGTGCCGATGAGAACAGCGCACCGGACCTGCCCCCTCTGCGAGGCCGTCTGCGGCCTCCGGCTCACCCTCGACGACGCCGGGCACATCACCTCGGTCAAGGGCGACCCGGACGACCCGTTCTCCAAGGGGTTCATCTGCCCCAAGGGCGCCAGCCTGGGCCGCCTGGACGAGGACCCCGACCGGTTGCGCGTCCCGATGATCCGGACGGGCGACGAGTGGCGCGAGGTCTCCTGGCAGGAGGCGTTCCGCGCGGTCGAGGAGGGCCTGACCTCGGTGATCGACGCCCACGGCCGCTCCGCGCTGGCCGTCTACGTCGGCAACCCGAACGCCCACTCCATGGCCGGCGCCCTGTACGGCGGATCGCTGATCCGGGCCCTGGGCACCCGCAACGTCTTCTCCGCGAGCAGCGCCGACCAGATGCCCAAGCACGTCTCCTGCGGCCTGATGCTCGGCGACCCGATGGCCATCCCCGTGCCCGACCTGGACCGCACCGACTACCTGCTGATGCTCGGCGCCAACCCGCTGGAGTCCAACGGCTCGCTCTGCACCGCCCCCGACTTCCCCGGCCGTCTCAAGGCGCTGCGCGCGCGGGGCGGCAGGCTCGTGGTCGTCGACCCGCGCCGTACCCGCACCGCCGCCCTCGGCGACGAGCACCTGTTCATCCGGCCGGGCACCGACGCCTACCTGCTGTTCGGCATCGTGCACACGCTGCTGGCCGAGGATCTCACCGCGATCGACGTCGAGGTCGAGGGGCTGGAGGAGGTCCGGCGGCTGGCGCGGGACTTCGCCCCCGAGGCGGTGGCCCCGATCTGCGGCGTGCCCACCGGCCGGATCGCGGGGCTGGCGCGCGAGCTGGCCGCGGCCCCGACGTCCGCCGTCTACGCGCGCATCGGCACCTGCACCGCCGAGTTCGGCACGCTCGCGCAGTGGCTGGTCGACGTCGTCAACGTCCTGACCGGCAACTTCGACCGTCCCGGCGGGGTCATGTTCGCCAAGGCCGCCGTGGAGAGCGGCCGCCGCACCAAGCCGTACACCACGGGCCGCTGGCACAGCCGCGTCCGGAACCTGCCGGAGGCGAACGGCGAGCTGCCGGTGGCCACCCTCGCCGACGAGATCGAGACCCCCGGCGAGGGGCAGGTCAGGGGGGTGGTGATGGTGGCCGGCAACCCGGTGCTGTCGGCGCCCGGCGGCCCCCGGCTGGACCGCGCCTTCCGCGACCTGGAGTTCATGGTCTGCGTCGACCCCTACCTGAACGAGACCACCCGGCACGCGAACGTCATCCTGCCGCCGCCGCGGATCACGCAGTCACCCCACTACGACCTGTCGCTGCTGTCCTTCGCGGTCCGCAACTACGCGCGGTTCTCCCCGCCGGTCCTGCCGCTGGAGCCGGGACGGCCGTCGGAGGCCGAGATCATGGCGCGGCTGACCATGATCGCCTCGGGACAGGGCGCGGACGCGGACCCGGCCGCGCTGGACGAGCTGATCCTCGACCGGATCCTCGACAGGGCCGCCCGGACGCCCGGCTCGCCGATGGAGGGCCGGGACGTGGCCGAGCTGCGCGCCTCGCTGGACGGCGGCAGCGGCCCGGAGAGGCGGCTGGACGCCATGCTCAGGCTCGGCCCGTACGGGCTCTCGCTCGCCACGCTCCTGGACAACCCGCACGGCATCGACCTGGGCGCGCTGGAACCGCGGCTGAAGGAGATCCTGCGCACCGCCTCCGGGCGGGTGGAGCTGGCCCCGCCTCAGATCGTCGAGGACGTCGCGCGACTGCGCGACCGGCTGGCCGTGCCGCCCGCGGAGATGGTGCTGATCGGACGGCGCCACCTGCGGTCCAACAACAGCTGGCTGCACAACGTGGGCCCGCTGGTCGGCGGGACCAACCGGTGCACCCTGCAGATCAACCCCGACGACGTGAGCAGGCTCGGGCTGGACGGGCGGGCCGTGGTCCGGTCGGCCGCCGGCGAGCTGGTCGTACCGCTGGAGCCGACCGACACGATCATGCCGGGAGTGGTGAGCCTGCCGCACGGGTGGGGGCACGCCGGCAGCTCGCAGCCGATCGCCGCCGAGCACGCCGGGGTGAACGCCAACACGCTCACCGACGATTCCGTCGTGGACGTTCCCTCGGGAAACGCCGTGTTCAACGGGGTTCCGGTCACGCTCGGTCGTGTGTGATCCCATGATCGCTCGGAAAAGGGGGATCGGCGCGCATTAGGCTTGCGCGCGTGACCACCCCTCCAGCACAGGACCGCCTGCACGCTCAGCTCAGCTTCGCCATGGAGATCGACAAGCTCAGGCGCATCGTCCGCCGCAACACCCTCATGGACGGGTCGCGGCGGGAGAACGACGCCGAGCATTCGTGGTACGTGGGCATGCTGGCGATGGTCCTGGCCGAGCACGCACCACCGGGCACCGATCTCGACAGGGTCGTCGCGATGCTGCTCGTCCACGACATCGTCGAGATCGACGCCGGAGACACCTTCATCTACGACAGCCAGGCGGTCGAGGCCCAGCTCGGCATCGAACGCAAGGCCGCCGACCGGATCTTCGGGCTCCTCCCCGACGACCAGGCGTGCCGGCTGCGCGCGCTCTGGGACGAGTTCGAGGAGCGCGCGACGCCCGAGGCCCGGTTCGCCAAGGCCCTGGACCGCATCGCGCCGATCATGGCCAACCACCACAACGAGGGCGGCACCTGGTCGCTGTACAAGGTGACGGCCGAGCAGGTGCTGGAGAAGGTGAGGATCATCGAGGAGGGGTCGCCGACACTGGGCGCCTACGCCACCGAGATCATCGCCCTCTCCGTCAGCCGGGGGCATTTGGCGCGTGCATAACGCCTTTCCCGGGTAGGTCCCTAAGGGCTAAGAAAGGGGCGATGGTGAAGGAAACCGTCAAAACAGGACGCAGAACCTTCAAGCGTCTGGTGCCCGGGGTAGAGCTCACCGACCGGATCGAGCGGTCGCCCAGAGCCGACAGGCCGATCCGCGTGCTCGCCAAGGCCGTACGCCGGAGGATAGGCCCGGGGCCGCTCCGGGACCTGCTGCACGGGGTTCCGACCGGCAAACCGCTCCATCCGCCGGTGGCGAACCTCGTCCTGGGGCTCTGGTCCGCCGCGGCGGTGCTGGACGTGACCCGTTCCGACCCGCGCGCGTCGCGCGTACTGGTCGCCGGAGGGCTCGCCGCCGCGATACCGGCGATGGCGGCGGGCGTGACCGACTGGTCCGCGCTGCACCGCGAGCAGCAACGGGTGGGCTTCGTGCACGCGATCGCCAACCTGACCGCCCTGGGGCTCTACACCGGATCCCTGGCCTTCAGGCTGACCGGCCGGGACCGGACCGGGCGGATGCTCTCGTTCGCCGGCCTGGGCGCCGCGAGCGCGGGCGGCTACCTCGGCGGCCACCTGGCCTACCGGCAGGCGGCCGGGGCCAACCACGCCGAGTCGGTCGCCCACCTGGTCCCGCTGGGCTGGCACGACCTGTGCGAGATCGCCGACCTGCCGGACGGGCGCCCGGTCACCCGGCGGCTCGGCTACATCGACCTGTTCGTGCTCCGCGTCGGCGGCGGCGTCACCGTGCTCGCCGACCACTGCGCCCACCTGGCCGGCCCGCTCCACCAGGGGCGCCTGGTCTCGGAGGAGGGGACGGCCTGCGTGGTCTGCCCGTGGCACGGGAGCACCTTCCGGCTCTCCGACGGGGCCGTCGTGCACGGCCCGGCCACCGCGCCGCAACCGGCCTTCGAGACCCGCGTCCGCCGCGACGGCGTGCTCCAGGTCCGCCCGGCCCAGGTGTGATCCGCCCTGGACCGGCAGGTGCGTCACCCCGCCCGGTCCGGGGCGGGGTGACGCGGAGCCTAGGCGGGCTTGCCGTCGGCGGGGTGTTCGACCAGAGCGAGGATACGGCTGGACATGAAACGGGCGGTGCGCACGGCCGTACCGCTCCGGGTGACCTCGCTCACCTCCACCACGCCGCCGCGCGCGTTGGCGACCTCCACACGGCGTCCGGCTCTGGTGGCGCTGACCTCGTAGGTTCGTGAACTGTCTCCTGCGTCGATGACAACCTCGACCTTGTCACCTTTCATACCTGATAAGTACCCAATGCCGGGCAGGTTCACCCGTACACCAGTTTGATTATCGCGATCACGCCGACGCAGACGACGAACCAGCGCAGCACCGGCGCGGGCAGCCTCCTGCCGATCTTCGCTCCCAGGAAGCCCCCGATGGCCGCGCCCAGCGCCACCATCAGCACCGCCGTCCAGTCGATCTCCGCGATCAGGATGAACAGCGTCGCGGCGGCCGTGTTGATCAGCAGCGAGAGCACGTTCTTGGCCCCGTTGATCCGCTGCAGGTCGTCGTCGAGGAAGCTGCCCAGCAGGCCGATGAGGAGCACGCCCTGGGCGGCGCCGAAGTATCCGCCGTAGATGCCGGACGCGAAGACGCCCGCCCACAGCCAGGGGCCGCCGTGCGGGCGGGCGTGCTCGCGGCGGGCGCTCAGCCACCTGTTCAGGCGGGGCTGGACGACCACCAGCACGCACGCCAGGCCGATCAGCACCGGGACGACGATGTCGAACGTCTCGGCGGGCAGGTAGAGCAGGAGTACCCCGCCGATCACCGCGCTGACGATCGTGGGCAGGCCCAGCCGGATCAGCCGCCGGCGCTGCCCCTTCAGCTCCGCCCGGTAGCCGAGCGCGCCGGTCAGCGACCCGGGGACCAGGCCGATGCTGTTGCAGACGTTGGCGACGATCGGCGGCATCCCCAGCGCGACCATCGTC
The DNA here is from genome assembly GCF_049844535.1 of Streptosporangium sp. DT93. Classification (NCBI taxonomy): domain Bacteria; kingdom Bacillati; phylum Actinomycetota; class Actinomycetes; order Streptosporangiales; family Streptosporangiaceae; genus Streptosporangium; species Streptosporangium sp. DT93. Next base: position 362,601 of record NZ_JBNCLF010000001.1, read on the forward strand.
GGAAACGTGATCAGCGATCCGGAGCCGACGACCGCGTTGATGCCCCCGGCCCCGATGCCGGCCACGAAGATCGCGACCGCCTCCCACGGTGTCATGCGCTCTCCCTCACGTGTACGGCTCGCGCCCGTCACGGGTGCGCGGCCCTCCAGGGATGCTAGGAGGAGATCGACAACCTCTTAAGGCCGGGGCCCTTGTCAGGGGGTGTGCGGGGACCGCCGATCGGCGGGCAGGAGGCCGGGAACCGTCAGCCGGTGGGCGGGGACCGCCGGGGTTCCGCCCCGGGTCCCGCGACGGGTGCGCGGGCCGGCAGGGCTCCCGTCCCGAGCCCGGGGTCTCCCTCGGAGATCTCCAGGAGCGCCCGCAGGTACGCGTAGGTGAGGACCTCGGGGCCGGGCCCGCCCTCGCGGACGGCCTTCAGGAGCATCTCGGCCGCCTCCGCCTCCCCCACCGCCCGCTCCCTCCTGGCGTCGGCCTCGGCCCGTGCCGCGAGCACCGCCGCCTCGGCCTCGCCCCGCGCCCTGAGCACGGCCGCCTCCCGTACCCCCTCGGCGGCCAGGACGGCGGCCTCGCGGTGCCCCTGGGCGGCCAGGACCGCCACCCGCCCGTCCCGCTCGGCGCACGCGTGCCGCTCGATCGACTCCTGGACGGAGGCCGGCGGGTCGATCGCCTTGAGCTCGGCCCGGCCGATCCGCACGCCCCACGCCCCGGCGGCCGGCCCGAGCGCGTCGCACAGTTCGGCGCCGATCTCCCCGTACGAGGCCAGCGCGTCCTCCAGGTCCCTGGCGCCGATCGCGTCGCGCAGCGCGGTGACGGTGAGCTGCTCGACGGCGAGCAGGAAGTTGGCGATCTCGTAGGTGGCCGCGCGGGCGTCGACCACGCGGAACCACACGGCCACGTCGACCGAGACCACCAGGTGGTCGCGGGTGACGACCGGCCGCGGCGGGAAGGACACGGCCCGCTCGCGCAGGTCGACGACGTCCCTGACCCGGTCGATGAACGGCACCACCAGGTTCGGCCCCGGGCCGAGGGTGCGGTGGTAGCGCCCGAACCGCTCCACGACCCCCGCGGTGGCCTGCGGCACCACATGGACCGTCCGGTACACGGCGAACGCCGCCACGGCGACGACGGCGAGCGTGACGACGAGCGACTCCATGAGCAATCCCCGGCGGTCGGTTCACGTGGACCCCTGACCGCAGGATATTTGCTTTTCCGTTCACCGGCCTTTGAACGGCCGAGAACGGTCTCAGAGCTGGTGCGCCCGCGCGTACCAGCGGCCGTCGCGTCCCCGGTCCAGGGTGAGCGGGACGCTGAAGGTGCGCGAGAGGTTCTCCGCGGTCATCACCTGCTCGATCGGCCCCTGGGCCACCACCGAGCCGTGCCGCAGCAGCAGCGCGTGGGTGAACCCTCCGGGGATCTCCTCGACGTGGTGGGTGACCAGCACCATGGTCGGCGCCTTGGGGTCGTGCGCGAACGTGGACAGGCGGTGGACCAGGTCCTCGCGCCCGCCCAGGTCCAGGCCGGCGGCGGGCTCGTCCAGCAGCAGCAGCTCCGGGTCCGGCATGAGCGCGCGGGCGATCTGGACCCGCTTGCGCTCCCCCTCCGACAGCGTGTTGAAGCGGCGCCGGATCAGGTGGGCGCAACCGAGCTGGTCGATCAGCTCGACGGCCCGCGTGACGTCGTTGGAGTCGTACTCCTCCGTCCAGCGGCCGAGAATGGCGTACGAGGCCGTGAGCACGAGGTCGATGACCTTCTCGTCCGGCGGGACCTTCTCCGCCAGCGCGGCGCTCGCCAGCCCGATGCGGGGCCGCAGTTCGAAGACGTCACTCTGGCCGAGCCGCTCGCCCAGGATCTCCACGATGCCCTCGGTGGGGAAGAGCAGAGCCCCGACCACCTGCAGCAACGTCGTCTTGCCCGCGCCGTTGGGACCGATGACGACCCACCGCTCGTCCTCGTGAACGGTCCAGTCGATCTCCCGCAGCAGGGCAGCCCCGTCTCTGCGGACGGTGACGTCCTGTAGCCGAAGCACCTGACCGCCCATCCCTGAAGCCTCCTTGTGAATCGCTGGAACAAAACCTATTGCAGGACAAGCGCATATCGTGGATCGGTGCACCCTGATTCACCGATCTCGGCCACTCTCGTCTGCTGGGGCAACGCCTGGCTCGCCGGACAGGTGGGCCTCGACGAGGCCGCCGACCGCGTCGAGCGGCAGGCAGGCCCCCAACTCGTCGCCGGCGACGCCGGCGACGTCCCTCTGCGCGGATTCCTCGCCGACCTGCGGATCGAGGGCATGAAGTCGCTGCGGCTGGCCCTGCCGGTCGCGGGTGACCCGCTCGGTCTCACCGGACCGCCCCCCTTCAACTCCGCGGCCATCGAGGCCGGGCAGGCGGCGATAGCCGTGCTTCCCGACAGATGCCTCGGCCTGGTCCCGGTAAAGGACCGCCGCGGGTCATCGTACGCCGGGGTTCGCTGGAGCGTGCTGCAGGCCCGTACCGCGGCCCCTGACCTGCCCTCCCTGGCCGAGGCCGAGCACGAGCTGACCCGCGCGATGCGGGTGGCCACCGACGCCCTGATCGGCGTCGAGGGCCCGGCCCAGGGCAGGCGGCGGGTGGAGGTCATGGACGAGGGCCTGGCCCCCGGCTACCCCGCCCGCGCCCACCGGATCGCCGCGCTGGCCGCCCGGCTGGCCGCGGTGCTCCGGGTCGCCGACGACCGGGGGATCACCTCGGGCCAGATCGTCGTGCGCGGCCAGGCGCTGCGCGAGCTGGACCGGGCGGTACGCCGCGCGCGGGTGGTCGCCCACCACGCCATGACCGAACTGGTCTGAGCACCGAGGACCACCGGGGTCCACCGGGCACGACCGGGGTCCGCCGGGGTCCGCCGGGGTCCGCCGGGGTCCGCCGGGCGAGGACGTCAGGCGAGGCCGTTGCGCACCGCGTACAGGGCGGCCTGCGTCCGGTCCTGCACGCCCAGTTTCATCAGCACGTTGGAGACGTGGGTCTTCACCGTCTTCTCCGCCACCGTGAGCCTTCTCGCGATCTCCCGGTTGGAGTGGCCCGAGGCGATCAGCGCGAGCACCTCGCGCTCCCGGTCGGTCAGCGGCGCCACCGGCCCGTCCCGCTCGTCCCGCCGCTCGCCCGTCCTGCCCGCCCCCGGCGCGGGGAGCGGCCCCGCGCCGGACAGCATCGCCTCCGCGGCCTCGGGCGCGAGCAGCACCTGGCCGCCGTGCACCGCCCGGATCGCCTGTACCAGCGCGGCCGGTTCGACGTCCTTGTAGAGGAAGCCCGCCGCGCCCGCCCGGATCGCCGGGGCCACCCCGCCGGGGTCGCCGACCGAGGTCAGCACCAGCACCCTGGGCGAGAGCCCTCGCGCCGCCAGCGAGAGCAGCGCGCCGAGCCCGTCCAGGACCGGCATCTTCAGGTCCAGCAGCAGCACGTCCGGGGCGAGGGACTCCACCAGCGCGACCGCCTCGGCGCCGTCGGCGGCCTCGCCGACCACCTCCAGGTCGTCCTGGAGGTCCAGGAAGGTACGGAGCCCCTGGCGGACCACCGGGTGGTCGTCGGCGATCAGGACACGGATCACGCGGGCACCTCCATCGGGACCACCGGGTGGTCGTCGGCGACCGGGACACACGTCACCCGGACCATCGGATCGCCGTCGGCGATCGGGACACGCATCACGCGGGCACCTCCATCCGGACGACCGTGCCGGCGCCAGGCTCCGATCTCACCAGCACGTTCCCGCCGGCCGCCTCGGCGCGGTCGGCCATCGAGGCGACGCCCAGACCCCGCCCCGCCGCGGCGGCCACGTCGAACCCCGTCCCGTCGTCGCCGACCTCCAGCACCACCCGCCCGCCCTCACGCCCCAGCCGTACGGTGACGGTCCGGGCCGCCGAGTGCCGGGAGGCGTTGTGCAGCGCCTCCTGGGCCACCCGCAGGACGGCCACCTCGACCTCGGGATCCAGCGGACCGAGCGGGCCGAGGGGGCCGAGAGGGCCGAGCGGGCCGAGAGGGCCGAGCGGGCGCGCCGTTCTCTCCCCGGCCGGCTCCCCCGCGATCTCGGACGTCTCCTCGAACGAGAACGAGGCCGGGTGGAGCCGGTCGAGCAGCCGGACGTGCTTGCGGAGCGTCTCGGCCAGGCCGTGCCGGCCGAGTTCGGCCGGCCGGAGCTCCACGATCACCGCGCGGAGCTCGGCCAGCGCCTCCCCGGCCAGCCGCTCCACCCGGTCGAGCTCCCGCAGCGCCCGCGCCGGGTCGCCGGGCACCAGCGAGGCGGCGGCCTGCGCGGTGAGGCGCAGCGAGAACAGCTTCTGGGTCACCGCGTCGTGCAGGTCCCTGGCCATCCGGGTGCGCTCCTCCGCCAGCGTGAGCTCCCGGCTCCGCTCGTACAGGCGGGCGTTGGTGAGGGCGATCGCGGCGTGCGCGGCGAACATGGTGAGCAGCCGCTGGTCGGCCTCGGTGAAGCCGCCCGGGGTCCGCTTGTCGGACAGGAAGATGATGCCGAGCACCTGGTCCCCGTCCAGGATGGGCACGCCGAGGAAGTCCTTGAGCACCGGGTGGGCACGCGGCCAGTACTCGAAGCGGGGGTCCTTGCGGATGTCGGGCAGCCGGACCGGCACGCCCTCGCGCAGCATGGCGCCGAGCATGCCGTGCTGGCGGGGCATGGGCCCGATGGCCTCCCACTGCTCGTCCGAGATGCCCTCGGCGACGAACTCGGCGAACGCCCCGGCCTCGTCGGGCACGCCGAGCGCGGCGTAGCGGGCGTCCAGCAGCCGCCGCGCCGACCGCACGATGACCTGGAGCACCTCCCGGACCGACAGGTGCCTGGTCACCGCGAGGACGGCCGAGCTCACCGCCTCCAGCACGGCACCCGGGTCCTCGCTCCCGGAGCCTTCGGAGCTCGCGGAGCCCTCAGAACTCGCGGAACTTTCGGAAGCCACGAGACGACTCTAGGCCGCGGCGGGTGCCCGCCGCGTGCGCCGCCGGTCCTAGGTCCTTCCGGACCCGTCTGCGACCGTCGGCCCAGGCCGTGGACGGGTCCGCCTGCGACCGTCGACCCAGGCCGTGGACGGGTCCGCCTGCGACCATCGACCCAGGCCGTGGACGGGTCCGCCTGCGACCATCGGCCCGGGCCGTACCGGGTCCGAGGGCCGATGTGCGGCGGGCGGCCCGCTCCTAGCGTCGGGGTATGACGAAGACGGCACTCATCACCGGAGCCTCCCGCGGTCTCGGCCTGGCCCTGGCCCGTTCCCTGGCCGCCGACGGCTGGCGGCTCATCCTCACCGCGCGCGGCGAGGACGCGCTGCGCTCGGCCACCGGCGGCCTGGACGCCCTCGTCCTGGCGGGGGACGTCGCCGACCCCGCCCACCGGGACCGGCTGGCACGGGCCGCGGCGGAGGGCGGCGGGCTGGACCTGCTGGTCAACAACGCCTCGGGGCTGGGCCCCGTACCGCTGCCGCCGCTGGCCTCCTACCCGGTCGGCGCGCTCGGCGACCTGTTCGCGGTGAACGTGCTGGCCCCGCTGGCGCTGATCCAGGCGACCCTGCGCGGTCTCAGGGACCGGCGCGGCGCGGTCGTGAACGTCTCCTCCGACGCGGCGGTGGAGGCGTACGAGGGATGGGGCGGGTACGGCGCGACCAAGGCCGCCCTGGAGCGGCTCTCGCACGTGCTGGCCGTGGAGGAGCCGGGCGTCGCGGTCTGGTGGGTCGATCCTGGCGAGATGTCCACGGCCATGCTGGCCGACGCGGTCGGTCCCGGCGAGGCCGCGGCGGCGCCCGCCCCCGAGACCGTGGTGCCCACCCTGCTGCGGCTGATCGCCGAGCGCCCGGAGAGCGGGCGGGTGAGGCACGCGTGAGCGGGACGACGGGCACGCCCGTGACGGACGCCATGGCGGCGGGCTTCACGCTCCCGCCCGAGCTGGAGGCGCACGAACCGCCGGAGGCCCGGGGGCTGGCCCGCGACGGGGTGCGCCTGCTGGTCTCCGACCGTGACACGGGCCGGGTCGCCCACCACACGTTCACCGACCTGCCGGACCTGCTCGGCCCCGGCGACCTGCTGGTGGTCAACAACTCCGGTACGCTCCCGGCCGCGGTCCGGCTCGACCGCCTGGCGGTGCACTTCTCCACCGAACGCGAGGACGGGACCTGGCTGGTCGAGCTCCGCCGGCGCCGGGAGCCGGACGGTTCCGGAGCGGGGGGACTTCTCAGCGCCTCCGGCACACCTACTGCGTCCAATAAGTCCAATAGGTCAAACAAGTCCCACATGTCCAGCACGCCCGGTGGCTCTGGCGGCTTTGGTGACCCCGGTGGCCCTGGGTGGGCCGGTGAGCCCTACCGGGGCGGGGCGGCCGGGGAGTGGCTGCCGCTGCCCGGCGGGGCGACGCTGCGGCTGCTGGGGCGCGAGACGCCCCGGTTGTGGCGGGCGAGCCTGGACCGGGAGGTCACCGGTTACCTGCGCCGTCACGGCGTGCCGATCCGCTACTCCTACGTGGACCGGGACTGGCCCCTGGACGACTACCAGACCGTGTTCGGGGTACGGCCCGGCAGCGCGGAGATGCCCAGCGCGGGGCGGCCGTTCACCACCGCCCTGGTGACCTCGCTGGTGTCGCGCGGGGTCGGGATCGCGCCGATCACCCTGCACACCGGGGTGGCCTCCCCCGAGCGCGACGAGCCGCCCTTCCCCGAGTGGTTCGAGGTGCCCGGCCCCACCGCCCGCCAGGTGGAGCTCACGCGCGCGTCCGGCGGCCGGGTGATCGCGGTCGGCACGACCGTGGTCAGGGCGCTGGAGTCGGCCGTGGCGCCGGACGGCCGCCTCCGGGCGTCGAGCGGCCGGACCTCGCACCTGGTGACCCCCCAGACCGGGGTAAGGGCGGTCGACGGCCTGCTCACCGGCCTGCACGAGCCTCGCTCCAGCCACCTGCTGATGCTCTCGGCGATCGCCGGCCGCGACCTGCTCTCACGGTCGTACGCGGCGGCGCTCGCCGAGGGGTACCTCTGGCACGAGTTCGGCGACGTCCACCTCATCGCCGGCGGTCCGGCCAGTCAGTCACAAGGGGTTTCCAAGTGGGGAGCGCAAGGCTGAGGCCTGCACCCCACGGGAATCACCGGATCCCGGCCGGAGTAGGGAGATGCGCCGGCGTCCGCCGGCCTCGCCCTGGCCGGAGGCATACCGCTCCCCCCGGGAGCGCTTCCCGGTGCGCCCGCCTCTCCCGGCCGGCTCGTCGTCCGGCCCCACGTTCGACCGGCCCCGGGGTCCCTGAGGGGGGTGACCCGGGGCCGGTCCTAGAAGCGGCCCCAGTCGTCGGAGGCGGCGCGCCAGACGTCGATGTTGCGCGGGTCCACGGTCATCCTGCGCGGCCGGTGCGTCTCGTGCTCCTCGGGGGTGAGGACACGGTGGCCGTCGCACAGCTCGAACCTGGGCCCGTGTTTGGGGTCGAACAGGTAGAACGCGATCGAGGTGGAGGCGGAGTGGTTGACCATGTCCGAGGCGATCGGGACGTTCTTGTACAGGGCACGCGCCCTGCCGCGCATCACGTGGTCGAAGCTCTTCATCATGAAGCACAGGTGCGCGACGTAGTACTCCTCGTTGCGCTGGAGGGCGAGGCTGTGGTGGTAGCGGTCCTCGGCCCTCAGGAAGACGGTGACGTCCCCGACATGGTCGGAGGACTGGAAGCCGAGCACCCCGGTGTAGAAGGCCAGGCACTCGTCGTACTTGTCGGTGGCGATGAAGGGGTGCACCAGGTCGAGTGGGCGCAGCTCGATGAGCGGCGGCTCGGCGTACTCGTGGAACTCGGTGAACAGCTCGACGATCAGCCCGTTCGGGTCGCGCACGCCGAAGCCGCGCTCGCAGAGCGCCTTCATCCGGTCCTGTAGCGGGAGCACCTCCAGGCCCGCCGCGGTGACCCGTTCCCGCAGGTCGTCGAGGACCTCGCCGGACTCCACGCTGAAGCCGATCGCGACCGTCTGCGACACCTCCCTGCCGGGCTCGCTGAGCAGCTCCACGCAGTGGTGCTCGATGTCGGCGCGCAGGTAGGCGTGCTCGTCGTCGTGCTGTTCGAGCTGGAGACCCACGTGGTACTGCAGGAACTCGACGGTCGCGGCCATGTCGGGCACCGCGATCCGGGCGTACTCCATCCCGAACGGCGCCCGGCGGCGGGTGGCGGTTGTCATGGTGCTACCTCTTCCTTTTCCTTGTCGTTTCCGTGTCTCTCGTACGCGTCCGGTTCGGGTCGTTCGGGTCGTGCGGGTCGTTCGGTGCGGGTCGTGCGGGTTTTTCGGTGCGGGTCGTGCGGTCCCGGTCAGAAGGGGAAGCTGACGATGGCCTGCCGTTCGATCACCGGGCGCCAGCGCAGCCGCACGAACTCCTCGTGCGAGGAGCTGTTCAGGTAGCCCAGGAGGTCGGCCTCGGAGTCGAACTCGACGACGAAGCCGTGCGTCATGCTCGTGTCGCGGGTGCTGATGTTGGGGCCGCAGGCCCAGCCGCGCATGGCCGGGTACCTGCCGGGGAACGTCTCCAGCTCCGCCAGGACGGCCTCGGCCGCCTCGGCGGGCACGTCGGACCGGAAGCGGAAGAGCAGCACGTGTTTGATCATCAGAGGATGAAGCTCAGCCGTGCGCCCGCGTCCATGGCCTCCATGGCCGGGATCGCCCTGCGGAGCCGGAAGCGCAGTCCCTGCTCCTCGACGAGCAGGACGTGCTCGTAGCGGCCCACGTAGGTGTACGTCCCGCCGTCCCGGTAGCGGTGCACGATGAAGTTCGCCGCCACCCAGACCGTGTTCTCGCCCCGCTCCAGGATGATCACGTTGGAGATCATGCGGTGCGTCCTGGAGTGCGGGTTCTCCGCGTGCGCCTTGCGGCTCTTGAGGCGCTTGACCCTGGCCCTGATGAGGTCGTAGTCGTCGCACATGAAGGAGCCGCCCGAGGAGCTGTCCCAGCCCTTCCAGTCGGTGGTGGCCACCTCCAGCCGCCCGCCCTCCTCGAAGAGGGTGAACCACTCGTCCATGCGCCACTCGTCGAGCAGCTGGGCCTCCCGGTAGAGGAAGTCCTCCACCTCGGGCCGGGTGATGATCCTGCCGCCCACGACGTTCTCCTTCGATTCCGACGGTTCCGACGACTGCCCCGTCCGCTCCGGCCCCTCGGAGCGTTCCATCCGCTCCGTCCGCTCCGTGCTCACCGGTTCAGTCCCTGCCCGCGACCGAGGCCCAGTGCCGCCAGAAGCTGCGCATCGCGCCCTCGTCGATGGAGCGGCCCTGGTTGCCCTCGCGCTCGTTGGCCATGCCGCGCGACATGTCGCTCCAGTCGAAGCGGGGGTCGGCCGAGTCCGCGGTCGCCTCGATCCCGCGCTGCACCGCCTCGTACGCCTCGATGTCGTCCGGGGTGGCCAGTCCGCCGGGACCGACGAAGCTGACCATCGTCTTGATCCGCAGCGCCCGTACCTCGGCCGGCTCGTCCGCCTCGACGAACTGCCAGGCCCGCACGTCGGTCCGGTCCGGGGCGACCGGTTCGAGCTGGCGGATGGTCAGCGCCTCCAGGTCGAACAACAGCAGGTTGGGGAAGACGAAGAGGATCCGGCTGGCGTCGGCGATCTCGGCGGCGAGCTCGGAGCCCAGCCGGTCCACCATCTCCTCGCGCTTGGCGACCGTCCGCTCCCGCTCGGTCTCGCCGAACCTCGGCTCCCAGACCATCCCGATCCGCCCGTTGTGGCCGGTCAGGATGAGCAGGCCGTGGCCGCCGCCCAGGTCGTAGGCGTACTGGTCGTCGTCGGTGACGGCGAAGCCGGTCTCGCGCAGGTAGCCCACGAAGGTGTTGTGGGTCGGGGCGAAGTGGTAGCCGTCCATCGCGTTCTCGACGGCGAGCTTCCAGTTGCCCTTGACCGAGTACAGCTGCACGCCGGGCACGGTCTCCATGCCCGCCGGGCCGATCCTGGCGGTCAGCGACATGTAGTGGGCGGCCTTGCCGAGGTGGGTCAGCAGGTCGGGCACGCCGGGGTCGAAGGCGATGAAGACGAAGCCCTCGTGGCTCGCGATCCTGGGCACCGAGCGGAGCCTCATGCGCTCGCGGAAGCCGTCCACGTCGGCGTAGGCGTCGTCGCCGGGCAGGGCCGCCAGGTCGCCGGAGTTGCTGAACGCCCAGGCGTGGTAGAAGCACTGGAAGAACTTGGTGTTGCCCTCGCTGAAGCGGCACAGCACCGTGCCCCGGTGGGTGCAGGCGTTGAGGAAGACCTGGATCTCGCCGGAGGAGTCACGGCAGAAGATCAGCGGACGCCCGCCGAGGGTCCTGGTCCTGAAGTCGCCCGGCTTGGGGATCTCCGTCTCGTGGCCCAGGTAGAGCCAGGTGTGCCCCCAGATGCGGGACGTCTCGGCCTGGAAGACCTCCGGGGAGCGGTAGGCGGACCGGTGCACCCGGAACGAGAGCTCCTCCCCGTTCTCCTCCACGAGAGAGGCGATCGGATGTCCCTGTGTCAGCTCCGTCATCGCGGCGCCCAGCCTTCCTGCGGATCTTGAACGAGAATTCGAGATGGCATCTCGCTATGTGATGCTGCTACCGCGCCTTCCCGGTGTCAAGTGCGAGCCGGCAGGCCGAAATGTTCGGTTACTCCCCGTTAACGGCGACGCAACACCCGTGGGGTTCTCTCAGCCGGTGACAGCGTCGTATCCCCCGTGGAGGGACAATGCTCCAGCCGAAGATCGGCCGCATCGATGGTTCGCACTACCTCCCCACCAGCTCAGACACTAGCCTCTGGGGTCTGCTGCCCAACCGCGACCACCTGCCCGTGCTCCGCGTCGCCTCCGGCGAGACCGTGACGATCGACACGCTGAGTCACGAGGGCATCCTGGAGGACCAGGGCCGCGACCCGGACGCCTACCTCGCCGGGTTCGGCGTCGGCGCGGACCGGATTCTCGCCGACGCGCGCGAGCTCGCCGCCTCCGGAATCCCCCACGACTACGACAACGACGGCCCCCACGTGGTGACCGGGCCGATCTCGGTCGCCGGCGCCGAACCCGGCGACGTGCTCCGGGTGGACGTGCTGAGCCTGCTGATCCGGGCGCCGTACGGGTTCGTCAGCAGCCGGCACGGTTACGGCGCGCTGCCCGGGGAGTTCCCCGAGACCCCGGCCGACACCGGCCCGCGCCCGGACGGGACCCGCGAGTACAACAGCGTCTGCGTCTTCACCGAGGTCGTCGAGGAGGCCGGGCGCCTGCACGGCGTCATCCCGTTCGGCCGGGGACGGTCGGCGCGTTTCCCGCTCGCGCCGTTCCTGGGCCTGATGGGGGTGGCCTCCGACACCTCCGAGCCGGTCCACTCGGTGCCGCCCGGCGCCTTCGGCGGCAACCTCGACATCAACGAGCTCCAGGTCGGATCGAGCCTGTACCTGCCGGTCCAGGTCCCCGGCGCCGGTTTCTACGCCGGGGACCCGCACTACGCGCAAGGGGACGGCGAGGTCGCGCTGACCGCGCTGGAGGCGCCGCTGCGCGCCACGCTGCGCCTGTCGGTGATCCCCGCCGCCCAGGCCAGGACGCTCCTGGGCGCGCTGGAGGAGCCCTTCGCCGAGACCGCCACCCACTGGCTCCCGCTCGGCCTGCACGCCGACCTCGACGAGGCCGTGCGCCGCGCCGTACGGGCCGCCGTGGGCTTCCTGGAGCGCACCCAGGGGATGGAGCGGCCGAGGGCCCTGGCCTACCTCAGCGCGGCGGCCGACTTCGAGGTCAGCCAGGTCGTCGACCAGGTCAAGGGAGTGCACTGCATGATCAGGAAGGCCGACTTCGGACTGTGACCCCCGCTGCGCCGTCTTCCGGCCGTGACCCCCGCCGCACCGGCTTCGGGTGTGACTCCCGTCGTGCCGTCAGCTCCCGGGCAGCCAGACCGCGTCCTGGAAGTCCGCGCGCGGCGGGCTGAACACGTCGACGTTGACGCACGGGCCCTCGGTGGGCTCGACGTAGTGCTCGGCGCCCCGGGGGACCAGCAGCATCGACCCGGCCGACATCGCGTGCGGCACGCCGTCGACGTAGTAGTCGCACCTGCCCCGAAGGATCAGTACGAGCTGGTCGAAGTCGTCGTGGTGGTGCGGGTTGAGCGTCATGCCGACGGCCAGCTCGTGCCAGGCCAGCATGACCTCGTCGGTGGAGTACACCTTGCGGGAGACCCCGGGCCGGATCACGGTCGCGGGGATGTCGTCCCAGTTGACCGCGATGCCGTGGAGCAGCGGGCTGAAGCCGGTCATTGCGTTTCCTTCCATCGATGGATCGTCTCGCGCAGGGCCGAGCCGAGGAGTTGCACGTCGGAGCCGACGACGAGGTAGCGAGCGGCGCCCAGGCCGCTGCCGGTGAGCAGCGCCTCGTCGGCGCGGGCGATCCAGCCGCCCGGCGCCACCCCGGCGGACAGGGCCGCGGCGACGATCTCCTCGACCCTCGCGCGCAGCGCCCCGGGACCGGGAAGCCCCATGCCGACCGCCAGGTCGGTGGTGCCGACGAAGGCCACGTCCAGGCCGCCCACCAGTTCCTCCACCGGGTCGCGGGTGGTGGCGGTCTCGATCTGCCCCACGAGCAGCGGGGGGTCCTCCGCCTCGGCCGCCAGGTAGGCCGCCAGGTCCATCGCGCCGAAACCCGCGGCGGGATGCGACAGGCTCACGCTCCGCCGCCCGTGGGGGGCGTAGCGGGCCGCGTCGGCCAGGGCCGCGGCCTCGGCGACGGCGGTCAGCGTGGAGAGCTGGAGCCCGGCCGCGCCCGCCTCCAGCACCCTGTTGATCAGCGCCGGGTCCACGGAGGGCACCCGCACCAGGGCCGGGAGGCCCGTCGCGGCGGCGTGCCGGACGAGCCCGAGCGCGGTCGCCTCCGGCAGCGAGGAGTGCTCCAGGTCCACGACGACGAAGTCGAACCCGGCCTGCCGGGCGAGGTCCACGCAGTCGACGGTCGGCAGCTTGACGAACGTGCCGACCACCCGGTCCCCGCCGGCCAGCGCGTCCCGCAGCCTCCGCCGCAGCGCGGCGGCCCCCGTCGCCGGGGCGACCGGCGACCGGGGCGCCGGTCCCGGGGCGGCCGGCTCCGGGAACGGGGCTTCCGAGGACGGCGCGGCCGGTCCGGGGGCGCCGGTCACCGGTCCTGGTCCAGGCCACGCCACGGCGTCGTCTCCACGCGCCGCCCGTGGTGCAGGACGAGCGCGGGCTCCAGCCTGGTGGCCGTGATCGAGTTGCCGGAGGCGTCGGGCAGGGTCGTCTCGGGGGTGTCCTCCAGCACCGTGACGTGCGCGGGGCCGCCCTCGGCCAGGGTGCCGTACCCTTCCGCGTCCAGGCCGAGCAGCCGGGCGGGGGCGATGGTCATCCGCGGCACGATCTCGTCCATGGTCATGCCCAGCGCGCGCAGCTTGGCCGCGCTGGTGACCAGGTCGAAGACCGGCCCGCGCCAGTTGCGCGCGCTGGTGTCGGAGGTGAGCAGGTCGGGCAGGAACCCGTCGGCGATCGCCTTCCTGGCGACCTCGAAGCTGAGGTTGCTCCTGCCGTGGGCGCTGTCGAAGAGCACCCCGCGGGCCCGCGCCTCCCGCACCTCGGCGATGACCCTCTCGCCGTCGAGGATGCCGTGCGGCTTGCCGGTGTAGCAGTGGGCGACGACGTCCCCGGCGCGGAGCAGCCCGAGCACCTCGGGCAGGGGCTCCTCGGTCTCGCCGATGTGGACCATCAGCGGCAGCCCCGCGTCGGCCGCGAGCGCGAGGGAGGTCTTGAGCAGCGAACGCCAGGCGGAGCCGACGACATCCTCGGAGAGACGGATCTTGAAGCCTCGGACCACGCCCGGGTTCTCCGCCGCGACGGCCAGCGCGTCCTCGGGGACCAGCGTGGCGGGGTTGAGCAGCTCGCCGAAGCGGAAGTCGATGAGCCCGAGCACCGAGACGTTGAGGAAGTTGACGAGCCGCATCTCGGCGGGCTGGACGACGTACCGGTCGAAGGCGGCGAAGGTCGAGGCGCCGACCGTACCGGCGTCGGCGGCGGCGACCACTCCCCGGCGCAGGTGGGCCTCGTCCGGCGGGGCGCCGACCTTCGAGACGTTCTCGAAGACGTGGGTGTGCCCCTCGACCAGGCCCGGCAGGACCCACTTGCCCGCGCAGTCGACGACCTCGGCGCCCTGGGCGGCCAGCGAGGGCGCGATGCGTGTCACCTTGTCCCCGGTCACGGCCACGTCGGTGACCGAGTGGGTGCCCGCCACGGGGTCGAAGACGGTGCCACCGGACAGGACCAGGTCGTATGCAGTCTCGGTCATCTCTTGCTCTTTCGGTTCTGAGGGGCCCTGGGGGCCGGATTCTGGGGCCCGAGGGCTCTGGAGGACGTGCGGGGGGCGGCGCGGGTGGGGCGGCACCGGCTGTGGGCGGGTTCCGGGGGACGGACCCCGGAGGTGGATTCCGCGGGGCTCCGGACGGAGATTCCGGGGGCCCCGGAAGCGGGTTCCCGGGACGGGGGCGTCAGGCGGGGGCGGGGTTTCAGCGGAACCGGGTGCGCAGCGGCAGCACCCCCGCGACGGACACCTCGACCTCGTCGCCGGGGCACAGGAAGACCTCGCGGTCCTGCCCCGTGCCGGCGGGGGTGCCGGTCAGCACCACGTCCCCGGGCTCCAGGACGGCGAAGCGGGAGATCGTGGCCAGCAGCTCGGGCACCGCGAAGATCAGCGCCTCGGTGCTCGCGTCCTGCCGTACGGTCCCGTTCACGCTGGTCCGTACGGCGATGTCCGTGGGGTCCTCGACCGTGGACAGGTCCAGCACGGAGGCGCCGAGCGCCCCGAAACCGGGAAAGCTCTTGGCCAGGGTGGGCGTCGCCGTGGCGACCATGACGTCGCGCGCGGTCATGTCGTTGGCCGCGGTGACCCCGGCGAGGTGCTCCCACACCTGGTCGGGGGCGACCCGGCACATCCGCCGCCCCACCACGAAGGCCACCTCGCCCTCGTAGTCCACCTGGCTGGAACGGTCGCTCGGCAGCTCCACCTCCGCCCCCGGCGCCGACACGGCCGACGGCGATCTCAGGAAGAGGATGGGGGTGGCCGGGATCGGCCGGCCGGTGAGCCGGGCCTTGCAGCGGTAGTTGAGTCCCACGCCCCAGATCGCGCGGGAACCGCGCAGCGGGGGCAGGAGCCCTTCGAGGGAGACCCTGCCCACCTCCCGCGCGGCCCGCGCCGGCGCGAAGCCCTCGCCCGCGGCGAGCATGGCCGACACGTCGCCGAAGGGCAGGTCGAGCAGGATCGCGTCGTCGCCGTCGTCGGCCAGGCGGGCCAGGCCCCCGGGGGTCGCCAGCAGGTTCACGCGCCGGCCTCCGGCGACCGGTCCCGCCGCTCCCGGCGGCCACCGGCCATGACAGGGAGGACCGCCGGGCGGGCCCGGCCGGTTCCCGTACGTCGCATACCCATGTCTGCTCCTACTCCCGCGCCGACCCGGCGCGGAGGGGCGACGGGGTTCTCAGGGGGCGCTCTCGTCGAGACGCCGGCGTCTCACCGGTGGCGGGATCTCCCGCCGCCGTACCAGGTCGTTCAGGCGTCACGAACGTACGAGGAAGGTTCACCGCGTGTCAAGATGCGGAATCACATCTCGCATTGCGTCATGGTACGGCCGTGTTTCCATCCGGCGCACGTCCGGCGTTCTCATGACGGCAGGGCCGCGACCAGTGAGAACGCCCCACGGCGACTCCGGAGCCCCGGAACGGCCCTGCTGGAAGAGTCCACTTCCGGGCGGCCGGCAGCACACCCGGGAACGGGCCGGACCGCACAGAAGCACAGGGCGGCCCGGGAGGCGGGACGGTCCCGGGAGGACCTGAAGCGAGAGGTGCGGCCCAACCAGAAGATCACGGGCGCGAACAGAAGCCCGGACGGGCCCCGGCGACGCGAGCCCGAGACGGGACGCCCGAGGCGGGACCTCCACGGGCCGGCGAGGGGCATGCCACCGGGACACGCGGCGCCCCCGGGCCCGCGAACCGGCCCCGTGCCGTTCAGTCCGGTCGTGTGCCGCCCAGGTCGCGCGAGAGGTCTCGTGCCACCCTCAGCAGCGCGGCGGCGGCCTGCGGCTCCCGGTCGCCCGCGAGGGAGGCCACCGTGCCGACGACCGCCATCGCGGCGACCACCTGGTCACCCTCGAAGATCGGCGACGCGAGCACGTGCACCCCGTGGTCCACCGGCGAGTTGACCGCCACCCCGCTCCGCCGGACCTCTTTCAGGAGCTCGCGCAGCTCGGCGGAGGCCCGCAGCCGCCGGGCGAGCCCCGGGACCTCGCCGGCGGGCAGGTAGGCGCTGAACACCCTGCCCTGGGCCGAGCGCACCACGTCGAGCTGCGAGCCGGTGCGGACGCTCAGCCGGACGTCGCCGATCGTGTTGTCCACGCAGCCGACCACCACCGGGCACTCGCCGTTCCAGACGCTGAGCACGACCGTCTGGTTGATCTCGCGCATCAGCAGTTCGAGGTAGGGCTCGGCGGCGGCGGCGATCGGCAGCCCCGCCCTGGCCGCGGCCTCCAGCCCGAGAAGCTGGGGGCCGAGCGAGTAGGTCGCGCTGCGCGCGTCGTAGCGCAGCAGGTTGGCCGCCCGCAGCGCCCTGGCGTACCGGTGGGCGGTGGGCTTGCTGACCCCCAGCCGCGCGGTGATCTCGTTGAGGCTCAGCCGGGGACGCTCGACGGTGAAACCGCTCAGGATCAGCGCGGCGCGCCGCACCGTCTGGATGGCGGGCACATCGTCGGGAACGCCTTCGGGAACGCCTTCGGGGACGTTCCCGGGAATCTCCTCGGGGACGACGTTCCCGGAGCCGTCGGCGGGGACGACCCCCGGCACCGCCGCGGCACCGCTCGCGGGCGCGCCGGCGGGCATCCTGTCGGCCACGCCCGTGTCGCCGAGCCGTGCCTGCTCCGCCATGCCGACTCCTCCGCACGAACCGTCCGTTGGATCGGACTCTACCGACTCGGGAACTCAGGCCGCGTCAGAGGAATGACCGGGTGCGGTGCCGAGGGCCGGATTCACCAGCGGCGCGAGATTGTTGACCGCGGCGGCGGCCTCGCCGAACCCCACGGAGATCAACCTGACCTTGCCGTCGTAGTCGCTGATGTCCCCGGCGGCGAACACCCGGGGCAGGTTCGTCCGCATCGACCGGTCGACCAGCACGTGTCTCCTGCGCAGCTCCAGCCCCCACTTCTGGACCGGCCCGAGGTCGGCGATGAAGCCGAGCGCCGCGACCACCGTCTGTGCGGGGAGGGTGAGGCGGCCGTCCCGGTCGCCCTGATCCCCCTGGGCAGCCCCGCCCGCGACACCGACCCTGTCCACGACGACCTCGTCGACCAGGTGCTCGCCGCCGATCCCCGTGACCTCGTACGGCGTCAGCACCCGCACCGACGACGAGCGCAGCGTGGCGACGCTGCGCTCGTGCGCCCGGAAGGCGGGCCTGCGGTGCACGAGCGTCACCGAGCGCGCCAGCGGTTCCAGGGCCAGGGCCCAGTCCACCGCCGAGTCGCCGCCGCCGACCACCACCACGTCGTGGCCGGCCACGTCGTCGAGCCTGCGGACGAAGTAGCGCAGCCCCCGGCCAAGGTAGTCCTCGCCCACGGGAAGCTCGCGCGGGGTGAAGGTGCCGATGCCGCCGGTGAGCAGCATGGCCTTGGCCCGCACCTCGGTGCCCGCGTCGGTGACGACCTCCACGGAGTCCTCGTGGTGCCGCAGTTCGACGGCGCCCTCTCCCAGCAGCAGGACCGGGTTCGCCTGCGCGGCCTGGGCCACCAGGTCGTCCACCAGGCGCTGGCCTTTGACCGCGGGGAACCCGGCGACGTCGAAGATCTCCTTCTCCGGGTAGAGCGCCGAGATCTGCCCGCCGGGCTCGGGCAGCGAGTCGATCACGGCCACGGACATGCCGCGGAAGCCCGCGTAGTAGGCGCCGTACAGGCCCGACGGGCCCGCACCGACGATCACCAGATCGACGTCGTACGCCGTCATGACCCGCCACCGGGCGGCACGGCGGCGGGATGGTCGCTCCCGGTGCGGCCCACCTTCCTGGCGCCTCCGGGCGAGCCCAGGTCGGCGAAGAACTCGGCGTTGATGCCGGCGAACCTGGCCGCCTCGGGCGGGAGATCGTCCTCGTGGAAGATGGACGTCACCGGGCAGACCGGCTCGCACCGGCCGCAGTCGACGCACTCGTCGGGCTGGATGTACATCATCCGGTCGCCCTCGTAGATGCAGTCGACCGGGCACTCCTCGACACACGACCTGTCCTGCACGTCCACACACGCGTCTGTCACGACGTAGACCATCAGTCCTCCCTCGTCGTCAACGTGGGGGAACAGTAGGAGCCTGTCACGCGCATTGTCAATATGCGAGATGGCGTCTTGCATGGAGTTAACATGGGGGCATGACGAGCGATGCCCTGCGACGCCTCCGGCAGGCCACCGCCTCGGCGATCTCCAGCGAGGCGGTCGTCGAGGCGATCCAGGTGATGTCCGCCGGCCCCAGCCCGCGAGGCGCCGAGCGCGCGACCGCGGCCCGGCTGGCCGTGTGGGCGCGGGACCGCTGGCCCCGGCTCCCCTGGAACATGGAGGCGGTCGGCCCCGAGGGGACGAACCTCACCTCCACCGCGGGCGGCTCCGGGCCCGAGCTGCTCGTCTACTCCCACCTGGACACCTCGCTCTCCGGCGAGGCCGGGCACGACCGGTGGGCGACCGGCCTGGACGGGCCGGTCGCCCCGCTCGCCCTCGACCCGGCCTCGGGCCTGCTGTCCGGTTTCGGGCTCGGCGTCGCCCGGGCACCGGCCGCCGCCGCGTTGGTGGGGTACGCGGCCGCCGCCTCAGCCCTGCGGCGCGAGGGCCTGCCGCACCGCCTCTGCCTGCTCCTGGCCTCGGCCGGTACGCACTCCTCGCCCTTCGCGCCCGGCCCCGTGAGGGCGACGGGCATCGAGGAGTACCTGCGGTCGCACCCGCTGCCCGCGGCCGCCGTCGTCGCCAAGTGCGGCCCGCCCGGCGTCCTGCACGAGGAACCCGGGGCGATCTTCCTCCGGGTGCGGCTGGGCGCCGCCTACCGGCCGGTGCTGGCCAGGGACGCCGACGGCGGCCTCCTGGCCGGCCTGGGGACCGTCGTGGCGATCCTGGAGTCCTGGCGCGTCGAGCACCTGGCGGCCAGGGACGTCCCCGGGCGCCAGCTCGCCGCCGAGGCGGGCATCGGCGCGATCCGGGGCGGCCTGCCGGAGAAGCCCGACCTGCTGCCGGGCGTGGTGGAGCTCCACCTCTACCTGACCACCGTCCCGGGCGACGATCCCGGCGAGATCGCCCGGACCGTACTGGCCCGCTTGCGGGCCGGTGTCCCCGGCGGGCCGTCCGGCCCCCGGGTGAGCGTGGACGCGTGGATGGCCCACCCGGCAGGGAGCACCGCCCCGGACGCCCCGGTGATCCGCCACGCGACCGCCGCCTGGCAGGACGAGCACGGCGACCCTCCGCGGGCGATCACCGGCTGGAAGGGCTCGACGGACGGGGTGGTGCTGCGCGGTCACGGGACCCCGACCGCCCGGGTGGGCCCGGCCTCCGCGCCCGACCCGGCCGACCCCCGGCGGGACGTCTTCGACCCGCAGGTGCTGGCGCGCTTCGCCCGCCTGTACGCCGGAATCGCCCTCAGGCACGCCATCGGCGTCGCCGGGAGGTGAGCCCCGCCAGGGCATCGACATCAGACGTTTTGGATGACAGGATGCTGTCTCGCAATGCAAAATGTTTGCCCGGCGCCGGGCCTGCAGACCTGAACCGAGGGAACGACATGGGTGACGACAGCGCGCCTGGCCGGCAGGGCGCCGCGGGCGAGAACAGAACCCCGGCGATCCAGACCGTCCAGCGGGCCGCGATGATCCTCAGCGCGTTCACGGTGAGCCGGCCCCACCTGACCCTCAACCAGCTCACCGCGAGCCTGGGCACCAGCAAGGCCACCGCACATCGATACACCAAGGCCCTGCGGGAGAGCAACCTGCTGCGCTACGACGAGCGCGAGGCGCTGTACTCCCTGGGCCCCCAGATCCTCACCCTCTCCGCCGCCGCCCGCGTCGGCATGCCGGTCATCGGCATCGCCGGCCCGTACATGCAGCGGCTGGTCAGGGAGATCGACGAGACCGTGGTCCTGAGCGTCTGGGACGGCGACACCGCCGTGGTGGTGCGCGTCGACGACAACACCGACCGCACCATACGGGTCAGCGTGCGGATGGGCTCGCGCCTGTCGCGGACCGAGTCGGCCCAGGGCCGCGTCTTCTGCGCGTTCCTGCCCTCCGACGAGGTGCCCGGCCTCCAGGAGCAGCTCGACGCCTCCCCCGAGCTCCACCACGAGCTGGTGAAGATCCGCCAGGACGACATCTCGGCCAACACCCCGTCCGTCAACGGC
This sequence comes from Streptosporangium sp. DT93, assembly GCF_049844535.1. Lineage (NCBI taxonomy): Bacteria > Bacillati > Actinomycetota > Actinomycetes > Streptosporangiales > Streptosporangiaceae > Streptosporangium > Streptosporangium sp. DT93. The sequence continues at coordinate 382,943 of NZ_JBNCLF010000001.1, forward strand.
GTGCGCAGCATCGCCTCACCGGTCTTCCGCGGCTCGGTCCTGCTGGCCGCCATGGCGATCGTCGGCACCACCTCCTCGGTGCCGGGGGGCACCCACTCCCCGCTCGCCGAGGCCCTCAAGCGGACCGCCGCCGAGGTGACCGCGGAACTGGGCCGGGAACGGACGCTTCCGGACGGGTGACCGCCCGGCGGGGAGCGGACGTCCGGATGGTGAACCACATTCACGGCCCGATTCGGAGCCAAGTAGCGTAGGAACCAATGAACCAGCGCACGCTTCTGATCACGTTGACCGGCCCCGACCGCCCCGGCGTGACCTCACGCCTCTTCTCGGTCCTGGCAGGCTTCCCCGTCGTCGTCGCAGATGTGGAGCAGGTCGTCATCCGCGGCCGTCTCACCCTCGGCGTCCTCGTCTCCTACGCGGGCGTCCCGCCGACCGGCACCGGAGGCACCCTGGGCGCCCTCTGGACCGCCGTCGAGCGGACCGCCGAGGACCTCGGCCTGCACGTGGAGCTGTCCACCGGCTCCGACCCCAAGGAGAAGCGGCGCAGGGGGCGGCTCACCGTCACCGTGCTCGGCTCTCCCCTGCAGCCCGCCGCCATGGCGGGCATCGCGGGACGCATCGCCGCGGCCGGCGCCAACATCGACCGGATCGAACGGCTGTCCAGCTACCCGGTGACCTGCATCGAGCTCTCCGTCTCCGGCGCCGACCCCGACACCCTGCGGGCCGAGCTCGCCGTCGAGGCGCACACCCAGCAGGTCGACGTGGCCGTACAGCGCACCGGCCTGTACCGCAGGGCCAAGCGGCTGATCGTGATGGACGTCGACTCGACGCTCATCAAGGCCGAGGTCATCGAACTGCTCGCGGCGCACGCCGGATGCCTGGAGGAGGTCGCCAGGGTCACCGAGGAGGCGATGCGCGGCGAGCTCGAGTTCGCCGAGTCCCTGCGCCGCCGGGTCGCGCTGCTGGAGGGCCTGTCCGAGGAGGTCTTCGAGAAGGTGCGCAAGGAGCTCGTGCTGACCCCCGGCGCCCGCACGCTGGTACGGACCCTCAAGCGGCTCGACTACCGGTTCGCGATCGTCAGCGGCGGGTTCACGCAGCTCACCGACGCCCTGGTGGACGACCTCGGGATCGACTACTCCGCGGCCAACACCCTGGAGGTCGTCGACGGCGTCCTCACCGGGAAGGTCGTCGGCGAGATCGTGGACCGGCCGGGCAAGGCGCGGGCCCTGGAGCGGTTCGCCAGGCAGGCGGGCATCCCGATCAGCCAGACCGTGGCCATCGGCGACGGCGCCAACGACCTGGACATGATCGCCGCCGCCGGGCTGGGCATCGCCTTCAACGCCAAGCCCGTGGTCCGCCGCGCCGCCGACACCGCGGTCAACGTCCCCTACCTCGACTCGATCCTCTACCTGCTCGGAATCCCCCGGGCCGAGGTGGAGGACGCCGACGCCGAGGACGGCGTCCCCGCCACCGAACGCTGAGCCGCCGAACGCTGACGCCCCGGGCGCGCCCTCACCGCCGGACACCGGCTCCCCGGGCGCTCTCACCGTGCCGGGCGCCGAACCCGTGCCGGCCCCCCGGACCTGTGGGGCCGGACGCCGAATTGCTGCCGGACGCCGAACCCGTGTCCGACCCCGGACGCCTCCGTGGCGCCTCTCCGGGGTCGCCGTCGCCCTCTCGCCGCCGCTCAGCGTTCCTTGGGGCTCCATCGGGCGGTCACGCGGCCGGTGTCGAGCCCGGCCCACTCGTCGTCGGTCTCGACGACGGTGAACGCGCCGGGCGGGAAGCCGGGGTCGCCGTCGTCGGGGGCCAGCATCCGCACCAGATCATGCACCCCCGGATTGTGACCGACCAGGACCACGGTGCGCGCCTCGGCCCCGCTCCGCCGCAGGAGCGTCAGCAACTCGTCGGCGAAGGCCTCGTAGACGCCCGTCTCGAACGACACGTCCGCGTCCGGCAGGGCCAGCGCGGCGGTCCGTCGGGTCCGCACCGACGGTGAGCAGAGCACCAGGTCCGGTCGCAGGCCGAGCTCGGTCAGGGCCTCGCCGACCCTGCGGGCGTCGCGCTCACCGCTCTCGGTGAGGGGACGCTCCCAGTCGACGACGCCGGGGGTGTGGGCCGCCTTGGCGTGCCGCAGGACGACGAGCGTGCGGGCCGTCATCTCGACGCCCAGACGGCGAGACCCACGATCACCGCGAACACCGCGACCATCGCCAGCAGAATGAGAACGAGTGACTTGCCGCCGGAGGGCTGCTCTTCCATGGCGGTCAGTTTCCCACCGAGGGGGTCCGCACACGCGGAAGGGGTACGCGTGGCCCGCGTACCCCTTCGACGATGGACATGACCCGGCCCCTCGATGGAGGTGATCCGGTTCCCCGCGGAGCGTGATCCGGTTCCCCGGCGGGGCGTGATCCGGTTCCCCGGCGGGGCGTGGCCCGGTCGGGGACCGGCCCGGTTCCCCGGTGTGACGGGATCCGGCCGGGGATTCCGGCCGGATCCCGCGCGGAACACGGCTCAGCTGGAGACGGGCTCCGGCTTCCGGTCGGTGTTGTTCTCCTCCGTCGGGGCGATGCTCGACGACCGCCGCTTGGAGACGACGACCGCGCCGACGACGACGCCGACCGCCAGAAGCGTGACGACGACGCGCAGCACCACGTTGTCGGCGTAGGTCACCACGGCCGGAGCGATCAGCAGCGCCACCAGGTTCATCACCTTCAGCAGCGGGTTGATCGCCGGACCGGCGGTGTCCTTGAACGGGTCGCCGACGGTGTCACCGATGATGGTGGCCTCGTGCGCCGGCGAGCCCTTGCCTCCGTGGTGGCCGTCCTCGACCAGCTTCTTGGCGTTGTCCCAGGCACCACCGGAGTTGGCCAGGAAGACCGCCATGAGCGTGCCGCACGCGATGGCCCCGGCCAGGAACGCGCCGAGCGGCGCGTACCCGAGGGCGAAACCGACGGCGATCGGGGTCAGCACGGCCAGCAGGCCGGGCGTGGCCAGCTCACGCAGCGAGTCGCGGGTGCAGATGTCCACGACCCTGCCGTAGTCGGGCAGCTCGGTCCCGGCCATGATGCCCGGCCGGGTGCGGAACTGCTCGCGCACCTCGAAGACCACCCGGCCGGCCGCGCGGCCGACCGCCGTGATCGCCAGGCCGGAGAACATGAACACCACCGCGGCGCCGATGATCAGGCCGACCAGCACGTTCGGGGAGTCGACGCTCAGGCTGAACGCGCTGAACGAGCCCAGCGCCGCCTTGACCGAGTCGGACGCCAGGACGAGCTGGGTCTCCACCGCCGTACGGAACGCGCCGAACAGCGCGGTGGCGGCGAGCACGGCGGTGGCGATCGCGATGCCCTTGGTGATGGCCTTGGTGGTGTTGCCGACGGCGTCCAGGGAGGTGAGGACCGCGGCCCCCTCGCCCTCGACGTCGCCGGACATCTCCGCGATGCCCTGGGCGTTGTCGGAGACCGGCCCGAAGGTGTCCATGGACACGATCACGCCGACCGTGGTGAGCAGACCGGTGCCGGCGAGTGCCACCGCGAACAGCGCCACGGTGACGTTGCCGAAGCCGAGCAGGAAGGCGCCGTAGACGGCGGCACCGATGATCAGCGCCGAGTAGACCGCCGACTCCAGGCCGACGCTGATGCCGGCCAGGATGACCGTGGCGGGGCCGGTCCGGGAGCTCTCGCCGATGTCCCGCACCGGGCGGCGGTTCGTCTCGGTGAAGTAGCCGGTGAGGACCTGGATGGCGCTCGCCAGCACCAGGCCGATGAGCACCGCCGCGATGGCGATCAGGCGCGGGTCGGAGGTGATCCCGGAGACCGCCGGGCTCTCCCCGGTCAGGCCCGCGAAGGTGGAGGGCAGGTAGAGGTAGGCCGCGACGGCGACCAGGATCGCCGAGATGGCCGCCGAGATGAAGAAGCCACGGTTGATCGCGGCCATCGCGTTGCGGTCACCGGCGCGCGGGGCGGTGACGAAGATGCCGATGATCGCGGTGATCACACCGATCATCGGCACGATCAGCGGGAACACCAGGCCCTCGACGCCGAAGGCCACCCTGCCCAGGATCAGGCTGGCGACCAGCATGACCGCGTAGGACTCGAACAGGTCGGCGGCCATGCCCGCGCAGTCGCCCACGTTGTCGCCCACGTTGTCGGCGATGGTGGCGGCGTTGCGCGGGTCGTCCTCGGGGATGCCCTGCTCGACCTTGCCGACCAGGTCGGCACCGACGTCGGCGGCCTTGGTGAAGATACCGCCGCCGACCCTCATGAACATGGCGAGGAGCGCGGCGCCGAAGCCGAAGCCCTCCAGCACGGCCGGGGCGTACCCCTCGTAGAAGATCACCACCACGGCCGCGCCGAGGAGGCCGAGACCGACGGTGATCATTCCGGCCACGCCGCCGGTGCGGAACGCGATCCGCATGGCGACCTTCTCACCGGATTCACGGGCGGCCGCGGCGACGCGGACATTACCGCGCACCGCCAGCCACATACCGATGAATCCGGTGAGCGCCGAGAAAACCGCGCCCACGACGAAGAAAACCGATCTGCCGATTCTCACACCGGTCGTCTCGGCCGGAAGGAGAAACAGCAGGAAAGGGATCAGAATGACGAACAGAGCGAGCGTCCGGAACTGCCGCGTCAAATACGCGGAAGCACCTTCCTGTACGGCCCGCGCGATGTTCTGCATGCGTTCGGTGCCCTGGCCGGCGGCCAGCACCTCCCGCACCAGGGCGCCGGCGACGGCGAGCGCGAGCAGGGCGACCGCGGCCACCACGATCACGATGGTGAAGTGGTGACCGCTGAGGGATACCGCTGGTTCTTCGACAGCGGCGAGATGGAGCACAGACATCCGACTCTCCTTGGCAAGACGGGAACACGTCCTGCCCGGAGTGCGCAGCCATAGGGGTGACGAGGAACGAAGCGGCGCACATCCGGGGTGGTTGGCAGTGCCGCTTCCAGTTGCAGACCCCCACGGATAACGGCTCGCGTGCGGGCCGCTCCGAAGGATAAACCTTGGCCGGTTCCGGGAGTCTACGCAGCGATGACGCGGATATGAAGCCTCTGCGGTCCGCCAATTGACGACGGGTTCAGCATCAATCGTCGACCGGCCTGCTTATAACGCCATTTCGGCTGTCACACCCGTCTCACCCGTCTCTGTTTCCTCCTGATTTCGGTCACCATGTATGGAAGTTAGCCCCTGACCGAAAACCGGAGGACCGCAGACGAACGGCCGGGCGTGTCCTTGAGGACACGCCCGGCCGTCGAAGTCGTCTGTCAGACCGGAGACAGCCCGTTGGTCGCCGCCGGCCAGCTCATGCGGATGCGCATGCCCTTCTGGCTCGGGTAGACCTGGACGTCGTCGGCCAGCCCCGCGATGACCGCGATGCCGAAACCGGCCATCAGGTCGTCGGGGAGCTGCCCGAACGGATCGTCGAACCCCAGAAGGGCGCGATCGTGCTCCAGTTCGTCACTGGGGGCGGAGTCGGTGACGGTCACCTCGAAGCGTCCCAGGTCATCGCGCAGCTCGATACGGATCGGCTCTCCCGGACAGTGGAGACGGTGTGCCTCCACGGCCCGCGAGCATGCCTCACCGACAGCGAGCCGTACCTCGTCCAGCAACGACTCCTGCACACCGGTACGCCGGGCGATCGCCGTGGCGACCAGGCGTGCCGTCCGCACATGCGCGGGGAGAGCGCTGAACGTCAGCTCGACGGTAGCCACGACTACTTGTCTCGACCGTGAGCTTCCTTGGCCTCCTCCACAGAGGCGTAGATCCCGAAGACCTTGGTAAGCCCGGTGATCCGGAAAATCTTCAGGATGCGCTCCTGGGTGCAGACAAGCTCCAGTGAGCCATCGTGCGCCCTAACTCGCTTGAGCCCGCCGACCAGGACACCAAGGCCCGTGGAGTCAAGGAAGTCGACCTTCTCCATGTTGACGAGCAGGTGGAAATTCCCCTTGTTGACCAGGTCGATCAGGAGCTCACGCAATCTGGGCGCGGTGTAGACATCGATCTCACCCTCGACCTCAACGATGGTGAGACGGTCCTCGGAATGGTGGTCCAACTTCAGATCCACAGATCCTCCAGCGCCTTGCCTGCGAAAGTACCGATTCGAGCCTGCCTCCGGGGACCGGACGGTCCCTGGGCGACAAGCCCCGACGCGCGGCATTCAACCATGCGTACGCTCAGTGTCTATACGAAATCACGATTCCCGGCGACTCTGCCCACAGATGTGAGACTGGAAACCAGTGACCCCGCCATCATCCTCGCCCCTGCGGGCGGGCGCCGCACTCCGCCGCCTGCTCGACGTTCCCGCACGTCGCGAGCGTGTGACCCATGTGGAGCACGTTCCCGCACGTCAGGCGGGCGACGTCCGGTGGCCGGAGTGGGTCGATCAGCGGCTGGTTACGCGCTGGGCGAACCACGGTATTTCCGGTCTGTGGCCCCATCAGGCCGAAGCGGCCGAGTCGCTCCACCGTGGCCAAAACGTGATCATCGCCACAGGGACGGCGTCGGGGAAATCCCTGTCGTACCTGGTCCCGGCGCTCTCCGCGGTGCTCGACGGCGGCACGGTCCTGTACCTGTCGCCCACCAAGGCGCTGGCGGCCGACCAGCTCCGCTCGCTGCGGGAGCTGGACCCGCCCGAACTGCGCGCCGCCGTGTACGACGGCGACACCCCCTTCGAGGAACGGGCCTGGACGCGCAGGTACGCCAACTACGTCCTGACCAACCCGGACATGCTCCACCGCGGTCTGCTGCCCCGTCACTCCCAGTGGTCGTCCTTCTGGCGGCGGCTCCGGATGGTCGTCGTGGACGAGTGCCACGGGTACCGGGGCGTGTTCGGCTCCCACGTCGCCCAGATCCTGCGCCGCCTGCGCCGGATCTGCGCGCGCCACGGCTCCAGCCCCACCTTCATGCTCTCCTCGGCGACGGCCAGCGAGCCCGAGGTCTTCGCGATGCGCCTGACGGGCCTCCAGATGGCCGCGGTGACCACGGACGCCTCACCCCGGGGTGCCACGACCTTCGCGCTGTGGGAGCCGCCCCTGACCGATCTACGCGGCGAGGGCGGGGCCCCGATCCGCCGCCCCGCGACCGCCGAGAGCGCCGACCTGCTGGCCGACCTCGTCGCCTCCGAGGTGCGGACCCTCGCCTTCGTCCGGTCGCGCAGGGCCGCCGAGTCCGTGGCCCTCACCACTCGCGCCAGGCTCCAGGACCTCGTCGTCGGCGCCGGCGCGCCCGCCGACCTGCCCGGCAAGGTGGACGCCTACCGGGCCGGCTACCTGGCCGAGGACCGCAGGGCCCTGGAGAGGGCACTGCGCTCGGGCGAACTGCTTGGCCTGGCGACGACCAACGCGCTGGAACTCGGCGTCGACGTCTCCGGCCTGGACGCCGTGCTCATCGCGGGGTGGCCGGGCACCCGCGCGTCGCTCTGGCAGCAGGCCGGCCGGGCCGGACGCGACGGGCAGGACGCGCTGGCGGTGCTGATCGCCAGGGACGACCCCCTGGACACCTATCTCGTCCACCACCCCGAGGCCCTGTTCGGAAGGCCCATGGAGACGATCGTGCTCGACCCCGCCAACCCGTACGTGCTGGGTCCCCACCTGTGCGCCGCCGCGGCCGAGCTCCCGCTGACCCACGACGACCTGGACGTCTTCGGCCCGGCCGCCAAGGAGGTGCTCGCCGACCTGGTGGCCGACGGGCTGCTGCGGGAACGCGCCACGGGCTGGTTCTGGACCAGTCGTGGACGGGCCACCGACCTGGCCGACATCCGGGGGGCGGGTGGCGCGCCGGTCCAGGTCGTGGAGATGTCCACCGGACGGCTGCTCGGCACCGCGGACGAGGCCTCGGCCCACACGGCCGTGCACACCGGCGCCGTCCACGTGCACCGGGGAGAGACGTTCCTGGTGGTCGAGCTGGACCTGGAGGCGGGGGTCGCCCTCGTCGAGGCCGGGACACCGGACTACACCACCTTCGCCAGGGACGTCACCGACATCTCGATCATCGAGTCCCTCGCCTCGCACGCCCTCGGACCCGGGGAGCTCCACCTCGGCTCGGTGGAGGTCACCAACCAGGTCGTCGGCTATCTCAAGCGCCGCGCCCAGAGCGGCGAGCTCATGGGGGAGGAGCCTCTCGACCTGCCCCCGCGCACGTTGCGGACCCGGGCCGTCTGGTGGACGCTGCCCGCCTCGGCGGTCGCCGCGCTGGCCGGGGAGGGGCTGGACCTCGGCGGAGCCGCGCACGCGGCCGAACACGCCGCCATCGGCCTGCTGCCGCTCTTCGCGACCTGCGACCGCTGGGACATCGGGGGCGTCTCCACCGAGCTTCACGCCGACACCGGGCTGCTCACCGTGTTCGTCTACGACGGCCACGAGGGCGGCGCGGGCTTCGCCGAACGCGGGTACGCCCGCGCCCGCGACTGGCTCACGGCCACCCGCGAGGCCATCGTCTCCTGCGAGTGCGAACGCGGCTGCCCGTCGTGCATCCAGTCGCCCAAGTGCGGCAACGGCAACGAACCCCTGGACAAGGCCGGAGCCCTTCGCCTTCTGGCGGTCCTGCTCTCCCCGGACGGGTCACCTCTTCCGGAACACACCACGGACATGACGGCTCGGACGTGAGGCCCGGATGAGACGATCCGGACGAGACGGTTCGAACGAGGCAGTTCGAACGAGACGGCCCAAACAAGACGGCCTGAACAAGACGATTCGGACGAGACGATTCGGACGAGACGGTCCGAACGTGGAGCCCGGATCGGACGGCCTGAACGTCAGGCTGATGGGAGGGTCGACGGAACAGCCCGGACATGAAGCTCGGACGGGCCAGCCCGGAGGCGGGCTCGAACCTCATGGCGGCCGTCACTCGTCGCGGGTATGCCGGTCGTCGCCCCAGAAGTCGGTCGCCCCCGGTTGCGGACGCCCCCAGAATCCGCTGTCCTCCATGGAACGGGGCGCGGGAGGGAGGTAGTCGTCCCAACGACCGGCCAACCGGACCGTCGCGGGGACAGTCGAGTTCGCCTCCGGCGGTGAGACCGCTTCCGGGCTCGTCCCCGGTGGAGAGGCCGACGCGTTTCGCGAGGTCCGGCCCTTCGGCTCCTCACCTTTCCCCCGTTCGGTCTCCCCCCACCGAGGTCGTACCGTCTCGACCCGCATCACCTCATCGCGGGTCAACCCGGTCCGTGTCGCTCTGATCCGTATCAAGGGATTCCGCACCTGTTCAACCTGCGCCTGTTCATCCCGTGCCTGGCCGGCCTGTTCATCCCGTGCCTGGCCGGCCTGTTCATCCCGCGCCTGGCCAGCTTTCGCGAACCGAGCCTGCGCCTGTGCGTCCTGCGCTCGTTCGGTTCTCGTGGGCTGGACCGGCACCCGTGGAAGGTCGGCCTGCCGCCCCTCAGACCGTTCCCTCTCCGCTTGCCACCCTGGCTCTTCTCGTCGTCTCACCTCTTCGTGCTGTTCCGCGTCAGGCTTTGGTTTGGCTTTTCCCTGCTGCTCCGTATTCGTCTGTCGCGTCACGTCTTGGCGCCGGTCGGTGCCCGCCGCGGTGCCCACCGGTGGGGAAGTTGCTCCCCGTACCGCTGTCAGACGGAGGGAGGCGGGCCGGACCGAGATCGGCCGAGTCGGGGGATCAAACGAACCCCGCCCGATCGGAGCCCGGTCAGGCAGTGCCGGATCACGGGGAGACGCGGCAATGCCCCCCCGGTCCAAGGCGGCCCGGCCAGAGGAAGAAGGGTGAGAGGGAGACGGGTCTGAGACCCATCCGCCAAAGGGAGACGGCTCTGAGGCCCACCGGTCAGGGGAAGACGGGCCTGAGGCAGTCCCGCCACGGGGAACTGGGTCACAGGGGTTCAGGACGGGAAGAGATGGGTCACGGGCAGCCCGACCAGGGGCAGTCCGGCCAGGGGGAAGTGGGTCAGAGGCATGGCGGGCGGGGGGAGATGGGTCGGGGACAGGCTGTCCATGGGGAGATGGGTCACAGACATGCCAGGCAGGCGCGATCTGGTCGGGCGAGACGGGACGAACCTGTCCGGGGGCGACGGAAGACGGCCCCTTCGCGATCGAACGGGTCTTGACCACCGCGAGAATGACCGCCGGATGTTCGGGAACGATCGTGACGCCGGCCTCTCCTCTACTTTCGCCCTTTGCGCCCGCCAGGACGGTCCTGTCCACGTCCCTGGTGCGGCCCGCCACACTCGTTTCGGCCGTATGGCCGGTCGCCACGGCCATGGAGTGCCCGCTCCCATGCTCACCGTCGACCCCATCACCCGCGAGAGATCCGGTGACCGAACTCGTCGCCACGTCTTTCACGTCGGCGGCCCTCTTGCCCGTGATGAGTGACCTGCGGCGGAACCAGGCGCCGCCGTGCGCTCCGGCGAGGAGCAGGATCATGGCTCCGGCGATGATGACGCCGTACAGGCTCATCCCACCGTCCGGCGAGGCCGACGAGGCCGACGAGGCCGACGATCGGGTCGTGGCGTCCGTACGGTCGCCGGCGACGGGATCGCCTGTGCCGGTCGTGCCGTTTGCTCTTGGACCGGAGGACGCGATCGCCCCTCCTTCGCTCTCCTGGCTCGTACCGTCATCGCTGGTTTCCCGGCCGGTCGGTGCGGTGGCGCGGCCGTCCCCCGCAGCCGAGGTCTCGGACGGCTGATGAGATCCGGGCGTCGCTTCCGGCGGTCCGGACACGGTCGGCACCGCTTCCCGTGCCGGTAATCGCGGTAGGTCGCGAACCGGCGACTGTCCGCCCATGTCCTCGTCCTCGTCCTTCGCGTTCTGCCCTCCACCGCTCTGGGCGCTGTTGCGATCACCGGTCTCCTGCCTGACCGTTCCCCTCCGAGCACCTGAGCCCTGTGGGTCACCGGCCTTCCGCCCATGCCGAACCGTCCCGGGCGGGGGGACGGTCACCGACGTGGTGGCCGACTCACCGGAGGCCACCGTGCCACCGGCGCCGTCACCGCGTAGTGCCCTCACCGTGAACCCGATCCGACGGCCGTCCGCATTCGCCGGGACGGCGATGGTCGCGCCGCACCCCCTGCTGGAACACGCGCTCTTCACCTCTACGGAACCGACCTTGCCGGTCCTGCTCACCGTGATCTCGTATCTCCGCAGATCGGGCTCTGGCCCCCGCCTCCAGGTGAGGGTCACCTGCCTGCCCCGCAGCCGGACGGTCGGCCTACCCGGTGTCCCGGGGGGAGCGACCTGCATCAGCGTCTCGCTGGTTCGGTGCCATTCGGCTCCGAGGAGCTTGCCTTTCTGCTCAAGCGTGATCCTGTGGCTCCCGTTGCGGTGATCGCTGGGTCTCCAGGTGTAGGAGACCTTGCGATCGCCTTTCGCCACCTGTCTGCCATCGACGAAAAGCACCGCGTCGAACAGACGGTCCACCGTGCCGGAGAGGGTCACCGTCCGGTCGGAGGTCACCCGGGACGGGGTGTCCAGCCGTGCCACCGCCTGTGCGGGAATCGCGACGGTGAACACCGTGAACACGGACACGATCGGCGCGATCACCGCTGCGGCGACCAGTCTGCGAACCGTCGTCACGACGTCTCCCTTCATCGAGAGCCTTGCCCTGCCGCCCAGGGGTCACGTGCTGCCCGGTCACCCGTGTACGCACGTTCAGGAGGCGTCCGAACGACGCCGTGTCTTCGGGGCGACGTCTTCGGTCCGGGCTTCGGTCCAGGCTCCGTGGTCCGGGCTCCTGGATCAGAGCTTCTGGATCTGGGCTTCTTGGTGTGGGCTTCTTGGTGTGGCTCTCCGACCTGGCCGGCGTGGCCACAGGCCATTCCGCCGTTCCACCTGCCTGGTGACGCGCAGCTCACCCCCTCAAGACCAGCCGGAAAGGGCACGGATCAAAGGTAAGTGGAACCTTACGTGAGGCCGAGAGTTTTTGGACACGGCGTCCAAGAGTTCGTGATTTTATTGCGACCTTGTCTCACCGATCACCGTCACTCTTCCGGATCGTGGCTGTTTCGCCACCGCCCTCGCGACCAGGACTCACGCGCGGATGATCGTCCGCGCCAGATTCACCCGCGGGAACACGTAAGGCATTTCGCACCCGTTGAATCGTCCCCATCAGGACAGGAACGCGACGACTCCGATAAATGATCTTTCTGACCGCGTGTACCGTGGTCATCTTTGCCCGACCAGCGTCTCTCGTTCCCCGTCACATTCGGTTTGATGACCTTGGGAAAGCAGGCTTCACCTGCGGTTATCCGCGTCTTGAATGAAGACTCGGGATCATGTTCTCGTTCTCTCCGCTCGACCAGGAGAAGTGGAGTCCCGAAGGAGTCGCACTCATCGACCTACCTTCGTGGTCCGCTTTCATCCGCCGGGATCGATCACGTGAACCGGCCCGGCACGTGACCTGGCAACCACCGTCACTCTGCCCTTCAACGGCAGTGCGGCGTTCATCTCCACCTCGATCTCCGCTATGCCGTCATCGGTGACGGAACAGCGGGTGACGGCGCCTCCGTTCTCCACTGCGACAGAGCCGGCCTTCACGCAACTCTGATCGGGATTGGCGAAGGCCAGCCTCGCGGCGGCGAGCGCACTCAGATCGGCGGCACCCTGCACACGATGGCGCGCGACGCGTGCCATACCCGCGAACGCGATCGCCATGGCGACGGTGAGCACCAACGCCATGAGCGCCACCGTCCAGATCGTCGCCGACCCCCGCTCACCCCCCTTCCCTGCCACGTTCGTCACGTTGACGCTCACGTCCGGCCCCGGCTTTCGCTCTGCCGCGAGGACCACTTCGCCCGTGCCCCCGGAATCAGGATCGGCGTACGACTCGCCGGGCCTCTTCGTTTCTTCACGCCCCATCGAGTTCCGCACCTCTCCGTGGCCCGTCTCTCCGCATCTCGTCTTTCCTTGCTTCATCGCGTTCACTGCTCCGGTAACCCCGGCAATCCCGGCTCGGTGGCCGAGACGGCGGTCGCGCGAACGGTGACGCCCGGCAGAAAAGCGCCCCAGTCGGGTCTGACATCGACGGCGACCTCCACGCGAGTGATCTCCGCCCCTCGGGTGATCGTCACCCGGGCCCCGGCCGGGACCATCGACAGGACACTGCTGTGGACCTGCTCCGTCGGCTCACCGCGCGAGGCGGCACGAGCTCCGGCCCGAACCGCGTCCACGCATTCCAACTGCGTCTCGACCGCCGCCACGGCCCACAGGCCCGCTCCCAGCACGACCATGAAGGCGGGAAGCACCGCGGCCGTCTCCGCGGTCACCGATCCTCTGGACCAGCGGCGGCGAGAGGAGACCGGTGACCCGTGAGTGCTCATCCGGCGGTGGTCAGCGCTCGGTTGATCAGAGCCGTGACCATCTGCTGAACGTCGGAACTTGTCACCACCTTGAAGAGAAGCGCGGCGAACGCACAGGCGGCGATCGTTCCGACCGCGTACTCCGCGGTGGACATGCCACGGTCACGGTGGGAAGCGGACACCAACAGCGACCATCGCGCACGCAGCCACCGGGATCGACCGCGCCGCACACGACCGGCGCTCATTGCAGCCATTGATTCCTCCTGAAGCTCTTGCCCGGACCCGGCGTCCGATGTGAGACCAGGTTTCTTCATCCGTCCACGAGTCGGATGCCCAGAACGGCGTTCTGTGGATAAGTGCCGGGTTGTGGATACGCAGCAGGTGTCCGCACGCGTTTCTCCGCGTGAGGTCCTTGTTCGCGGGAGGGGCCTCACCCTGCTTGAGTCGGCTCCGTCGCGGTCCGGCGGGTCGGCCGCGACGGCTCGACGCCTAAGCGTCTCGAACACCTCAGCACCTCGGTGGTCGTTCCCCGGGGAGGGCCGAGCGTGGCGCGAACGGCGCAGAGGGAACGGAGGACGGGGAGAAGGGGAGAGCGAGGCGGATGAATGGAGATCTGATCTGCCGCCCGCTTCGTCAATTCATCGTGGCTCAGCCGATTCCGAATAGGCGGCGAGGGTTCGCACGTACCAGTTGAATCGGTCGCCACCGCTGTCCCTGGCCTGCTTGAGGTAGGTGAAACCCGCTCTTCCGGCTACGGCCGTCGAAGCGGTGTTCTCCGGATCCACCTTGATGACCGCTTCGCTCGCTCCGATGGTCGCCGCATGCAGGCAAGCCAGCCCTACGGCACGCGTGGCGATGCCCCGGCCTCGCCAGGCCGGATAGAGCCCGTAGGAGATGTTGACCTGTCCGGGCAGCAGGTCAGGCCGCTCGGATTGCACCTCGACCGTCCCGGCGAGGGTCTCTGGCATGCCCACGCGCACCCCGAACGCGTACACCGGTCCGCCGGTCGACCACTGTTCCATGCACCGTCGTATGTGTGCCTCGACGCCGGCGCGGGTCCCTGGACCACCGTTGAGCCAGCGCACCAGCTGGTCGTCTTCTCCGGCCAGATGGGCCTCGACGTCATCGAGGCACAAGGGGGTCAGCGTGACCGTACCGTCGGAAAGCCTTGAGGTCTCCGGCATGGTTCGAGTTTTTCCGCCATCGACCGCCTGCGCGACCGAATTATGCTCACGTGCTCCAATGCAACATTTGATCGGTGGTTCATGATCCCATCCGGCCGCGGGCCCGCCCTGCATCGAGGCTCGGGCGGCATGGATGGCATGAGTGGCGTCTCCCCTGGTCGACTCGCGCCACGGTTCTGGCGAAGTAGTTCGCCTCAAGGCGGGAGAAAGCGACCATGGTGCACTGCCCCGGCCAAGACTTCATGATCCGATACCGACATCGGCTCGCGACATCGACTCGGGATCTCACTCGCTTTCCTTCGGTCCCCATCCGGCCGACTGTACGTATCGCCGTGTCCGCCTGCCGCGAGGAGTCTCGATCCGGCGGACAGGAAGACGGGGGACGGGGGGACGGGGGGACGTCAACGAAGTGAGTCTTCCCGTCGACGAACTCGGAGCAGTACGGAAGTAGCAGGCTGGATGACGGCAAGCGGGAAAAGACCGGAAGAACAGTGGATGTATGTCCCCATTTGTGTTGAAAAATATATTTTGACGGGTAACGGGAGATTTGTGAGGGCTTTGTCCACAGGCTTCGACGTTTTTCTGTGGATAACCTTGGCCAGACAGGGAAAAGCCTGTGGATAACTCAGGGAAGAAGCACCTCACCTGCAAGGCCGGCTATCACAGGGATGATCCCCAGGAAGACGAACGCCGGGAGGAAGCAGAGCCCCAGGGGAGCCACGACCTGAACCCCGACCCGCTGGGCCGCCGCCGCCGACGCGGCACGGGCCGCGTGGCGCGAGTCGTCGGACAAGCGGGTGAGAACGTCCCCCACCGGGGCACCCCCCAAGGCGGCCCGGCTCATGACCCGCGCCAGGGGAGCGAGGGAACGGTCGGAGGCCAGTGCTCCCCAGGCGTTCTCCGGGGCGGCTCCCCATCTCAGTTGGCCGCTCACCCAGGCCAGCCGCTCACCCAGGGGACCGCCGATCGCCTCCACCGTGACATCGAGGGCTCCGGTGATCGGCTGACCCGCGCGCAGTGAGGCGACCAGGAGATCGGCCGCCAGTGGCAGATCCGCCGTCACCTGCTCGCGCTCCCGGCGCAGTTCCGGGGACTCCCTCCTTCGCAGGATCATCAGCGCGGCACCCGCGCTCGCCAGCCCCGCGCCGACACCCAGGGGCCCGCCTACGGCCAGGAGCGTCGCCAACCCCACGAGGAGAGAGACCGCGATCTCTCCTCGCCCCGGTCGCCGTCCCGCCGGAGAGCCGTCGACCGTTCCCGTGACCGGCGGAGCCGTCTCCCCCGTCGGCGAAACCGTCTTCCTGACCGTCGAGAACGCTGCCTGGGAACCGACGATCACGTGCGGGGACGCCGAGAGGGCCGGAGAGATCGGAAAGCCTCGGGAGGCCGGGCCGTGGCCTCCCCTCCCCTGCGGGCCGGCCGGCGATGACACGGGGTGAACGTGACGAAGCCGATCGGCCGGCTCTCTACGGGCCGTCCACAGCCGCCCGGCCAGACCGGCGAGCACCACGGCCAGTAAAGCGATCACAACTCTCCTCCTCGTGTCCGAAGCATGGGAACGTCAGGCCCGCTGGGCACGGGCGACCAGACGACGGGTCCACCACAGGCCGCCCCCGTCGAGAGCGAGTCCGATGACCAGGCAGCCCATTCCGGCCGGACCGCCGAACAGGAAGTGCAGCGGCCGCATGCCGAGGCCGGTCGCCATCAGCAGCCCGAGGAGGGGGAGACCTGCCAGCAGGCGGGCCGTGGCACGCGGGCCCGCGAGCTGGGCGACGACGTCGCGACGATGAGCCTGGGCCTCCCGCAGGGAAGCGGCGACACGATCGACGAGGGTGGCGAGAACCGCCCCCGTGGTGACACTCACCTTCCAGCAGGCGGCCAGCCTGCGGAAGGCGTCGCCACCCTGCCCCGGCTCCACGGCGAGCAGCGCGGCGGGGACGTCACCTCCGTCTCTCGCGGCCGCGACCACCGGACGCAGAACCAGGGGATCGGGGAAATCCACCGCCTGCACAGCCCGTACCAGCGCCTCACCGGCCGTGCGACCTGCGGACAGCTCGGCGGCGAGCCCCTGGCACAGCTCGATCGACGCGACCCGCCAGGCGGCCTCACGGCCGGCGGGCCGTGATCGGGCGGCGAACCTGTCGCGGAGGGAGGTGGATCGGATCGCCCGGCGACGCCGGATCCGACGCAGGCGGGCGGTGCAGGGGTCGGCTCCCGTCCACAACCATGCCGCCAGGGCGGTGAGGGCGAGGGCGGCTCCCGTCACGACGCCGACCGTGACGGGAGCTCTTCCCCGCGCGGCTCACCGGACGGCTGGGAAGCGGGGAGATACGGCCTGCGTCGCGGAGTCCGGGGTGTGGGAACGTCCGGTGTCCACGTGGAGGTGGCGCCGCTCGGAGAAGGCGTACAGGTGATGGTGGGGGGTGTCCTGGCCGTGAGGGGCGGTATCCCGGGCGCCCGTGCCATGAGGGCGGGAAGTCCTGGGCCGGGCCGCACCTGTCCGTCCGGAGCGAAGGTGAGGGCAGGTTCCGCCTCGACCAGCCCCGAGGGGCGGCGGACCATCATGCAGACCTCGGCGATCCGGCGGCGGCCGTCGGTGTGATCACGGGCGAGATGGATGACGACGTCGAGAGCGGCGGCGATCTGGCTGTGGACCGCCTCCCGGCTGAGACCAGCCGCGCACGCCAGCGCCTCCAGCCGTGGAGGCACATCGGTCGCGGTGTTGGCGTGCAAAGTGCCGCACCCTCCCTCATGCCCGGTGTTGAGAGCAGCCAGAAGATCGACGACCTCGGCCCCCCTCACCTCCCCCACGACGAGCCGGTCGGGACGCATTCTCAGCGCCTGCCGGACGAGGTCACGCAGACCGACTCCGCCGGCGCCTTCGAGGTTGGGTGGACGCGCCTCCAGCCGGACCACGTGAGGATGCAGCGGTCTCAGCTCGGCGGAGTCCTCGACCAGGAGCAATCTCTCACCGGGGTCCGCCAGGGAAAGCAGGGCCGAGAGCATGGTCGTCTTTCCCGTGCCGGTGCCTCCGGTGATCAGGAAGGCGAGTCTCGACTCGATCACCGCGGTGAGAACGGCGACGCTGTCGGCTCGGATCGCCCTCGCCCCGACCAGGTCAGCGAGGGTGAAGGTCCGCCGGGGCGGGAGACGCAACGAGAGACAGGTGCCGTTGGCGGCTACCGGGGGAAGGACCGCGTGGAGACGGACGCCTCCGGCGAGCCGGGCGTCGACATAGGGGCACGCGTCGTCGAGGCGCCTGCCCGCGGCCGAGGCGAGACGCTGTGCCAGCCTGCGGAGAGCGTCCTCGCCGGAGAAGGCGACCGAGGTCCGGCGCAGGCCGCCGCCGTCGTCGACCCACACCTCTCGTGGACCGTTGACCAGGACGTCGGTCACATCGGGTTCGGCCAGCAACGGCTCCAGCGGGCCCGCGCCGATGAGGTCGGCGCACAGAACCCGGGCCACCGCCAGGATCTCGGCGTCACCGAGCACCGCCCGCTCGGCCCGCAGTGCGACCGCGACGTGCGCGGCACTCGGCTCGACCCCCGTACGGGCAAGCCGTACACGAACGGCCTCCACCAGCTCCGGCGAGACCTTCGCCGGAGACGGAGGGGACACCGGGGACGGCGAAGTCGTCCGGGACCGTGAACTCGGCCGGGCCGACGGAAACGACGGCGACGAGGACGAGGACGACGGCGGGAATTCGGCGCGCATCACGTGTCCGCCTCGAGCAGCTCGTGAAGGAACACGGAGCAGAAACGGCCGAGCGAGCTGCGGCGGCCCAGCGGTGGAACGTCTCCACGGTCGAGCGCGGCGGCGAGGCGGGGCTGGTCGGGGACGCTTCCCCCGAGGGGGAGGCCGAGCGAGCCCGTCACCACCTCGTCTTTCAGCACCCCGCTGCGCACCACGGCCCGGACGTCACCGGTGTGCGCCTGCAACCCGACGAGCACCTGAGCGGCGGCGAGCACGCCGCGCACGTCGGCGGGGACGACCAGGAGAGTGGTGGTGGCCCGGCCGAGGGCTTCCGCCGCGGCCTGGTCGAGGTGGCGCGGCAGATCGACGACCACCAGGTCGAAGCCTCTTCGTCCCGCCTCCAGGACGGAACGCATCGCCTCGGCCGGGATCGGCCGGACCTCGCCCCGGTGGAAGGAGAGCAGTGTCAGCCCGGCGAGGGTCGGAAGCGCGGCCTGGAGCGCGGTGCAACTGACCCTGCCCTCTCGGGCGACCAGATCGGACCAGCGCGCGCCGTCGGCCTCCTCCTGACCGAGGAGGAGATCCAGCCCCCCACCCAGCGGATCGGCGTCGACGAGGAGGGTGCGGAGGCGACGCCGGGACGCGGACAGCGCCAGCGACCCCGCCAGAACACTCGCCCCCGCTCCTCCGCGCCCGCCCGTGACGCACACCACGGCGGCCGGGCCCGCGGGAGGCTCCACGACGTCGGCGAACTCGTCGACCAGGCGTCGTTCCGCCGCGGGCAGCTCCAGCACGGCCTGCGCACCGACCGCGACGCATTTGCGCCATGTGTCAGGGTCGTCGCGTTCCTGGGTGACCAGGAAGACACGGTGCCGGGGTGGTGGCCCGGTCGCGGCCAGGGCGTCGGCCATGTCACCACCGACGACGATCAGGGGAGCGCGGTTCCAGTAGGGCCGGGCGTGCGCGGGAGCGTGGGCGACGTCGAGCTCGGCTCCGGCCGCAGCGGCGACCCGGAGCAGATCGTCGAGCAGTTCGTGGTCTTCGGTGATGACCAATGGGCGATCCACGGGTGCCTCCCTGATTTCGAGAAGACCACTTTCGGCGACCGCCTCTCGTACGCGCGGTACCGAACGCCGCACTGTGGATAACCGGACCGGGGACGGTTCGGCTGTGGATAAACCATTGGCTCGCGACGACCTTGGGATCCGCTTCCGGCATGGGTGGACATCGGGCGTGTACGAGAATCGGACACGACGCGGACACCGGACATTGGACATGGGGAATACATGAACATAAAAATATCGGACATATGGGATGTCGGGACATGCCGATATCGGGCATGCGTGAGAATCGGATGCGACACAGGCACCGGACATAAATGATGTGAGAGATCTAAATATGCCTATATCAGACACGCGGAGCGCCGGGACCTGCCGAATCGGGCACAACGCGGACGATGACATCGGACAGAGTGCGGACGAGGGCCCGGTGAGGCGTCGGACGCGGGCAGGGACGGGTGCCACGCGAGAGCGATCCCTCAGGACGGGACGAGCACCGGCCGCCCGTCGTGCGCGCAGGGCGGTCGCGGTGAGCGGACCGTGAAAGGCGAGCGGACCGTGAAAGGCGAACGGACCGCTGGAAGGCGAACGGACCGCTGGAAGGCGAACGGACCGCTGGAAGGCGAGCGGGCCATGAAAAAGGCGACCCCCGCCGGGGGGGAGCGGGGGTCGCCGACCGGTCCGGCTCTGGGGGGGTAGAGCCGGCCCCGTTTCAGAAGAAAGCCTTCACCAGCCGACCGGAACACGCGGGATTGCGACGCCATCGCATGAGCGGTTATCCCGGTTCGGGGAGATACCTCCTTATGCTGCCCGACCGACTCAAGTTCCGTCGAGGAGAAATCGGCGATTTCTACTAGTTTTTTTAATGTAACGATCCAGGCTCATTTCATCGTTCGCCATGGACAGACCGCGATATCCGGACGGAACGCCGGTGACGTTCGGTGATCGCCGAGACGGCGGGAGTCGCACCGCCGAGGGCGCCGGCGCTCTCCCGTGATCTTCACGACCCGGCCCGCCGCGTCGCGGGACGGCCCGGCCACAAGGGAGACCCGCGACATTCCCCGATCCGTAAAGGTCTTGCTTTCAGGGGTTCCCATCAGCGCCGATCGGACGTACAAAGGTTGCACGGACCATGTGTCCGGGCACGGTCTCCGGGTACCCACGTGCCGCCGGCCGCGGGAGGCGCGTCGAAGCGGGCTTGTCCCGTATCGACGATTATCAGGTGCACGCTTGGTAACCCGGCACGAACGTGTCGACGACGGCGCCCCCCACCAGGGGCGCCGTCGGTTTGTACGGAAACCCGCCGCGCAAATGTCCGTAATAGGCAACACTGTGTAGCCACCCGTGACCGGACGTGCCGCCTACGAGGAAGTCCCCGTCCGAGGAGCGGTGGGCCGGACCCGTGCGAAGGCCGAGCGAGCGAGCACGACCATCAGGTACGGCCCAGGTACGGGCACATCCCGTCGGACACGACATGGGACAGGGCACACGGCGTCGAAGCGGGCGGCGTGGTCAGCCGCGCTGCATGGCCTCACAGATCGCCGTGGCCTCGCGAACGCCCAGCGTGACCGCGGACGCGCAGTGACGCACCCACGTGGCGACCCCCTCCGGGGTGCCGCTCAGGTACGACCGCAGCCCCTCCGCGTAGGCCGGGCCGAGTTCGAGATGCCCCACCTCGATCGCCACCAGCGATTTCGGGTCCAGGCCGAACTCCACCAGCGTCAGCCGCTCGGCCGCGCGCGCGACCACCCCGTCCGCCGACCCGAAGGGACGCAGCACGGCCAGCTCCGCGTGCACGATGGCGGCGAGCACCAGGGCGGGCGCCTTGGAGGAGGTCGTCACCAGCCGGACCAGCCCGTCCACCCGGGCCACCGCCTCCTGCGGGCCGGGAGCGGCTCCCAGACCGAGCGGATCGGACGCCTGGGCGACGGCCCTGGGACGTCCGAGGTCCTCGGCCAGGCCGGCCGCGGCCAGGGTGTGCAGCCTGGCGAGCACCTGGCGGGGCGTCGTGCGCCAGGTCGGGCCGAGCCGCCCCAGTTCGGCCGAGACGCGCAGCGCCCCCTGCACCACCGGGTCGGTGACCTCGGGGATGGTCTCGAGGGGGACGTCCACCCCCTCCAGGGCGGCGGACGCGCGGGCACCGCGCAGGGCGGATCGGGCCGACACCTCCGCGCTCTTGCGCCGCAGGACACGGTGCCCGTACAGCCGGTCGACGGTCACGCGCGCCTCGGCGACCGCCTCGGACACGCCGGGCATTCCTGCGATGACAGCCAATGGGTCGCTCACGCTGCCCGACCCTACCGGGACCGTCACGGCGGGCTCCGGCCAGGCGGCGTACGTCCCGATCCGGCCCGATCCGGCTCGAACGGCACGGCCGGTCCGGTCCGCCGGCGAACGCCCACCTCCCCGACCCGCGAACGACCCGTAAACGACCCGCGAACGACCCGCGAACGACCCGCGAAACCGTCCCACCGGCCGGCAGCACCGTCCCGCCCACCGGCGGAACCGTTCGGCGACCGCATGACACCACCCGGCGCATCGGCGCGACGACGCGCGTTGAACAACGCCGCCCACGTTCCTACGGTGGCGAAAACGCATCGTTTCCCGTACGGCCACCCCCACCGACCCGATTCCTTTCGCGTCATATGCTCTGTCATCACCGATTGGTACAGACCTGTCTAGACCTCTTGTGGCGGGTACGGGTGGGCTGGTGAAGTGGGACACGAACAGTCGATAGCAGTACGTGAGGAGTGCGTAGTGGCCCCGGAGACCCCTGGTTCCGAGTCGCGTGAGACTCAGGAGACGCTGTCGAACCTGCTGCGGGAGACCCGGCGGTTCACCCCTCCCGCGGACCTGGCCGCGGCCGCGAACGTGACCGCCGACGCCTACGCGGAGGCCGAGCGGGACCGTCTCGCCTTCTGGGAGAAGCAGGCCGACCGCCTGCACTGGTCGAAGCGCTGGGACACCGTCCTGGACTGGAACCCGCCCTTCGCCAAGTGGTTCGTCGGCGGCGAGCTCAACATCGCCTACAACTGCGTGGACCGTCACGTCGAGGCGGGTCGTGGCGACAAGGTCGCCTACCACTGGGAGGGCGAGCCCGAGGGCGACACCCGTACGCTCACCTACGCCGACCTGCTGCGCGAGGTCTCCAAGGCCGCCAACGCGCTCCAGGAGCTGGGCGTCGGCAAGGGCGACCGGGTCGCGATCTACATGCCCATGATCCCCGAGCTTCCGATCACGATGCTGGCCTGCGCCCGCATCGGGGCGGTCCACTCGGTGGTGTTCGGCGGCTTCTCCGCGACCGCGCTCAGCGGCCGGATCAAGGACGCGGACGCCAAGCTCGTGGTGACCGCCGACGGCGGCTACCGGCGGGGCGCGCCCAGCGCGCTCAAGCCGACCGTGGACGAGGCCGTCGCCGAGTGCCCGGGCATCGAGCACGTCCTGGTGGTCCGGCGGACCGGTCAGGACGTCGCCCGGACCGACAAGGACGTGTGGTGGCACGATGTCGTGGACCGGCAGCCGGACGTCCACGAGGCCGCGCCGAACGGCGCCGAGGACCCGCTCTACATCCTCTACACCAGCGGGACGACCGGCAAGCCCAAGGGCATCCTGCACACCACCGGCGGTTACCTCACCCAGACCGCCTACACCCACCACGCGGTCTTCGACCTCAAGCCCGAGACCGACGTCTACTGGTGCACCGCCGACATCGGCTGGGTGACCGGCCACTCCTACATCGTGTACGGCCCGCTGGCCAACGGCGCCACCAGCGTCATCTACGAGGGCACCCCGGACACCCCGCACCGCGGCCGCTTCTGGGAGATCGTGCAGAAGTACGGGGTCACGCTGCTCTACACCGCCCCGACGGCCATCCGCACGTTCATGAAGTGGGGCGACGACATCCCCGCCAAGTACGACATGTCGTCCCTGCGGATCCTGGGCAGCGTCGGTGAGCCGATCAACCCCGAGGCCTACGTCTGGTACCGCGAGCACATCGGCGGCAACCGTACCCCGGTCGTGGACACCTGGTGGCAGACCGAGACCGGCGCCGTCATGATCAGCCCGCTGCCCGGCGTCACCGAGGGCAAGCCCGGCGCGGCGATGCGCCCGCTGCCCGGCATCACCGCCGACGTGGTCGACGACCAGGGGCGGAGCGTCGGCAACGGCGGTGGCGGCTACCTGGCGATCCGCGACCCGTGGCCGTCGATGCTCCGCACGATCTGGGGCGACGACCAGCGCTACATCGACACCTACTGGTCCCGCTTCGAGGGCATGTACTTCGCGGGCGACGGCGCCAAGAGGGACCAGGACGGCGACATCTGGCTGCTCGGCCGGGTGGACGACGTCATGCTCGTCTCCGGGCACAACATCTCCACCACCGAGGTGGAGTCGGCGCTGGTCTCCCACCCGAAGGTCGCCGAGGCCGCCGTGGTCGGCGCGACCGACCCGGTGACCGGTCAGGCCATCGTGTCGTTCGTGATCCTGCGCGGCAACGCCGAGGAGGGCGCGGACATCGCCGCCGAGCTTCGCGCCCACGTCGCCAAGGCCCTGGGGCCGATCGCCAAGCCGCGCCAGATCCTGGTGGTGCCCGAGCTGCCGAAGACCCGCTCCGGGAAGATCATGCGGCGTCTCCTGCGGGACGTGGCGGAGAACCGCAGTGTCGGCGACGTCACCACCCTCGCCGACAGCACGGTCATGAACCTCATCTCGGAGAAGCTGCCCAGCGCCAAGAGCGAGGACTGAGCGCACCGGCGACGCGCGGCCGGGCAGGTGGCCGGCCCCCCTCTACGGCCGCGCGTCGCCGCCCTGCCCCCTCCCGGCAGCGCGTCTCCTCCCGACGCCCGTCGTGACGCCCTCACCTCGCGCACACGGCCCTGCCCGCATGCCCTTCTCCCGCGGGTCCTTCTCCTCCCGGAACCACGATCCCGGATCACGCCGTCCCCGGATCACAGCGTCACGGAATCACACCGATCCCGGATCACACCGTCCCCGGAGCACGCCGTCCTGGAATCGTCCCGCCTCGGACCGCACCGACCCAGGATCACACCGTCCCGGGATCGTGCCACCTCGGGTCACCCCGGCCGGTACGACGCCCCGGCACGCCCCTCCGGTACGGTGCTCCCACCGCCCGCCCACCCCGTCCCGTCCGAATCGGTGGTGTTCGCCCGACCCTCACCGGGGTAGCTCTCGCCCTGATGACCAGGTACGCGACGACCGCCGGCGTGCTCACGGCGCCGGTTCCGGCGACGATCCCGTCGCGGGTGTGCGTGCGCGATCCCCTCGGCGCGCAGCATGATGTTCGACAAAGGCCCTCGATAGGAGATCATCCATGACACATATCCCACCGGTGGAGCCGCAGGAGGAGTCCCTGGGAGCGCTGGTCGCCGCCGCCAGCGACCAGATATCCACCCTGGTCCGCGCCGAGATCGAACTGGCCAAGGCCGAGTTCCGGTTCGACGCCAAGCGCGTCGGCATGGCGGCGGGCCTGTTCGGCGCGGCCGCGTTCATGGCCCACCTGTGCCTGATCCTCGCCTCGTTCGCGCTCGCCTACGGCCTGGTGGCGGCGGGTGTGTGGACCTGGCTCGCCTTCCTGATCGTCACCGTGCTCTACCTGCTCGTGGCCGGAGGGCTGGTCTTCATCGGCATCCGCCGGCTCAAGGGGCTGACCGGGATGAAGCGCACCCTGCGCTCGCTCAAGACGATCAAGAGCGGTGAGCGCGAGACCGATCTCGGTTCGAGCCCGGCTCCGGTCGCCGCCGCCGGGACCGACGGGCGTCACGACCCGGTGAGACCGGGCCGGTGAGCAGACCCGACGAGTCCGTCGTCAGGATCGAGGGTCCCTGGACCCACCGATCCGTCCACGCCGGTGGTACCCGTTTTCACGTGGTGGAGGCCGGTACCGGCCCCCTGGTCCTGCTGCTGCACGGGTTCCCGCAGTTCTGGTGGACCTGGCGCCACCAGCTCGTCTCGCTTCCGGCGGCCGGTTACCGCACCGTCGCCGTGGACCTGCGAGGCTACGGCGCCAGCGACAAACCGCCCCGCGGCTACGACCTCCGTACGCTGGCCGCCGACGCGGCCGGGCTGGTCCGGGCGCTGGGCGAGACCGGCGCGGTCGTCGTCGGGCACGACTGGGGCGGGTTGCTCGGCTGGACGATGGCCGTACTGGACCCGAAGGCCGTCCTGCGGCTGGTCCCGGTCTCGGCGCCGCACCCCCGCAGGCTCCGCACCGCCCTGTTCACCGAACCGTCCGGCCAGTTCAGGGCGGCCCGCTACGCGATGGGCTTCCAGATGCCGCTGATCCCGGAACGGCGCCTGACCGCCGACTCCGGAGCCAGGGTGGGACGCCTGCTCCAGCAGTGGTCGGGGCCGGGCTGGCCGGAGGAGGAGGTGTCGAGGACCTACCGCGACGCGTTCCGCATCCGCAACGTCTCGCACTGCGCGCTGGAGTACCACCGCTGGTTCGGCCGCTCGCAGCTTCGCCCGGACGGGTGGCGCTACGCGAGGACCATGCGCGCCCAGATCAACGCGCCGACGCTGCAACTGCACGGCGCGCTCGACACGCACATCCTGCCGCGCACCGCCCAGGGTTCCGGACGGTACGTGGCCGCCCCGTACCGGTGGAGGCTGATCGAGGGCGCCGGGCACTTCCCGCACGAGGAGCGTCCCGGCGAGTTCGACGCCGAACTCGTCGCCTGGCTGTCCGACCCGGAGCCGGACCGGTGAACGGGCGGGACCGGGATCCCGACGGCAGGCCGCGCAACCGGCGTCCCCGCGACGCGTTCGGACGGCCGCTGCCGCACGACGCCGAGGGGGTGGAACGCGTTCCGGAGGACTACGCGCCGGGCGCCGAGGAGGCCCTCTCCGAGGCGCGCAGGCTCCTCGCCGAGGAACGGCCCTTCCACGCCCACGAGGTACTGGAGGGCCGGTGGAAGAACTGCCCCGGCCCCGAACGCGAACTGTGGCAGGGACTCGCCCAGATCTGCGTCGGCCTCACCCACCTGCAACGGGGCAACCCGCGCGGGGCGGCGACGCTGTTCACCCGGGGCGCCGACCGGATCAGCGGGTACGGCATGCCGTACGAGCGGATCGCGCGGGTCGCGCACGGACTCGACGAGATGGAGGCCGGGGAGGCCATCGCCAGGGTCAGGGAACTGCTCTGACGCGGGCCTCGCGCCGGCCCGGACCGCCGCCCGCCCAGGTGTCACCGGCCGATGACGGCGGCGCTCCGCCGATCCCGGGCCGGTTCCGGCACACCACCGGGTGTCGGCCTCGTTCCGGCTCCGGTCACACCACCGGGTGCCGGCCTCGTTCTAGTTCTGGTCGCACTGCTGGGTGTCGACCTCGTTGAAGAGCTTGGAGCCGTCCTCGGCGTCCGGCGCGACCTCGGCGGCGGTGAGCGCGAAGCCGGTCTCCCGCTGGTTGAGGGCGGCGGCGAAGACCACGCCGTAGACCCGCCCCTGCGGGGTGAGCAGCGGCCCTCCGGAGTTGCCCTGCCTGACCAGGCCGCGGATGGAGTACACGTCGCGGACGACGTCCTTGCTCTCGTAGATGTTGAGCCCCCCGGCCTTCTGCCGCACCCGGATGCGCGCCGGGTCCAGGGTGTAGCCCTGACCGTGCGGGAAGCCCGCGACGATCGCGTCGTCACCCTTCTTCGCGGTGCCGTCGAAACGCAGGATCGGCATGTTGAGCCCGGTGACGTGCAGGATCGCGATGTCCCGGTCGGGGTTGTAGAGCACGACCCTGGCCTGGTGGACCTTGTTGAGGTAGTCGGTGACCTGGAGGTCCTGGTCGACGCCGGCGACCACGTGCGCGTTCGTCATGATCTTGTTCTGGGCGTAGACGAAACCGGTGCCCTCGATGTGCTTGCGACAGGTCGAGGCGATGCCCTGCACCTTGACGATGCCCCGGCGGGCCCGCGCGAGCTGCTTGTTGTCCTTGGCCACGCTCCGGTCGGGCGGCGGGATCTGGACGAGCTGGCCGCTCCCGATGGCGTCGAACACCTTGGGGAAGCCGGAGGTGTCGAGGAAGTTCTTGATCGGTTTCTGCAGGTCCTTGGCCGCGCGGGGCAGCGTCTGGTCGACCGTGGACAGCAGGAGTGACCCGTGGACCTGCTCGCTGAGCATGGTGAACTGGGACGAGACGAGCAGCGAGCCGATCAGCCACGCGATGATCAGGACCGAGAAGGCGCTGGAGAAGGTGCCCCCGACCGCGTCGACGGCCTTGGCGGGCTCCCAGGTGACGTGGCTGCGGACCACCGCGCCGATGGTGGACGACGCGAACTGCCCGATCGTGGCGGCGAGGAAGACGATGACGATCGCCAGCAGTGCCCGCTCCGTCGCCCCTTCGACCACGGCTCCGGCGAGAAGCGGCGCGACGAACATTCCCAGCAGCGCGCCGCCGACGAAACCGACGAAGCTGAGGGCGCCGATGATGAATCCCTGGCGGTATCCCGACACCGCGAAGGCCACCATCAAGGCGATCAGGATGAGATCTAACAGACCACCGCTCACCCCTTTACGTTATCCAGCCCATGCGCCACGCGTGCACACCTTGGGCGAGGTCTCCGCGACATCGTGTCCGCGGGAACGTATCCACAGGAACGCGACCATCCGCGGGACCGTCATCCGCGGGAACGTATCCACAGGAACGCCCCGTCAGCGCAGGGCGAGACTCAGCACCTCGGGCGGGATGTCCTCCACGCGCGAACGGTCCCAGGGGACCTCGAAGTCCGAACCGCTGAGCACCCCGTCGAGCACTCCGGCGGTGAACCCCCAGACCAGCAGCCCGCGCACCCTGAACGCGGGGCCCGCGTAGCCGCCCGGGTGACGCAGTCCCAGCCGGTTGGCCGGGTCGGCGAGCTCGCGGAGCGGGACCCGCTCCACCGACTCGACCTCCTGCGGCGAGGCGGCGTGCACCACGCAGGGGGTGTGCCACCAGGCCAGCACCGGGGTCACCCGGTTGTCGCTGCGCGCCAGGTAGAGCTCGGCCATGGTGCCGAGCACGTGGACGCCGCCGGGGTCGAGACCGGTCTCCTCGCGGGCCTCGCGGAGCGCGGCGGCGATCGGGCCGTCGTCGGCGGGATCGACCCCGCCGCCGGGGAACGCGGGCTGACCGGCGTGCCTGCGCCCGAGCGAGCTGCGCTGGATGAGCAGCACGTCCGGGCCGAACGGCCCCTCACCGAAGAGCAGCAGCACCGCCGCCGACCGTCCGCCCGTCGCCGGCGGGCCCATCAGCGGGGGAACCGGCATCGCCGCTGCCCGCCCGGCCAGCGTCTCCAACCATCCGGGAACCTCCACCGGCACACCTCCGACCGTCGTGCTCCGATCTCCGCAACCGTGTGCAACACGGCGTCCCGCCCGTCGCTTCCCGCCCTTCACCGTTCGTTCGCCGTCTCCCGATCTTGGCCTTCCGCTCGCCGTTCCCGCTCACCGCTTCCCCGGACGAACTCCCCGTACGGGACCGGAGGGCCGGCGGCGATCACGAGAAGGGGCCGGGACGGAGCAGTTTGGCGGCCGGGACCGGATCGATCGGCCCCAGACCGTACGAGGGGCAGAGGGCGGCGAG
This sequence comes from Streptosporangium sp. DT93, assembly GCF_049844535.1. NCBI lineage: Bacteria > Bacillati > Actinomycetota > Actinomycetes > Streptosporangiales > Streptosporangiaceae > Streptosporangium > Streptosporangium sp. DT93. The sequence continues at coordinate 411,688 of NZ_JBNCLF010000001.1, forward strand.
CGGGCAGACGCCGCAGGCGGGGGTGCGGGAGTGGCAGACACGGCGGCCGTGCCAGATCAGCCGGTGGGACATCATCGTCCAGTCCCGCTTGGGGATCAGCCCGGCGACCACGTGCTCGATCTTCACCGGGTCGGTCTCCGCGGTCCACCGGAACCGGTGCGTGAGCCGCTGGAAGTGGGTGTCGACGGTGATGCCGGGCACCCCGAAGGCGTTGCCCAGCACCACGTTGGCCGTCTTGCGCCCGACTCCCGGCAGGGTGACCAGGTCCTTGAGCCGCCCCGGCACCTCGCCGCCGAAACGCCCGCAGACGGCCTGGGCCATGCCGATGATGCTGTTGGTCTTGGCCCGGAAGAAGCCGGTGGAACGGATGATCTCTTCCATCTCGGCCCGGTCGGCACCCGCGTACGCCTCAGCGGTGGGATATTTCGCAAAAAGGGTAGGAGTAACCGTATTAACTCTTTTGTCCGTGCACTGCGCGGACAGGATCGTCGCGACCAGGAGTTCGAGAGGGGTGGTGAAGTCAAGCTCGCAATGGGCATCCGGGTAGGTCTCACCCAGAATCCGGTCCATTCGCCGAGCTCGGCGCACCAGGGCGAGCCGGGATTCCTCTATGGGGCTGACGTCGCGGAGCACCCCGTCAGCCTACGCTCCAGGCCCCCTGAAGGAGCGCACGGTGGGATGGGTCACAATGACTGCGTGAGCCGTGAAACAGGAGGCACCGTGAACTCCGACGAAGTGCTGGGCAAGGCCCCTCTGTTCGCCGCGCTCGACCGTGAGAGCGCCGCGGCGCTGCGCACGAGCATCACCGAGGTCGAACTTTCCAAGGGGCAGACCCTCTTCAGCGAGAACCAGACCGGTGACCGCCTCTACGTGGTGCTCGAAGGGAAGATCAAGCTTTCCCGTACCGCGCCCGACGGCAGGGAGAACCTGCTCAGCGTGCTCGGTCCGAGCGAGATGTTCGGCGAGCTGTCCCTGTTCGACCCCCGCCCCCGTACGGCGTCCGCCACCGCGCTGACCGACGTGCGGCTGGCCGGGCTCGGGCACGACGACCTGCGACCCTGGCTGACCGGCCGCCCCGAGGTGGCCCTGCACCTGCTGCGCGCCCTGGCCCAGCGCCTGCGCCGCACCAACGACGTGCTGGCCGACCTCGTCTTCACCGACGTGCCCGGCCGGGTGGCCAAGGCCCTGCTCGACCTGGCCGAGCGCTTCGGCCAGCGGATCGACGACGGCGTGCGGGTCCACCACGACCTCACCCAGGAGGAGCTGGCCCAGCTGGTCGGCGCCTCCCGGGAGACCGTGAACAAGGCGCTGGCCGACTTCGCCCAGCGCGGCTGGCTGCGCATCGAGGCCAAGGCCGTGGTGATCATGGATCTGGAGCGGCTGCACAACCGCTCGCGCTGACCGATGCCGCCATCGGGTGCCCGGGAGGACGGACGGCCAAGGAGAGGGCAGGCGAGAAATACGCGGCGGGAGACGAGCGACCGGGAAAAGGACCGTTCCCGCGGCCCTCGCGCCCGTGAACGGCCTCCGGGAGGCGTACAGGCCCTCCGGTGACCCCCGGCCCCCCGAACCCCGGACCGGGCGACACGGAGCGCGCAGGCCCCGGCAACGCGGAGGCTTTGGCAGCACGGAGGTCCCGGCAACGCGGAGGCTTTGGCAGCATGGAGATCCCTCCGGCAGAACCGGGGACACGGAGTCCTCGGAAACCGGTCCTATCCGTCCAGGTAGGTCATCTGGGCGCGGACCGACATCTCGGCGGCGGGCCAGAGCGACCTGTCCACGTCCGCGTAGACGATCTCGACGATCTCCCGCGGTGTCGCCGCTCCCTGCCGCCTGGCCTCCCGGATCTGGTCCAGCCTCCGGCGCCGGTGCGCCACGTAGCCGTCGAGCGCGCCGATCGGATCGGGGAGCACCGGCCCGTGGCCGGGCAGCAGCGCCTGTGCCCCCACCCGCTCGGCCGTGGCGCGGAGCAGGTCGAGGGAACGCAGGTAGTCGGCCAGGTCACCGTCGGGGGCGATCACCGTGGTACCCCGGCCCAGCACGGTGTCGCCGGTGAGGATCGCCCGGTCCTGGGGCAGCCAGAAGCACAGCGAGTCGAACGAGTGGCCGGGCGTCCCCAGCACGCGCAGTTCCACGTCCCCTGCCGTGATCACGTCGCCGTCGCCGAGCCCCTCCTCCCCCAGCCGGTGCGCCGGGTCGAGGGCCCTGACGGGCGCGCCGACCAGCCGGGCGAACGCCGCCGCGCCGCCGCTGTGGTCGTGGTGCCCGTGGCTGAGCAGGATCGCGACCACCCGGCGGCCGTCCAGGTGACCGGCGACCCGCGCGAGGTGCCCCTCGTCGTCCGGGCCGGGATCGACGACCAGCACCTCCTCGCCGAGGCCGACCACCCAGGTGTTGGTGCCGTCCAGCGTCATCTCGGACGGGTTCGGGGCGAGAAGGTTGAGGGCGTGGGCCGTACCGGCCCCGTCAGGCCCGTGCAGGGGGATCCTGAGCCCGCTCACGGGGCACCGAACCGGTAGTCGTCGTCAAGCACGATGCGCATCTCCCCGTCCACCTGGGCGATCCTGGGCATGATGGTCACGATCTCACGGTCGGTCGCGAGCACCTCGGGCACCTTGTCGTAGGCGCACAGCTCGGTGAGCGTGCGGTGGGTCGGGGGCATCAGGAAGATCTCGCCCGTCCCCGCCCGGCCGAGCGCGTCGGCGGGCCTGAGCCAGGCGACCTGGTCGGCCTCCCCGCCCACGTCGCGGGTGCGCTGGCCGGGCGGGAGCGCCGCCACGAAGAAGCGGGTGTCGAAGCGCCTGGTCTCGACCTCCGGGGTGATCCAGTGGGCCCAGGGGCGGAGCAGGTCGGAACGGAGGACCAGCGCGCGCCTGTCCAGGAACTCGGCGAAGGACAGGCTCTTGCCGATCAGGGCCAGCCGGTCGGCCTCCCAGTCCTCACCGGTGGTGTCGGCCACCACCGACTCCGCGGACGGGCCCGCGAGCAGCACCCCCGACTCCTCGAACGTCTCCCGCACGGCGGCGCACACCAGCCCCCGGGCGGTCCGCCCGTCCGCGCGGAAGATCTCCCCCCAGTCCTCGGGGGAGGGGCCGGACCAGGCGATCGCGTGATCGGTGTCGCGCGGGTCGACCGACCCTCCGGGGAAGACGTAGGCCCCCGCGGCGAAGGCCATGCTCGCCTTGCGCCGCAGCAGGTAGACCTCCACCCCACCGGCGTCCTCGTCCTCGCGGAGGACGACCACGGTGGCGGCGTCCCTCGCGGGGGCGGGGGCGACCCGTCCGGCCAGGATGTCGCGCGCGCGCTCGCCGAACTCACCAGGAAGCGGGATACCGCCCATTGAGACCCTCCACCAGAACACTGCTCGGTTTCAGGGTCCATCATGTGGTACGGCACCGCTCCGGACAATCACGGGCCCGCCCGGCCCTCCCCGGCCCCCGGAAGGACCGGGCCTCGGATGGAAGGGCCGGGCTCCGGACGGAAGGACCGGGCTCCGGGTGGAGGGGCTGGGTCCCGGGTGGAGGGGCCGGGCCCCGGGTGTCCTCAGCGGACCTCGGCGATCACCTCGACCTCCACCGGCGCGTCCAGCGGGAGCACCGCGACCCCCACCGCGCTGCGGGCGTGCCTGCCCGCGTCGCCGAACACCTCGCCGAACAGCTCGCTGGCGCCGTTGACGACCTTGGGCTGCCCGGTGAAGTCCGGGGCACTGGCCACGAAACCGGTCACCTTGACGATCCGTACGACGTTCGACAACCCCCCGGCCGCCGACGCGATCGCGGCGAGGGCGTTGAGCGCGCAGATCCTCGCGAGGTCGTGGGCGGCCTCGGCCTCGACCTCGGCGCCGACCTTCCCGGTCGCCTTCAACTCGCCGTTCACCATCGGCAGCTGTCCCGAGGTGTAGACGTGATCACCCGACCGCGTCGCCGGGACGTACGCCGCCAGCGGCGGGACCACCTCGGGCAGGGTCAGGCCGAGTTCCGCCAGTCTCTCCTCCGGCGTCACTGCTTGGGCCGCTTCAGGTAGGCGACCAGCTGCTCCGGGTTGGGGCCCGGCACGACCTGCACCAGCTCCCAGCCGTCCTGGCCCCAGTTGTCGAGAATCTGCTTCGTCGCGTGGACCAGCAGCGGCACCGTCGAGTACTCCCATTTCGTCATGCGGGACACATTAGCGAGACCGCCCCCCTCCGGAGGCCCGTCCCCGGCCGCCCGCCGGCCCACCGGCCCGCCGATCCGTCCCTCACGACCCCGCGGCGTCCTCAGGGCCGTGACCGGCCGTGGTCCGGCGCTGTGAGAATCCGCATATTTACTTTCTCCACCCGATCGATTAGCCGTATGTCCACATCCGGCCTCCCGGGCCGCCGACCGCCCGCCGAACGGCTCGCGTCCCGGCGCGAACGGCGCGCAGGGCCGCGCTGACCAGGGAAGGCGACCACGCGGAGGTCCCGTCACCCTCACCGGATGACCTCCGGGTCCGCCCTCCCCCGCCTGGACGACGCCCTCCAGGGGAACTTCCGCAGGAAGGCCGCGGGGAGTTGTCAAGGGGGCGTTGGGTAGCCTTCGAAAGGTGAGAGCTCGCGACACCGATTGGGACGGCGTACGCCTCCACGTCGTCACCGGCAAGGGCGGCACCGGGAAGACCACGGTGGCCGCCGCGCTCGCGCTCGCCCTCGCGGCGGGCGGACGGAAGGTCCTGCTGGTCGAGGTCGAGGGCCGCCAGGGGATCTCCCGGGTCTTCGACCTGCCTCCGCTGCCGTACGAGGAACGCAAGATCGCCGTCGCGCCGGGCGGCGGGGACGTCTACGCCCTGGCCATCGATCCCGAGGAGGCCATGCTCGAGTACCTCGAGATGTTCTACGGCATGCGCAGGGCCGGGAAGGCGCTCACCAAGATGGGCGTCGTCGACTTCGCGACCACCATCGCCCCCGGTTTCCGCGACGTGCTGGTCACCGGCAAGACCAGCGAGGCCGTCCGCCGCAAGGACAGGAACGGCCGCAGGGTCTACGACGCGGTCGTGCTCGACGCGCCGCCCACCGGCCGGATCGCCCGCTTCCTGAACGTCACCAACGAGGTCGCCGGGCTGGCCAGGGTCGGCCCGATCAAGAACCACGCCGACCTGGTGAACGGGGTCGTGTCCTCCCCCGAGACCGCGGTGCACTTCGTCACGCTCCTGGAGGAGATGCCGGTCCAGGAGACCCTGGACGGCCTGCGCGAGCTCCGCGAGGCCGACCTCCCCGCCGGGGGGATCTTCATCAACATGGTCCGCGAGTCGCTGCTGCCCGAGGCCGTGCTGGACGCCGCGGCCGAGGACAGGTTCGACCCGGCCGAGCTGGTGCTCGGGCTGAAGGCGGCCGGGCTCACCGACGGCGGTCCCGCCGCGGTCGCGGTGGCCGAGGCGCTCACCGAGGAGATCGCCGAGCACGCCCGCCGCACCGAGCTGGAACGGCAGGAGAGACTCTCGCTGGTGAAGTCCGCCCGCCCCCGCTACGAGCTGACGCTGCTGTCCGACGGGGTGGACCTGTCCGGCCTCTACGAGCTGGCGGAATCGATGCGCACCCAGGGAGCAGCGTGAAGAAGCCACCGGTTCTCGACCTCGACGCGATCGTCGACGACCCCGACACCCGGATCGTCGTCTGCTGCGGTTCCGGCGGCGTCGGCAAGACCACCACCGCCGCCGCCCTGGGGCTGCGCGCGGCCGAGCGCGGCCGTTCGGCCGTGGTGCTCACGGTCGACCCCGCGCGGCGGCTGGCGCAGTCGATGGGCCTCACCGAGCTCGACAACACCCCCAGGCCGGTCGCGGACGTGCAAGGCGAAGGCCGGCTGCACGCCATGATGCTCGACATGAAGCGGACCTTCGACGAGATCATCGAGGCGCACGCCGATCCCGAGCGGGCCCGGCAGATCCTGACGAACCCCTTCTACCAGTCCCTGTCCTCAAGCTTCGCCGGCACCCAGGAGTACATGGCGATGGAGAAGCTGGGCCAGCTCCGCCGTTCCGGCGAGTGGGATCTGATCATCGTCGACACCCCGCCGTCCCGTTCGGCGCTCGACTTCCTGGACGCCCCCGAGCGGCTCGGCCGCTTCCTCGACGGACGGCTCATCCGGCTGCTCATGGTCCCGGCCAAGGCCGGGGGGCGCAGCGCGTTCAAGCTGCTCAACGCGGGTTTCGGCATCGTCGCCGGGGCACTGACCAAGCTGCTGGGCGCGCAGGTGCTCAAGGACCTGCAGACGTTCGTGTCCGCGCTGGACGCCGTCTTCGGCGGGTTCCGGGCACGGGCCGAGCAGACCTACCGGCTGCTGCAGGCCCCGGGGACGGCGTTCGTCGTCGTGGCCTCGCCGGAACGCGACGCGATGCGCGAGGCGTCCTACTTCGTGGAGAGGCTGGCGGCCGAGCGCATGCCGCTGGCGGGACTCGTGGTCAACCGGGTCCACCTCTCACCCGCCTCCGTGCTCTCCGGGGCGCGCAGCACCGCCGCCGCCGAGGACCTGGAGGCGCGCGGCGAGCACGAGCTCACCTCAGCCGTCCTGCGGCTGCACGCCGGGCGGATGCAGCTGGCCGCGCGCGAGCAGCGCGAGCAGGAGCACTTCATCTCCGCCCATCCCACGGTGCCGGTCGCACGGGTCCCCGCCATGGCGCAGGACGTGCACGACCTGGATGGCCTGCGCGAGGTGGGCCGCCTGCTGGCCGCCCAGTGACCCGGGGCACCTCCCGGTAGGAACCCGACGCCTCCCGGCGATCCGGTCCGGCGTGCTCATCTGTGCGGTCCGGCGGGTCAGGAGGACTCACCCACGTGGTTCGGCGGGCGGCCGGAGGTCCCGGCCGCCCGACGCGTTCAACCGTCCCGGGACACGCGTGTACGGCTGGCGCCCGGCGCCAGCCGTACGGGATCGGCGCGAACTCAGCCGGCGATCAGCTCGTTCGTTCGCTCGTACTCCTCTTTGGCCAACTCCAGCAGGTCACGCCAGGAGTCGACATCCGGTCGTCGGCGCAGCAGCGCTCGACGTTCGCGCTCGGTCATCCCGCCCCACACCCCGAACTCGATGCGGTTGTCCAACGCATCGGCGAGGCACTCGGTCCGGACCGGGCATCCTCGGCAGATCAGCTTTGCTCGGTTCTGGGCAGCACCCTGAACGAACAAAGCGTCAGGATCCGCACCCTTACAGGCCGCACGGGAGGTCCAATCCGTGATCCACATTCGACCCCACTCCCCTTAGGTGGTCAGTCGTGACTTGGGCCGACGGGCGCGGGCGTCGAGCCTCGGTATTCAATTGCTGCAGAAAGAGAACGTACGCAACCAGACGTTCGGGCCGACAGACCCCGGCGGGACCAAATTCTCACATGGTCATCCACGGCCATCTGGCCGGGAATGACTAGTCACCCGCCTGCGATACCGGGAGAAGTCATCTCAAAAGGGTGTTCCGTTACCGTTTGGAGCATCAGCCCGACGTACTCTTGACCCGTGCAAGCTGAAGGCAAAGCCAAGGGATCGGTTCTCCGCGCGATCGGCGGTGTGCTGAAACTCGCCGTGGCGGCGACCGTCACCGGCGTGCTGGCCGCCGCCGTGGCGGTTCCGGTGGTCGGCGGCGCGGGGATGACGGTGAACGCGGCCACCAACGAGCTGCGGCTTCTCCCCGAACCGCTCAAGGAACCCCCGCTGGCGGAGAAGACCACCCTGCTGGACGCGGACGGCAAGCAATTCGCCCAGTTCTACTTCCAGAACCGTGAGTCGGTGAAGATCGACGAGGTCTCCGACATCATGAAGACCGCGATCGTGGCGATCGAGGACGACCGGTTCTACGACCACGGCGCGATCGACCTGGAGGGCACCTTCCGGGCCGCGGCGAGGAACGTCTCGGGCGGCGGGGTCGTCCAGGGCGGCTCCTCCATCACCCAGCAGTACGTCAAGCTCGTGCTGGTCAACGCCGCGGAGACCAAGGAGAAGCGGGACGCCGCGCAGGCGCAGACCATCTCCCGCAAGCTCAACGAGCTGCGCTACGCGCTGTACGCCGAGGAGAAGTACACCAAGGCGGAGATCCTCGAGAAGTACCTGAACATCTCCTACTACGGCGCGGGCGCCTACGGCATCCAGGCCGCGGCCAAGCGCTTCTTCGGCAAGCCCGCCTCCAAGCTCAACCTCTGGGAGTCGGCCACCCTCGCCGGGTCCGTGCAGAACCCGAGCGTCACCGACCCCGACGCCGGCAAGGCCGCCCGCGACCGGCTCCTCGAGCGGCGCAACACCGTGCTGAACCGGATGGCCGAGCTCGGCAAGATCACCAAGCCGGAGGCCGAGGAGGCCAAGAAGAAGAAGCTCGGCTTCAAGGACGTCGAGGCCCCCGGCGGCTGCCAGGAGAGCAAGTACCCCTACTTCTGCCTGTACGTGCAGCACGAGATCGCGCTCAACGAGGACTTCGGCAAGACCCCCAAGGAGCGCGAGAGGCTGCTCCAGCGAGGTGGTCTGACGATCACCACCACGCTCGACACCAAGGCGCAGAAGGCCGCGGAAAAGGCGATCAAGAAGTACGTCAAGCGCAGCGACAAGCCGGTCGCCGCGCAGGCGATGGTCGTCCCCGGCACCGGAGCCGTCAAGGCGATGGCCGCCAGCCGCAAGTACGGCAACAGCAAGAAGAAGAACGAGATCAGCTACAACCTGGTCGGCGACAGGGACCACGCGGGCGGCGCGGGCTTCCAGGCCGGCTCCACGTTCAAGCCCTTCACCCTGCTCACCGCCCTGAGCCAGGGCATGAAGCTCGGCGACGGCTTCTCCACCGGGGACGTCTACACCGCCCCGAGCTACAGCGCGTTCCGCGACTGCAAGGGCGCCTCGCGCGGCGATCCCAAACACGACGTCCACAACTCCAGCGAGAGCAGCGGCGGCTTCAAGACCCTCACCACCGGCACCCTGGGCTCGGTGAACACCTTCTTCCTCCGCCTGGAGCAGGAGGTCGGCCTCTGCGAGACGGTCAAGACGGCCAAGAGCCTCGGCATCAAGCGCGCCGACGGCGGGAAGCTGGAGGAGGTCGAGACCTTCACGCTCGGCACCAACGAGATGGACCCGGTGACGGTCTCCGCCGCCTACGCGGCGATCGCCGCCCGCGGCACCTACTGCGCGCCGATGGTCATCACCGAGAGCCTCGACCGCGACGGCAAGAAGACCTCCTACAAGCCCAAGTGCAAGCAGGCCCTGGACGAGGAGGTCGCCGACGCGGCCGCCCACATCATGTCCGGGGTGTTCACCAAGGGCACGATGACCGAGGTCGGCGGCATCGGCCGCCCGGCGGCGGGCAAGACCGGCACCACCGACGCCTACACCGCCGCCTGGTTCGCCGGTTTCACCCCGGAGCTCGCCTCCGCGGTCAGCCTCGGCGACCCCCGCGGCGCCTTCAAGTACGACCTGACCGGCGTGACCATCGGCGGCCGCTACTACAGCTACGTCTACGGCGCCTCGATCTCCGGGCGGATCTGGAAGGACGCGATGCTCGGCGCGCTCAAGGGCGTCGAGGCGAGCTCGTTCACACCGGTGAACATGGAGCGCTTCGGCGGCTGCTCCGCCGGCCGGTGCGCGCCCAAGCCCCCGCCGAAGCCCGACCGCGACGGCGGCGGTGACGACAGAGGCGGCGACCGCGACGGTGACCGCGGTGGCTGGGGCGACGACGACGACGGCGGCCAGGTCGGCCAGGACGTCAACGACGGCGCGGCCGGCGGCCCCGACGACTGGGGCAACTGGTAGGGGCGAGGCCCTTCCGGGCACCGTTCCCCCGGACACGTGAAAGGGCCCTCCCGCCCGGCCCCGCGAGGAGCACGGCGGGAGGGCCCTTTCACGCCCGGAACCGGCCGGTCGTCAGTTCGGCCGGAACCGGCCGGCGTCAGCTCGGACGGTTCCGGACGGGCGTCAGGAGGACGCCAGGCGGGCCCGCACGGCCTGCGCGACCCGGCCGCCCTCGGCGCGTCCGGCGACCTTCGGGTTCACGACCTTCATCACCTGGCCCATGGCCTGCGGACCGGTGGCACCGCTCTCGGCGACGGCCTCCTCCACCAGCGCGGCGAGCTCCTCGTCGGAGAGCTGCGCGGGCAGGTACGCCTCCAGTACGGCCTGCTCGTCGACCTCCGCCTGCGCCTGCTCCGTCCGCCCGGCGCCGCTGAACGCCTCGGCCGCCTCCCGGCGCTTCTTCGCCTCCTTGGCCAGCACCTTGACGACCTCGTCGTCGCTGAGCTCGCGGGCCGTCTTGCCCGCGACCTCCTCGACGTTCACGGCCGCCAGGGCCATGCGGATCGTGCGGGTGCGGATCTCGTCCCTGCTCTTCATGGAGACCGTGAGATCGGCCTTCAGCTTGTCCTTCAATGCGCTCATGCGGTCCATCTTGCCGCCTCACCAGCCCCGCTGTATCCCGAGTTTCCTTCCGGAGGCCGGATCCTGGGCACGACTCGGGCATGATGAGGACGTGAGGAAAGCAGCCGCGGTGCCCCTGTCCCTGCTCGGCGCCGGCGTGGCCGGCCTGGCGTACGCCTCGATCGTCGAGCGCAACGCGTTCCGGCTGCGCCGCTTCGACGTGCCCGTCCTGGAGCCCGGACAGCGGCCGGTGCGCATCCTGCACCTTTCCGACCTGCACCTCACCCCCGGCAGGCGGATGCTGATCGACTGGGTGCGCTCGCTGGGCGACCTCAACCCCGACCTGGTCGTCAACACCGGCGACTCCATCTCCCACCCCGACGCGATCGCGCCCCTCATGTACGCCCTGGAGCCCCTGCTCGCGCGGCCCGGCCTGTTCGTCTACGGCTCCAACGACATGTACGAGCCCCGGCCGAAGAACCCGGTCCGCTACCTCTGGCGCACCTCCAAGGCCGACTACGGGCAGAAGATCCCCACCCTCCCCTGGGAGGAGCTGGGCGCCGCCATGGCCGGTGAGGGCTGGCTGGACATGAACAACACCACCGCCCGGGTCAAGGCCGGTGATCTCGACGTGGCCGTGGGGGGCATCCACGACTCCCACATCAACCTCGATCGTTACGACCTGATCGCCGGCCCCGCCCCGGCCGAGGCCGACCTGCGCCTGGGCGTGATGCACTCGCCAGAACCCCGCAACCTGACCCGCTTCGCCGCCGACGGCTACCAGCTGCTGCTGGCCGGCCACACCCACGGCGGACAGCTCTGCATCCCCTTCTACGGCGCCCTCGTGACCAACTGCGGGATCGACCGGGCACGCGTCAAGGGCATGAGCCGCCACGACTCCGCCTACCTCCACGTCTCCGCCGGCCTGGGCACCAGCCCCTACGCCCCGGCCCGCTTCTCCTGCTACCCCGAGGCCAGCCTGCTGACCCTCATGCCCCGTCGCCGTGGCGACGCAAGTACCCGCGAAGTCCGCTAGACTTTCCCAAGCACGAGCAAGACCAGACGTGCGAACGGGGTGTGGCGCAGCTTGGTAGCGCGCTTCGTTCGGGACGAAGAGGCCGCAGGTTCAAATCCTGTCACCCCGACGTTGAATGTCCCGAAGTGAGGGGCCTGATCCGCCTGGCGGATCGGGCCCTTTCGCTGTTCCCGGAGGATTCTCGGGAAATGATCTCCTGTTCCCGGAAGACGCCGGGGATGATCTTCGTGGATTTCCCCTCCCTCCACGGCGCGGGAGGGGAGCCGGTTAGCGTCTGGGGATGAGCGAACGGTTCCGTGATCCCGGTACGTCCTGGTACGACCTGCCGGCCGACGAGATCCTGGTGCGCTGCCCCCGCTGCGACGGCCGCGCCGCGGTCCGGCCCCTGCCGGGCGGGGAATCCGGGCTCTTCGCGCCGCGCAGGCTGCTCTGCCCGGCCTGCGGGTACGTCCGTGGCTGGGCGGGCGACCGGGTCGGCTGGTACGACGAACCGGCCGACCCCTATTTCCGTCTCCCCCTGTGGCTGAGCGCGCCGTGCTGCGGGCACACGCTCTGGGCGTACGGGCGGCGGCATCTCGATCTGCTGGAGGATCACGTGGCCGCCCTCCGGCGGGAACGCCGGCTGCCTCCCGCCACGGGAGGCGGGAATCACGGCAGGCCGCGAACGCTGGTGGAGTCCCTGCCCGGCTGGATCACCGGCGCTAGGCACCGCGAGGAGGTCCTCCGGGTCCTCGCACGCCTGCGCGCCACCCTGGACGTTCCCTGAGCGACGGGAGCCGCCCTTCGGCGGGCGAGGGTCGGCGGAGGCGTTCTTAGCGCTCTCTTCCGGCGGCCGAGGCGTTCGCGGCGTGCTCCCGGCGGCGGTGGGTCAGTGGCCCTGTCCCAGGCCGGCCGCGTGGAGCATCGTCTGGAACTTGGCGGTGGTCTCGGCGAGCTCGCTCTCCGGGACCGACCCGGCGACGATGCCCGCGCCGGCGAACAGGCGCATGGTCCGGTCGGCCACCTCGGCGCAGCGGATGGTCACCACCCACTCGCCGTCGCCGTGGATGTCACCCCAGCCGACCAGGCCGGCGTACAGGCCGCGGTCGAACGGTTCGATCTCCTCGATGGCCTGGCGCGCGGCGCGGGCGGGTGTGCCGCAGACGGCGGGGGTGGGGTGCAGCAGGGTGGCCAGCTCCAGCGAGGTGACCGACGGGTCGTCGAGCACGCCGGTGATCCGGGTCGACAGGTGCCACATGGAGGCGGTGGACAGCAGCGACGGCCCGGCCGGGACGTTCAGGTCGCGGCAGTAGGGCCGCAGGGCCTCCACGATGTTCTCGATCACCAGGGCGTGCTCGCGCAGGTCCTTGTCCGAGGTGAGCAGGGCGCGGGCCCGTGCGGAGTCCACGACGGGATCGGGGTGGCGGGGCGCGGACCCGGCCAGCGGGTTCGTGGTGATCGCGCGTCCTGAGCGGGCGACGAGCAGCTCCGGGCTGGCGCCCAGCAGCGTGCGGGGTCCCGTGCCGGGCCGTCCGCCGACGGGCAGGTCGACCGCGTAGCCGTAGGCCTGCGGGTCGCGGCGTACCAGGTTGCCCAGGACGCCGCCGACGTCGACGGGCGCGCCGAGCGTGACGTCCAGGGCGCGGGCCAGCACGATCTTCTTCAGCTCCCCGGCGGTGAGCTTGGTCAGCGCCCTCTCCACGCCGCGTACGTAGTCGCCGGGGGCCGGGACCGGGCCGAACGCGGTGAACGTGCCGGCGACCGGCTCGGGGCAGGCCGCGGAGGCGTCCGTACGCCGTGCGACCGGGCCCGTCCAGCGGACGGCGGCGGGCACCAGCAGGCGGGCGGGGCGGTCCTCGCGGAAGGGCACCGCGCCCACCACCATCGGCGCGGGATGGCCGGCCTCCTCGGCCTCGCGCAGGGCGGTGGCAACGCGCCCTCGCAGGTCGGCGGTGGTGGAGTGGGGAACCTCCCGGCACACCCCGCGGGCGAGCAGGGTACGGGCCGGTGAGGCGAAGAAGAAGGCCCCGGGCTCGTAGTCGCCCAGCAGGTCGGGCGTTCTGGGCATGGTCAGGGTGTCGTTCGACGGCATGGTGAGGGTGCTCCTGTAGGGAGGGGATCCAGGAAGGGGGAAGATCCGAAAAAAGAGGGGGTGACGTCGCGCTAGGACCGGAGCGTGGCGCCTCCGTCGACGTACAGGTCCTGCATGGTGATGTGCCTGGCGTGGTCGGAGGCCAGGAAGAGGACGGCGTCCGCGATGTCCTCGGGAGCGGCCAGCCTGCCCAGGGGGATTCCCACCCGGAAGGCGGCCGGCGAGCCGTCGATGACCGCCCGGGCGCCGTGCTCGCCGGTCCACAGGGCACGCTGCATGGGGGTGTCGGTCGAGCCGGGTGACACCACGTTGCACCGGATGCCGTACGGCGCCAGCTCCAGGCCGAGGCACTTGGTGAACTGCGCGGCGGCGGCCTTGGAGGCGGCGTAGGCCGCCATGTTCACCCGGGGCACGCCCGCCGCGTTGGAGCTCACGGTGACGATCGCCCCGGATCTGCGGGGGATCATCCGGCGGGCGACCGCGCGGCAGAGGTGGAAGACGCCGCCGGCGTTGACCGCGAAGGTGTGCGCCCACTCGTCGTCGCCGATGGTGACGGCCGGTCCCGAGCAGGGCACCCCGGCCACGTTGACGAGCAGCCCGATCGGGCCGAGGCCGGTCTCGACACGCGCGATCACGTCGTCGACGGCCGCGCTGTCGGCGACCTGGCAGGTGTAGGCGATCGCGGTGCCGAGGCCGGCGGCGACCCGCTCGACCCGCTCGGTGTCGATGTCGAGCGCGGCGACGCGCGCACCCGCCCCCGTCAGGGCGCGCGCCACCGCCTCACCGATGCCCTGTGCCGCACCGGTGACCACGGCCACCACGCCGTCCGTCACCGCGCCGTCCCCCGCCATGCTCCCGCCCTGCTCCCGACCGTTTCCGTCCGTGTCCGCCTGTGCCGGTAGGAAGGCTAGTGCCATCACTTTGAGTTGCGCAGCAAAAACGTATAGTTACTTTTCACAGATCAGCGGGACATGCCGACGCTTGGGAGGAACGGGCGGATCGCCGGACGGAGCGGACGGCCGTACCGGCCGGGCGAAGAAAAGGGCGGTGCGGGCCGAGGCCCGCACCGCCGGGGTCAGGACGAATTTCCGTCCTTGCCGTACGTGATGGTCAGGACGGGTTTCCGTCCATGCTGGGGTCCACGTCAGGACGGGTTGCCGTCCGCGCCGCACTTGATGATCGGGCGGATGCAGTTGCGCACCCGGCGTTCCATCTCGGCGGTGGGCCAGGCGTTGAAGAAGTCGCCGTGCATGGTGTACCCCGGGCCGGAGGCCAGGCGGAACCGCGCCGGGTCACCGCTGACCGGGTAGCGCAGCACCTGGCGGAGCTTGGGCACCGGCACCGGGTGCGAGGCCGGGCAGGTCCCTCCCACCGGGTAGGACATGTGGCTCTTGTGGTCGGCGGAGTCGAGGTCCCTGCCGTTCCAGCACTGCGGGAAGTCCAGGTAGGACTCCAGCATCGTGCCGGCCGGGCAGTTCACGAAGTTCTTCGAGGCACCCACGTGCCCGGCGTGCAGGCACGACCAGCGCGCGATCGTGTTGTCGTCGGGCCCGGTCGCCTTGGCGTTGCCCGCGACGATCCGCAGGCCGAGCGGGAGCGGCTGGGTCCGCGCGATCACGTCGTCGCGCACGCCCTCGCCCAGGTAGTAGAACGTGGTCCCGGTCGGCTCGACCGGGGTGTTGCCGTTGTAGAGGGTCGGCACCCAGTACGACGACAGGTCGACGCGCGGGTTGCAGTTGCTGGGAGAGCTCTGCAGGCTCGCCAGCGTCGTGTGGGCGTTGGTGGTGGTGCTGCCGAAGAAGCTGTGCATGTGGGAGGCGCCGGGCAGGCCGGGGAAGATGATCGGGTCGTCGGGCAGCCGGTGGCTGAACGGGCAGTCGGCGAGGAACTCCGCCACCCGCACGACGGCGGCGGACGAACCGGAGGCCACGGAGGACGCAGCGGACGCAGCGGACGCGGAGGACGAGGCAGCGGACGCGGTGGCGGACTGTGACCGGGACGCCGTACCGGCCTGGGCGGGCAGGACCGTCAGCGACGTGCCGAGCAGCGCCCCCAGCGCGAGGGCGAGGGCCAGCGGGCGTGACCGGCGCCGGAGCGCGCCGGGGGACAGGAGCGGACGCATGGGGTGACTCCTTTGCTGGGGCTCCGGCACGGCCCGGCGGGGGCCGTACCGGAGCGGGAGGGGTGGGGGTTACCGGTAGACGCGCACGTAGTCGACGAGCATCTGCTTGGGGAAACCGGTGCTCGCGTCCGGCGGGCCCGGCCAGTCGCCGCCGACCGCGAGGTTGAGGATGATGTAGAAGGGGTGGTCGAAGACCCACGGGCCCCGGGTCGCCTCGACCTGCTCCTTGCTGATCGTGACGACCGTGCGGCCGTCCAGCGTGTAGACGATGCCCCTGCTGTCCCAGGTGGCCGCCCAGACGTGGAAGTCGTCGGAGAGGTCGGCCCCGTTCGGCAGCGTGTACGAGCCGCCGATGCCGCCGCCGCCGTTGTAGGCGGGCGCGTGGACGGTGGAGTAGGCCGTCTTGACGTCCTTGCCGAGCACTTCCAGGATGTCGATCTCACCGTTGTACGGCCACGGCCTGCCGGTGAGGAAGTCGGCGCCCATCATCCAGAACGCGGGCCACAGGCCGTTGCCCTTGGGAACCTTGACGCGTGCCTCGACCCGGCCGTAGGTGAAGGTGAACTTGCCTCCGGTGTTGATCCGTCCCGAGGTGTACCGGCAGGGGCCTCCGGGACACGACGACCCGGCGGTGGTCTCCTCGCGCGCGGTGATGACGAGGTTGCCGTTGCCGTCCATGGCGGTGTTCTGGGGCGTGTAGTACTCCAGCTCGTTGTTCGGGCCGGTCCCCGGGTCCTGGGTCCACTTGGCCGCGTCGGGCCTGGTGCCGGAGGCGCCGTTGAACTCGTCGCTCCAGACGAGCGCCGGCGGGTTCGCCGGGTCGGCCGGGATCGGCGGGGGCGTGATCGGCGCGCCGCCGGTGCCCCAGACCTGGAACTCCCACAGCGAGTAGCCGTACGGGGTGGCCCGCCGGGTGCCGTACAGGCGCACGTAGCGGCCGGTTCCGTCGACGGTCAGCGTCTGCTTGAAGCCGGTGCCGGTGGTGGTGGAGTAGATCGGGGTCCAGGTGGCGTTGTCGGAGGAGACCTGGATCTGGAAGGCCGTGGCGTAGGCCGGGTCCCACTGCAGCACGACCCTCCTGACCCGCGCGGTCGCGCCGAGGTCGACGGAGATCCAGGCCGGGTCGACCCAGCCGCCGGTGGGGCTGGTCGCCCAGCGCGAGGCCGGGTCGCGGTCGAACGCCCTGGCGGGGGTGCACTCCCAGCAGTTGCCGTCGTGCTGGGAGGTGGAGGCCGCGCCGGGCCTGCCGTAGGAGAGCAGCCTGAGCTCGCCCGGGTCGGTGGAGCCGGTCGTGCCGTAGACCTGGAACTCCCACAGCGAGTAGCCGTAGGCGGTGGCCCGCTGGGTGCCGTACAGGCGCACGTAGCGGCCGGATCCGCCGACGGCCAGCGTCTGGTCGCCGCCGGTGCCGGTGGTCGTGGAGTGGATCTTCGTCCAGGTGGTGCCGTCGGGCGAGGTCTGGATCTGGAAGGCGCGCCCGTGAGCGGCCTCCCACCTCAGCGTGACCTGGGTGATGGTGGCGGTGGCACCGAGGTCGACCCGGAGCCACTGCGGGTCGGCGAACGCGCTGGACCAGCGGGTGCCGGGGTCGCCGTCGACGGCGGCGGACGCGGGGAAGGCCACCCCCTCGGAGGAGGAGGCCGTCACCGGCCTGCCCTGGGAGAGCAGGGCGTCGGCCGCCGACGCGGGCAGGACCGCGAGGCAGGACATGACAAGGGCGAGGGCAAGGGCAAGGGCGATCAGCAGGGCCGGTGTGCGGGCGGGATGTCGAGGCGAGGGCATCGCGTCTCCTCGGGGTGGGGGGTGCAACCGATATCGGTTCGGGGAGCGCTCTCTGAGAGGAGATTGCTCTTGTCTGACCGAGACTGTCAAGTACCCGTTCAACCAGCGGGAAACGAGCCTGACACGTGCCGGTAACCAACCATACGGTTCAGGGAGCGCTCCCGGAGCCTCCTTCCTGGAGCCTTTCGGGGCCCTTGAGCTGGAGCTCGACGACATGCACACAGGGAGCGTTCTCTCGCGTTCGCGTCACCGGGTGGCCGGGTCGGCTCGCGGGGACACGGCGAGAATCCCGTCGGTGGACCGCTCCCACCCAGGGAACGTTCTCTCCATGATCAGTGGATAGGCTTCGGGGAGGGTGGGACCGCACACCCCGGCAACCCTTGACCACGCGGCGGTACGCACTGCGGGAGAGACCACATGAGACGTCCCACGCTGGACGCCGTCGCCACCAGGGCCGGCGTGTCCAAGTCGACGGTCTCCAGGGTGGTGAACGGCGAGCCGACGGTGGCCGCCGACCTCCGCGACGTGGTGATGCGGGCGGTGAACGAGCTCGGGTACGTCCCCAACCCGGCGGCGCGCAGCCTGGTGACCCGGCGTACCGACTCGATCGCGGTGATCGTCTCCGACCCGTCGACCGGGCTCGTCTCGGACGACCCGATGTTCTCCACGGTCGTGCGCGCGGCCAGCCGGGAGTTCGAGGCCGCTGGCAAGCAGGTCGTGCTCATGCTCGCCGGTTCCGACGACGCGCGGCTGCGGGCCAGGCAGTTCGTGGCCGCCCGCCACGTGGACGCGGTCATGCTGGTCTCGATGCACGGGGCCGACCCGCTGCCCGCCGCGCTCGTCGCCACCGGCATCCCGCTCGTCTCGCACGGCAGGCCCGCCTCCCGGGTCCCCATGCCGTGGGTGGACAACGACAACGTCGGCGGGACCGGCCAGGCGATCCGGCACCTGCTGGAGGGCGGGCGGCGCCGGATCGCCACGATCTGCGGGCCGCTGGACATGTCCGCCGCCCAGGACAGGCTCGGCGCCTACCGCGAGGTGCTGAGCGAGACCGGGCGGCGTTCGATCGTGGCCATCGGGGAGTTCACCCGCGCCTCCGGGACCTTGGCCATGGAGCAGTTGCTGGAGGACGACCCGGCGCTGGACGCGGTGTTCGCGGCCAACGACCTGATGGCGATCGGCGCGCTGCGGGCGCTGCGCCGGGCGGGCCGGCGGGTGCCCGACGACGTGGCGGTGGTGGGGTACGACGACATCGAGGCGGCCCTCTACACCGATCCGCCGCTCAGCACGGTGCGCAGTCCCATGGGCGAGCAGGCCGCCGCCTCGGCCCGGCTGCTGCTCGGCCTGCTCAGGGGTGAGCCCGCGGAGCCGGTGGTCCTGCCGACCCGTCTCGTGGTGAGGGAGTCGAGCTAGCGTCCCGCGCCCGCGACTCGCCGTGGGCCCCGCCCCGCAGGGCGCGGGCGAGGCCGGCCAGCCCGAGCGCGAGACCGGCGCGCTCCTCGTCGGTGAGCTCGCCGAACAGGACGTCGTGCCTGGCGCGCAGCCCCGAACCGACCTCCCCCGCCACGGCCCGTCCCGGCTCGGTGAGGCGGAGGCGGTAGAAGCGCCGGTTCGCCGGATCGCGCTCACGCGACAGCCACCCCCGCCGCTCCATGCCCGCCGCCAGGCGGCTCACGGTGCTCTTCTCCAGCCCAAGGCGGGTGGCCAGCTCGCGCTGGGAGAGCGTCTCGCCCTCGGAGAGCTCCCCCAGGGCGAACACCTCCGACAGGGAGAGCCGCAGCTCACCGGGGCCCTGCGGTTCGAGCAGCCCTCCGGCCTTGGCGAGCAGCCGGAGCAGGCGGCGCAACTCGTCGTCGGGGAACACTCCCTCATGAGTTGTTTCGTACAACTGTTGGTCCTATGCTCGACGCCAGAGAGTTGTTTCACACAACTATAGGAGACGCCATGCGCACCGCCACAGAACCCCCGGGGCCCGCGTGAGCGCGCTCGACCGGCCCGGCGAGGACGACCGGCCCGTCCAGGACGGCCGCGCCGGCGGGCCGGCCGGTCGGCGGTGCCGCCGATGAGAGCCCTGGTGCTCGGCGGGTACGGCGCGGTCGGCGCCCGGATCGTGGACGGCCTGCGCGCCGGCGGGGACGTGGCGCTCGCCGCGGGCCGCGACGTCGCACGGGCCGACGTGCGGGTCGACCTGAACGTCCCCGCCTCTGTACGGGCGGCGCTGCCCGGGATCGACGTCGTCGTCAACGCGGCCGGCGTCGAGGACCCGGCGCTTGCGGATGTGGTCACCCGGCACGGCGCGGCGTTCGTCGACGTCACCGCCACCACCGCCTACGTCGCCGCACTGGAAGGGCTCGCACCGTCCCGGCCGGTGCTGCTGAGCGTGGGGCTCGCCCCCGGTCTGACGAACCTGCTCGCCGCGGCGGCGCACGACCCGGCCGCGCCGGCGCCGATCGACGTGATCCTGATGCTGGGAGTCGGCGAGCACCACGGCGAGGCGTCCTGCGCGTGGGCCTACGGCCTGCTCGGCCGCGGCTTCGGCGACCCCTGGACCGGGGCGGAGGTGCGCAACTACACCCGTGGCCGCCGTTTCGACCTGCCCGGCTACGGCAGGCGACGGGTGTACCGGGCCGACTACTCCGACCAGCACGTCCTCACCCGGGACCTCGGCGTGCCGGTACGGACCCGCTTCGGCCTGGACTCACGAGCGGCGACCGCCTGCCTGGCGATGCTGACCCGGGTTCCGGGCGCGTCGAAGGCGCCCCGGGGGCTCCGCTTCCCCGGCACCGACCGATGGCTGGCGCTCGCGCGATCCGGGAACGGCACGGCGATCTGGGCCGCCGGTCACGGCGAGGTCCGGGCCACCGCCACCGTGGCGGTGTCCGCCGCGCGGTCGGCCGTGGCCCTGCCGCCCGGTGTCCACCATCTGCACCGCGTGTCGTCCCTCGGCGACCTTCCCGACGACGGCGGCATCCGGTTCGGTTCCTCGGGCCGCCACCTCCTGCGCGCCTCGTGACACGGAGAAAACCCATGGAACGCGCGACCCGCCACCGCGCATACTGACCCCGTGACACGAGACGACCCGCCCCCGGGGGCCGAGCGGCCCGGCCCGGCATCCGGCGACGGCGCCTCCCCGGAGGGCGACGTCCCCCCGGGCGATGCCTCCCCGGAAGGCGGCGTCCCCCCGGAGGACGACGCGTCCTCCGGGGGACCCGGCGGGAGCACCGCCCTCTACCGGGCCGCCGTACGAGGGGACGCGGTCACGGTGCGGAGGCTTCTGGCGTCCGGCGCGGACCCCGACCTGGAGAGCGGGGGCGATTCCGAGGGGCTGCCGCTGTGCGCCGCCGCCGCCTGGGGGCACCTCGAGGTGGTCGCCGCCCTGCTCGGCGCGGGCGCGGACCCCGACCGGCGCGAGGACGTCGGCAGGACCGCGACGACCGCCCTGCACTGGGCGGTCTCGAACGGCCACCTGGCCGTGGTCAGGGAGCTGCTGGCGGCCGGCGCCGACACCGGGACGGCCGATCCCGTCGGCCGCACCGCCCTCTCCCACGCCGCCGAACGCGGGAGCGCGGCCGTGGTCGGGGCGCTCCTCGATCACGGGGCGGACCCCGCGGCCGCCGACCGGCAGGGCAGGCGGCCCGCCGATCTCGCCCGCCGGTACGCCCGGGGTGACGTCGAGGCGGAGCTGCTCGCCCAGGCCTCGGAACGCGCCCCGCGAGGGGCACGGATCACCGTCCGCCGCGAGGAGGCCGAGGGAGGCGAGGTGCGGATCGTCGCCGAGGTGCGCGACGACGCGGGCCATCTCCGCTCGGAGTCCTGGCTCGGCACCGGCCACGCCGAGATCGTCCGCCTGCTGGAGGCCCGCGAGGCCGCCCGCGCGTGACCGGGCGGTGAGGCTCCGCGGCCCTCGGGCGACCCGTGCCTCCTCCGCGGCCGGCCCGCACCCGTGCGCCCGGACCCGGCTCGGGGCCGGTTCGGGGTCGGGTGGTGCCGGGTGGTGCCGGCTAGGTGCCGGGCCGCCGGGGCAGGATCAGGGCCGGATCAGGCCTGGCCCGCCTGCCTCAGCAGCCTCTCGGTCGCGACGAGGCGCACGCAGACCGCCAGGCCGGTGATGGCCGCCTCCAGCTCCGCCTGGTCGGGGTAGGTCGGGGCGATGCGGATGGTGCTGTCGCGCGGGTCGGTCCCGTACGGGTGGGTGGCACCCGCCGGGGTCAGGGCGATGCCCGCCTCCCCCGCCCGCATGACCACGTCGCGGGCGCAGCCCTCCAGCACGTCGAGGCTGACGAAGTAGCCGCCCGCGGGGGTGGACCAGGTCGCCAGGCCGGTGCCGCCCAGTTCCTTGGTCAGGATCGTCTCGACCGCGTCGAACTTCGGCCGCAGCAGCTCGCGGTGGCGGCGCATGTGCTCGGCCAGCCCGGCCTCGTCGCGCAGGAACTCCACGTGGCGCAGGTGGTTGATCTTGTCGGGGCCGATGGTCCGCTTGCCCGTGTGCCCGAGCAGCCAGGCCACGTTGTCCGGGGACGCACCGAAGAAGGAGACCCCCGAACCGGCAAAGGTGATCTTGGAGGTGGAGCCGAAGACGAGGGCCCGGTCCGGGTTCCCGTTCTCGGCGCAGAGCGCCAGGATGTCGGCGATCTCCACGGGGGTGTCCGTCAGGTGGTGCACCGCGTAGGCGTTGTCCCAGAAGATCCGGAAGTCCGGGGCGAGGGCCGGCATCGCGGCCAGGCGCCGCGCGGTCTCGTCGCCGTAGCTGACGCCGCTGGGGTTGCTGTACTTGGGCACGCACCAGATGCCCTTGATCTGCGCGTCCTCGGCCACGAGGCGCTCGACGACGTCCATGTCCGGGCCGTCGGCGTCCATCGGCACCGGGATCAGCTCGATGCCGAACCGCTCGCACAGGGCGAAGTGGCGGTCGTACCCGGGCACCGGGCACAGGAACGCGATCCTGGACTCGTCGGCCCAGCGGCGGGTGGCGCCGGGCACCGTGCCGAGCAGCGCGTGGACCACCGTGTCGTGCATCAGGGAGAGGCTGGAGTTGTCGGCCGCGACGAGCTGCGCGGTGGGCACCTGGAGGGGACCGCTGAAGATCTCCCGGATCTCGGGCAGGCCCTGGAGGCCGCCGTAGTTGCGGCAGTCGGTCCCGTCGGCGGCGAGGTGGCCCCCGGGAAGGCCGAGCAGCCCCTCGGAGAGGTCGAGCTGGCGCGCCGAGGGCTTGCCCCGCGTGAGGTCGAGCGAGAGCCCGCGCCGTACGAGCGCGTCGTGGTCCTGCCGGGCCGCGTCGCGCCGGGCGGTCAGCTCGTTGATGGTCAGGGCCGAGAGGGCCGGAGAGGTCACGGGAGAGTTCCTTCGCCTGCTGGTCGGTGCCGGTTCCGGAGGTGACCGGCGACGGCTGCGGGTGCGGCGCGTGACGGTCCCGGAGCTGACCGGGGTCGGTCTCGAAGGATAGAAGACCACACCACGCGACCGGAAACCGGCACCCGCGCGCACCGCCCCGGGTTCGGTCCCGTGCCCGTGTCCGGCGGTACGAGGCCGAGCTCTCGTTCCCGCCTGTCCCGAAACCGGTCCGGGCTCCTAGTCCCGCTCACGGCCGGACCGGGGGCGGTCAGCGGCACTGGGCGAGCATGACCCGTTTGTCCGCGCGGGTGACCGGCAGGTCGTACTTCAGGGCCACCTGGGCGAAGCGGACGACGTAGGCGCAGCGGATCCCCCGCCTCGGGGGGAGCCAGGACGCGGGCCCCGACCCGCCCTTGGCCTCGTTGGCGTCGCCGTACACCGGCAGGAGGTTGAGCGGGTCGTTGGCGATGCGGGTCCGCTTGGACATCGGCCAGCGGGACGCCCCCATCCGCCACCCGTACGAGAGCGGGACCACGTGGTCGACCTGGACCTCGTCGGAGCGGCTCTTGCTCCAGCGGACGGTCCGGCCGGTGTAGGGGTCGCGCAGCCTCATGGAGACCACCACGCACTCGGACCCCCGGCGGTAGCGCACCTGCTCGCCGTCGCGGGCCAGCAGGTCGTCGCGGGTGCGGCAGCCGTTGCGCGCGTACGGCACCCCCCGGGCGGTGTCGGCCCAGTTCTCGCCGTACCGGGTCCGGCTGTAGCCCGCCTTCGACCTCATCCCGGCCACCCGGAGCCCGCCGATCAGCCTGGCCGCGGCCCTGCGGTCACCCTGCGACCTGACCGCCGCCAGGCCCGGCTGGACACCGTACGGATTGTCGAGGGGCGCGACCCTCGCCGGGGCGGCCCCGGCGGGAGTGTCGTCGCGCGCCGCCAGTGAGAAGAGCACCGCGGCGCCGAGCACCACGGTGAACACCCCCCGAGTGCTCACCCATGCCTCCAGGAAAGGTCTACGGGCCCGGACCTGGAGGATTCCCGGTAATCCGTTGACCGACACGATACGTCCGCGGGTTGAGACGGGGAGCCGGGACATATCGAGCCGCGGCACCACAGGCCGGAACATCCCGGGTCGTGACACCGCAGACCGGGGCCTCTCCGGTCGTCACACCGCAGGCCGGGGCGGCACGGATCGGGACGTCGCAGGCCGGGACACCGCGGATCGGGACGTCCTGGATCGGGAAGGCGTCCCCGGACGCCGCGGGTCAGAGCCAGTTGCGCTTCTGGAAGGCCCGGTAGAGCAGGACGGTGCCCACCACGATCAGGATCGTGGACGTCCAGAACCCGATCGAGTGGCCGTAGCCGGGATAGGGCACGTTCTGCCCGTAGTAGCCGGTGATCATCGTGGGCACCGCGATGATGGCGGCCCAGCTCGTGATCTTCTTCATGATGTCGTTGAGCCGGAAGCCCTGCTGGTTCATGTGCGTGTCACGGACGTTGGTCACCAGGTCCTGCAGCGACTCGCTCCACTCCGAGGTGCGCAGGGTGTGGTCGTAGATGTCCTGGTAGTACGGGACGAGCTTGGCGTCCAGGACCTCGTCCCCCCTGCGCAGCAGGCTGCCCACCACGTCGCGCATGGGCACGGCCAGCCGCCGGAAGCGCACCAGCTTCTTGTGCATGTCGAAGGTCCGGCGCTGGATGTGCGGCATGTCGCCGGGGTTCTCCTGGAACAGGTCGTTCTCCAGCTCCTCGACCCGGTCGTCCACCGTCTGCAGCACGTCGAAGTAGCCGTCCACGACGTAGTCGAGCACGCCGTGCAGCAGGTACGGCACCCCGAGCCTCACCAGCTCGGAGTTGGCGTCCCAGCGCCTGACCACCTCGTCGATGTCGAAGGTGGGGTTCTCCCGTACGGTCACCAGCGCGTTCTTCGTCACGAAGATGGAGACCTCGACGAACTCGACCGTCTCCTCCTTGAGCATCGCGGCGTAGGCGGTGATGAACAGGTGGCTGTCGTAGGTGTCGAGCTTGGGCCGCTGGTGGCTGTGGAGCGCGTCCTCGACGGCCAGGGGGTGGAGCCCCAGCTCTTCGCTGATCTTCGCCAGGTCCGCCTGCGTGGGCGAGCAGAGGTCGAACCAGACGACGGCGGAACTGTCCCCGACGTGGTCGGAGATGTCGTCGATGGGGAAGCCCTCGGCCTCCAGGACGCCGTTGCGGTACAGGCGGGTGCGGTCCATGAGCGCTCACCCTAGCCCTGTCCGGCGAGGCCGTCGTAGGTGACCGTACGGACACATTCCCGGCAACCTCGGGATCCGAGGAATAACCTCGCCGGCCTCGGGCAGCAGTGGCTACCACAACAGACGAAGCCTGAGGTGAGGTCACATGATAGTGCTGGGACTTCTCTTGATCGTACTCGCGGGTGCGACCGTGATCGCGGTCTCCTGGGACGAGACCGCAGCATCGACCACCACCGCGACGTTCACCATGTTCGACCGCGCGTACCAGCTGACCCAGCTGGAGCTCTTCTTCGCGGGTGTGGCCACCGGAGCGGTCTTCCTGCTCGGTCTCGGCATCATCTTCGCCGGGATGAGGCGTTCCGCCGCGCGCCGCCGCAAGCTCCGCACCGCGCGGGCGGAGGAGCACGACCGCGTCACCCGTCTGGAGGAGGAGAAGCGGGAGCTGGAGCGCAAGCTCGAGGAGACCCCCGCGACTCCGGCCGCGACCGCCTCGACGACCACCACCACCACGTCCACCGCTCCCGTGGTCGACCGTGACCGTGACGGCGTCGACGACCGGATCGAGGACACCGCTCCCCACCCCCGGGTCGACGTTCCCCGCCAGACCGCCGACGACCAGCTCGTCGCCGGTCGTCACGGGCGGGCCGACCACTAGCCGCCCGTCCCGTCCGCTTCCCGGCCGCGCCGGTACGGCACCCGCCGTACCGGCGCCGGCATGTCCGGACGCCCCCGGGCCTCCACCCGGCCCGCGCTCCCGGCCGCCGCGACCACGGCGGCCTTCTCCGGTACGACCTCCGTCTCCTGTCCGGCCGCCGTGACCGCGGCGGCCTTCTCCGGTACGACCTCCGGGGGCACCGGGCGCGCCGGGCGGCGGTGCAGGAGCGTCATGAGCCCGCCGGCGACGAGCCCCCAGAAGGCCGCGCCGATGCCCAGCAGCGACAACCCCGACGCGGTCACCACGAAGGTGACGACCGCGGCCTCCCGGCCCTCGGGGTCGGCGACGGCGGAGGCGATCGCCGAGGCGAGCGCCCCCAGCAGGGCCAGGCCCGCGACGGCCTCCACCAGCAGCGGCGGGGACAGCACGACGAGCGCGGTGGCCAGCCCGGAGCCGACCCCCAGGACGATCATCGAGACCCCGGCGGTGACCGAGGCGATCCACCGGCGGGACGGATCGGGACCGGCGTCGGGACCGGCGGCCAGGGCGGCGCTGATCGCCGCCAGGTTCACCGCGTGCCCGCCCAGCGGCGCGCCCAGCGTGCTCGCCAGCCCGGTGGAGACGAGGATCCCCCGCAGCGGGGGACGGTAGCCGTACCCGGCGAGGACCGCCATGCCCGGCACGTTCTGCGAGGCCATGGTGACCAGGAACAGCGGGAGCGCGACGCTGATCATCGCCTGGGCGCTCCAGGCAGGGGCGGTGACCTCCACGATCGGCCACAGGTCCGCCGCGCCCGGCGCCTGCCCGGTCAGCGCGATCGCCGCGACCGCGACGAGGAGCGCCACCGGCGTCGCCCAGCGGCGGGCGAACCTGCCCAGCAGCACCCAGACGAGCACGGCGGGCCCGGCCAGCAGCGGGATCTCGGCCAGCGCCCGCACCGGCGCGAGGCACAGGTCGAGCAGGACACCGGCGAGCATGGCCCCGGCGACCGGCGCGGGGATCGCGCCGATCCAGCGGCCCAGCGCCGGGAACAGGCCCGCCGCGGTGATCAGGAGCCCCGAGACCACGAACGCGCCGACCGCGGCGGGGAACCCTCCCTCGACGGCCCCGGTCGCCACCAGCAGCGCCGCGCCGGGGGTGGACCAGGCGATGGTGATCGGGACGCGCTGCCGCAGGCCCAGCCACAGCGCCACCACGCCGTTGGCCACGCAGAGCGCGAGCAGCCCGGACGCGGCCTGCCGCTGGTCGGCGCCCACCGCCCTGAGCCCGGCCAGGACGACCGCGAAGGAACTGGCGAAACCGACGACCGCGGTGACCACCCCGGCCACCACGGGTTGAAGAAGGCGTGTCATCTCGATCCTCACGCGGGGGGGCGTGTGCCGTTCCGTAAACGGAACAGCTTTGGTGCTGCACCATAGCCTCATGGACTCCGGACCACAAAACCCCCGCCCCGCCGTGGACGACGGCACCCTGGACATCGGGCGGCGGATACGCGGGCTGCGCGAGGAACGCGGCATCTCCCTGTCCGCCCTCGCCCGCGCCGCGGGCGTCGGCAAGGCCACGCTCTCCGGGCTGGAGAACGGCACCCGCAACCCGACCCTGGAGACCCTCTGGGCGGTCACCGCCGAGCTGGGCGTCCCGTTGGCCATGGCCATCGGCACCCCCGCCGCGGGTACGGACCCGGAGGGGGACGAGCGCTCCCCGGTCATCCACGGGACGGCCGTGGCCGGGACGCTGCTCCAGGTCTTCGAGGACGAGGCGGTCACCTACGAGCTCTACCGGCTGGTGATCCGCGCGGGGACGCCGCAGGTCTCGCCCGCCCACCACGAGGGCGTCACCGAGCACCTGACCGTGTTCGCCGGGACGCTCAGCGCCGGGCCGGCCGGGGCCGAGCTGTCGGCGGGTCCCGGCGAGCACATCTCCTGGCGGTCGGACGTGCCGCACACCTACACCGCCCTGGGCGACCAGGACGTCCACGCCGGCCTGCTCATCCGCTACCCCCGCCCCTGAGACCGGCCGGCGCCCCGGGGCATCCACCCGACGCTCCCGAGGCCGTCCGCCCGATGCCCCCGGAACCGGCCGCCCCGGCGCCCCCCTCTTAACCCCAAACATGGGCAAAAGTAATATTTGGGCATGACACGACGGTCCATGGCGATCCTCTTCTGGGCCACGGGTCTGCTGGCGTACATGATCGCCGTCTTCCACCGGCAGTCGCTGGGCGTGGCGGGCATCGAGGCGACCGCACGGCTCGGTGTCGGCGCGGCGGGGCTCTCCGCGCTGGCCATGTGCCAGCTCCTGGTCTACGCGGGCATGCAGGTCCCGGTCGGCATCCTGCTCGACCGGTTCGGGTCCAGGCGCATGCTGGTCCTGGGCGCCGCCGTGATGGCCTGCGGGCAGTTCGTCTTCGCCCTGACGTCGGGACCCGCGGCGGGGATCGCGGGCCGGGCACTGATCGGCTGCGGCGACGCGATGACGTTCATCAGCGTGATCCGGCTGGTCGGCCTCTCCTTCTCCGCGCGCCGCAACCCGCTGATCGTGCAGATCACCGGCGTGGTGGGCCAGCTCGGCGCGGTCGCCTCGGCGGTCCCCCTCATCCACTCCCTGCACGCCTACGGCTGGACGCCCACCTTCATGGGCGCCTCCGTCCTCGGGGTGGTCTCCGCGTTCCTCGTGCTCCTCGTGCTGCGCGACTCCCGCCCCGAGCGGACGGAACGGCCGCCCGGCCTGAGGGCCGCCTGGACCGAGCCCGGCACCCGCCTGGGCATGTGGACCCACGCGGCCACCCAGTGCTCGGCCGCCTCGTTCCTGCTGCTGTGGGGGTACCCGTTCCTGGTCCAGGGGCAGGGCCTGTCCCCGGCGACGGCGGGCGTCCTGCTGTCCACGCTGACCCTCTTCGGCATGGTCTGCGGGCCGCTGCTCGGCTACTTCGCCGGACGCTTCCCCTTCCACCGCTCCCGCCTGGTGTTCCTCGTGGTCGGCAGCACCGCGGGGGCGTGGACCGCCGTGCTCCTCTGGCCGGGGCGGGCACCGCTCTGGCTCCTGACGGTCCTCGTGCTGGCACTCGGCACCAACGGCCCCGGCTCGCTGATCGGCTTCGACTACGCCAGGACCTTCAATCCCGCCAACCGGATCGGGGCCGCCACGGGCATCGTGAACGGCGGCGGTTTCGTCGCCTCCGTCGCGGTGATCGCCCTGATCGGCGTCACCCTCGACGTGATCGGGAACGAGAACCTCGACGCCTTCCGGTGGGCGTTCGCCACGCAGTACCCGATCTGGGCCCTGGGCATCGTCCAGGTCCTCCGCTACCGCGCCAAGGCCCGCCGCCTCCTCCTGGCCACCGAGACGACCATCTGACGCTCCCGGCCGCTCCCGGCACGCGGTGTCGTCCCGTCCACCGGGAACACCTCGTTCCCTGCGACTGTTGTGACCGATGTAGCCCCGCCCTCCTGTCCGGAACGGCGTGAGAGTGCTACTTTTACCGGGAGTGTGACGCACCGTCGGCCAGGCCGGGTGCGCCGATCCGCTCTCCTCATCCGGCGCTTCGCGCCGATCCGACCGCTCCGCGTCACCGTGTGACGGCCCCGCCCTCACCACGCCGGACGCCGCGCGAAGGTCGAGCCTCGTCGCCCCGGCACCGCGCGAAGGGCTTTCGCCCGCGCAGATCTCGCCACCCGCGCGGCCCGTGCGAAGGTCGGCTCCCGTGACGGGGGCCACCCCGTACAGGGTCCGGGTGCGCTCTTCCGCCGCCCTCTCGCGGGCCGTGCGGCGACATCCATCGAACTCCAGTGAAACCCCTGAAAGGTCCCCATGACCCCCCGAACCCCCCTCGTGGAATCCCCCACGCCCCCCGTCCGCACACCCCCCGTCCTCGTCACCGCCACCCAGGAGACCTCCGCCAGGAAGGTTCCGCGCCCCCGCCGGAGTGACACGACCGGCGACGCCGCGAGGACCCCGCGGACCTCGCGGGCTCCGGAGACCTCGTCAACTCCGGGGAACAGGACCGCGAAGACGTCCGCCGGGCACGCCCCGGTCGAGACCGTGACCGGCCTGCTCGACGTCCAGGGCAGGACCGCCTGCCTCAGGACCCGCGGCCACCTGCCGGGGCCGGGCGACGTGCGCGTGCCTCCCGCCCAGATCGCCGAGTACGACCTGCGTCCCGGCGATCTCGTGGTGGCCACCGCGCGCAGCCCGTACGAGAGGCTGGAAGGGGTGGAGAGCGTCAACGGCGCCGCCGTCCGGCGGGAGCGACCCCACTTCGCGGACATGACCCCGATCCACCCGCGCGAGCGGCTCCGCCTGGAGAACGGGTCGCTGACCGGCCGGATCGTCGACCTCTTCGCACCGGTGGGCAAGGGCCAGCGTGGCCTCGTCGTCGCCCCGCCCAAGGCGGGCAAGACGATGGTCCTGCAGGATCTGGCCGCCGCGATCAGCGCCGGGCACCCGGACTGCCACCTCATGGTGGTGCTCGTCGGCGAGCGCCCCGAGGAGGTCACCGAGATGCGCGAGTCCATCCGCGGCGAGGTCGCCGCGTCCACCTTCGACCGTCCCGACCGCGACCACACCGCCGTCGCCGAGCTCGCCGTCGAGCGCGCCAAGCGCCTGGCCGAGGAGGGGCGCGACGTCGTGCTCCTGCTCGACTCCCTCACCCGGCTCGCCCGCGCGTACAACAACCTCGCCCCCGGCGGGGGACGGACCCTGGCGGGGGGCATCGACACCACGGCCCTGCTGCCCCCGCGCCGCTTCTTCGGCGCCGCGCGCAACCTGCGCGACGGGGGTTCGCTGACCATCCTGGCCACCGTCCTGGTCGAGACCGGCTCGCGGATGGACGACAGCCTCTTCGAGGAGTTCAAGGGCACCGGCAACATGGAACTGCGCCTCAGCCGCGCCCTCGCCGACAGGCGTCTCTTCCCGGCCGTGGACCTCGACGCCTCGGGCACCCGGCGCGAGGAGATCCTTCTCGACCCGCAGGAGCGGCAGCTCGCCTGGCGCCTGCGCCGCACGCTGGGCGGCCTGGACAGGCAGCAGGCCCTGGAACTCCTGATCGACCGGCTCGGCGAGACCCCCACCAACGCGGACTTCCTCCGGTTGATCCAGCAGACCACCTGATCCCGGCGCTCCCGTCCGGCCCGCTCCCTCCCGGCCCGCTCCCTCCCGGCTCCTCGCGAACCTCCCCGCACCTCCTCCCGGACGCGTCACGGCCCCCGGACCTCCCCACCCCCCTCCGGGACATGTGCACGGCGACCCTCTCGCGGTCCCCGAACCCCCTTCACGCCCCTCCGAAACGTGTTCACGGCCCTGTTCACGGAACCCTTCCCCGGACTTCTCACGGCCTCCGGACCTCCCCACACCCTCTTCCCGGGCCTGTTCACAGCCTTTTCACGGGTCTGTTCACGCCCTCCTCGGCGACCTCCCGCGACCCGGCCGGACCGTGGCCGCGGCGGCAGGCGGCATGATGGCGGGATGCTGGCCGATGTCGTCGAACACCTCGCCTGCCCGGTCTGCGCGGGCGGGCTGACCCTTCGCGAGCGGACCCTCGGGTGCGCCCTGGGGCACGGCTTCGACATCGCCAGGCAGGGGTACGTCAGCCTGCTGACCGGGTCGAGGGTGCCCGGCACGGCCGACAGCGCCGCGATGGTGGCGGCCAGGGACGCCTTCCTCGGCGCCGGGTACTACGAGCCCCTCTCCCGCGCGGTGGCCGGCGCCTGCCCCGCCGGCGCCGGGGTCCTGGCGGACGCCGGAGCCGGGACGGGCCACTACCTGGCGCGGGCGCTGGACGGGCTGCCGGGGGCGGTCGGGGTGGCGCTGGACGTCTCCAAGCACGCGATCAGGCGGGCCGCGCGTGCGCACCCGCGATCGGGGGCGGTGGTGGCCGATGTATGGAGACCGCTCCCCTTGAGAGACGGCACGATAGATGTGCTTCTGAATGTGTTCGCTCCCAGAAATGGGGCAGAGTTCGCTCGGGTGCTCAGAGGTGATGGTGTGCTCGTCGTGGTCACGCCCACCTCGCGGCATCTCGTGCCACTGGTGGAGCGGCTGGGACTCCTGTCGGTGGACGAATCGAAGGAGCGGCGGATGGCCGGGAGCCTGAGCGAGCACTTCGTCGAGACCGGCCGGAGCAGCCACGCCTTCGAACTCGTCCTGGGACACGACGCGATCGAGGCGGTCGTGGGGATGGGTCCGAGCGCCTGGCACACCGATCCAGGGGTTATGCGGAGAAAGATCGCTGATCTGCCTGAAAAGAGTGTCGTGGAGGCTTCTTTCCGCATGTCTATCTTTAAGCGTCGTCCTTGAGCAAGCCGCGTGCTTGACAGCTACCGTAGCGATCCGTGTTACTGATGTGACATTTAGTCCGAAATTCCCGGACATTACCTGAGCAATTAGCCGGTGAAGGCGACATACTGGACCGCAATCCGGCGAGCCCGCGCCTGGACACGTGAAGCTGAAGCCTTGACGGAGGGAAGCGCCATATGAAGGCGGAGGAGCGCTGGCAGGCCAGGTTCCGTGCGCCACGCGTGACGCTGCCCGTGTGGGCGGTCCAGGCTCCCAGCCGGTCCGTCTACCGCAGCAACGCCTCGGGCGCGTGGGAGGTCTACGCCTGGGACCGCGCGGCGGGGTCCACCCGCCAGGTGACCTCCCGCCCCAAGGGCACCTCGCACGGCGCGCTCGACCCCACCGGCCGGTGGATCTGGTGGTTCGACGACACCGACGGCGACGAGTGGGGCCGGTGGATGCGCCAGCCCTTCGGCGGCGGGCCCGACGAGCCGATCGACCTCGCCCCGGGCTTCCCCTCCGGCCTCGGGCTCTCGGCGACCGGCGGCGCGGTCGTCGGCATGGCCAGACCCGGCCAGGGCTTCACCGTCCACCTCGTCCGGCCCGGCGAGCCCGACCGGACGATCTACGAGCACCCCGAGGCGGCCTCCGTCTCCGCGGTCTCCCTGGACGGCTCGCTGATCGCGATCAGCCACAGCGAGCACGGCGACGCCCGCCACCCCGCCCTGCGCGTGCTCCGGCCGAACGGCGAGGTCGTCGGCGACCTGCGCGACGGCCCCGGCAAGGGCGTCATCGGCCTGCGCTTCGCCCCGCTCTCAGGGGACCGCCGGCTGCTCACCCTGCACGAGCGCAGGGGCCGCCGCGAACCCCTCGTCTGGGACCCCGAGACCGGCGACCAGCGCGAGATCTGGCTGCGCGACCCCGGCGAGATCACCGCCGACTGGTACGACGACGGCCGCTCGCTGCTCGTGGTGCGCGGCAACCGCGGCCGTACCTCCCTGACCCGCTACGACCTGCCCGGCGGCGGCCTGTTCCCGATCGAGACGCAGCACGGCGTGATCGACGCCGCCGCGCCCCGGCCCGACGGCTCGGTCGAGTACTCCTGGTCCAGCGGGGCCCACCCGCCGCTGATCCGCTCGACCAGCGGCCACGTCGTGATGAACCACGGCGGCCCCACCTCGCCCCCGTCGGTCCCGGTCGAGGACGTCGACGTGGAGGGTCCCGGCGGCCGCATCCACGCCCTGGTCTCCCGCCCGGAACGCGGCTCGGGACCCTTCCCCACCGTCTTCCTGCTGCACGGCGGGCCCACCGCGCAGGACGACGACTCGTTCGTGCCGCAGGTGGCCGCCTGGGTGGACATGGGCTTCGCGGTCGTACGGGTCAACTACCGGGGATCGACCGGTTACGGCTCGGCCTGGCGGGACGCGCTGCACGGTGACGTCGGGCACATCGAGCTCTCCGACGTCGCAGCGGTCAGGGAGGCCATGGTCGACCGCGGCGTCTGCGACCCCGACCGGCTGGTGCTCTCCGGCGTCTCCTGGGGCGGCTACCTCACCCTGCTCGGCCTGGGCACCCAGCCCAAGATGTGGGCGGCGGGCATCGCCACGGTGCCGATCGCCGACCACCTGGCCACCTACCGGGAGGAGGCGGAGGGACTGCGCTCCTACCACCGCGCGCTGTTCGGCGGTCCCCCCGAGGAGCAGGCCGAGCGGTACGAGGGAAGCTCGCCGATCACCTACGTCGACCAGGTCGAGGCACCCCTGATGATCCTCGCCGGGGAGAACGACCCGAGGTGCCCGATCGGGCAGATCGAGGCGTACGTGACGCGGCTCGCCTCGCGCGGCCACGAGCACGAGGTCTACCGCTACGACGCGGGCCACGGCTCGCTGGTCGTCTCCGAGCGCATCGCGCAGATGTCCGCGCAACTGGACTTCGCCCGCAGGCACATCAAGACCGACGCCTGACCCCGCACGCCCCCCGCGCTCAGCGGGCGCGCAGCACCACGATCGCCATGTCGTCCGCGCTCGGCTCGGGGGCGAAGTCCTGGACGGCGCGGCGGATGCGTTCGGCGACCGCCCGGGCCGACAGGCCCACGCACTCGGCGAGCAGCTTCCCCAGGCCCCCCTCGTCGTCGAGCAGCCGCCCGTCCCTGCGGCGCTCGGTGACCCCGTCGGTCACCGCCAGGAGCACGTCGCCGGGGGCGAGGTGGACGACCTCGGCCTTGAAGGTCGCCTCGGGGAAGACGCCCAGCAGCGACTGGGAGGTCACCACGGTCTCCACCTCGCCGGTGGAGCGCAGCCTCAGGGCCTCCGGGTGCCCGGCGGAGACCATCGACACCTCCAGCCCGCCCGCCGACGGGGTGATCTCCCCGTGCAGCAGCGTCAGGAAGCGCGCGCGGTCGCCCTCGTCCAGGATGGCCTGGTTGAGCCGGTCGAGGACGGCGGCCACGCCGTAGCCCTCCCGGGCCAGCAGCCGCAGGGTGTGGCGGGCCAGGCCCGTCACCGCGGCGGCCTCGGGGCCCGTCCCGCAGACGTCCCCGACCGCGAACCTCCAGGAGGAGTCGCCGGCCGCGAACAGGTCGTAGAAGTCCCCTCCGACCTCGTTGGTCTCCCCGGCCGGCTCGTAGACCACGGCGGGGTCCAGGCCGGGGATCTCGCCCGGCTCGTCCGGGGGCAGCAGGCTGCGCTGGAGCGCCCGGTTGGCCGCCGCCTGGGTGGCGAACAGCAGGGCGTTGTCCAGCGCGAGCGCGGCCCGGCGGCCGATGTCCTCGGCGTACTGGAACACGTCCTCGGCGAACCGGTCGGGCCGGCCCAGGCACATCGCGCCCAGCGTGCGCCCGCGCGCCAGCAGCGGGATGACCAGCACCTGCGAGTCGGCGAGCTGCATGGACCCGCCGGCCTGCGGGATCAGGACGGTGTCGAGCTTCTCGCGCAGCTCGTCGATGCGCTGCTCGTCGGTGTGCCAGAGGTAGGCGGGCCGCTGCGGGCCGCCGCCGTTGTTCCACGTGTAGACCGCGCACCAGGTGGCCAGCCTCGGCACCACGATCTGCGAGATGATCGCGGGCACCATGTCGGGGTCGAGGGTGCCCGCCAGCAGGTCGCTGGCGTCGGCGAGGAACCCCATCCAGATCGGCCCGCGGCTGGGCTCCTCGACCGCCCACTCCCCGGAGGCCCGCCCCGAGGAGCCGGGGAGCCTGAGTCTGGCCCAGTGCGTGCGCTGCTGGCCGGCGAAGGTGACGCCCCACTCCTCCACCGGCACCGACGGGGCTCCGGGGCTTCCCTCGGGAGCCCGCCTCTGGCGCACCTCGATCTGCAGCCCGTCGCCCAGATGACTCCAGACGACCTCGAACGGGGCGCCGTTCACCTGGGACGACAGCTCCATCGCCAGCCGCTCGGCGGGGGCCATGACGGACGCGACGGCCCAGGCGGTCATCACCTCGCGGGTGAAACGCCTGGCTTCGGGGACGGCCGTCTCCCCCGGGGCGAAGGTCGCCGCGAGGACGGCACGGGGAGCACCGGTCATTGTTCCGTGACTACCACACTTCCCGTTGACATGGGGTGAATCGAAGGTGGGACTACACATTGCGCACCGTGACAGACTGGGATGACTCACGGCTGCGCCCCCGGGAGTCAAGGAGGTCGTACATGACCACGGTCGACACCGTGCCCGACGTCGAGGAGCGACGTTACAGCGAATCGGACCTGAAGCCGATTCTGCAGACGCTCATCACCTGGCGCGACGGTGACTTCCGCCGCCGGGTGCCGCACGCCCCGCCCGGCATCCTCAGCGAGATCCGCCTGCTGCTCAACGAGGTGGCCGACCGCCGCGAGCACCTGGCCAACGAGCTGCACCGGGTCCGCCGCGAGGTGGTCAAGGAGGGCCGCTTCGGCGAACGGCTGGCCCCCGGCCCCGGCGTGGGCTCGTGGGCCGAGAGCGTCGACTCGGTCAACGCGCTGATCGACGCGCTGGTCGGCCCGGTCAGCGGGGCCGCCGACGTGATCGACGCGGTGGCCAAGGGCGACCTGTCGCGCCGGATCGATCTCGACCGCGGTGCCCGGGGCGAGGTGCGCCGCCTCGGCAAGGCGATCAACGGCATGGTCGACCAGCTCTCGCTCTTCACCTCCGAGGTGACGCGGGTGGCCCGCGAGGTCGGCACCGAGGGACGGCTGGGCGGCCGGGCGAACGTGCGCGGCATGTCGGGGAGCTGGCGCGACCTCACCGAGGCCGTCAACACCATGTCCAGCCGCGTCTCGGCCCAGGTCCGCGACATCGCCGCGGTGACCACCGGGGTGGCGCGGGGCGACCTGAGCCGCAAGGTCACCGTCGACGCGGTCGGCGAGATGTTCGAGCTGAAGAACACCGTCAACACGATGGTCGACCAGCTTCTGGCGTTCGCCGAGGAGGTCACCCGCGTCGCGCGCGAGGTCGGCACCGAGGGGCAGCTCGGCGGCCAGGCGCAGGTGCGCGGCGTCTCGGGGGTCTGGAAGGACCTGACCGACAACGTGAACGTCATGGCCGGCAACCTGACCACGCAGGTGCGCGCCATCGCCGCGGTCTCCACCGCGGTCGCGCAGGGCGACCTGTCGAAGAAGATCACCGCTGACGCGCAGGGTGAGATCCTGCAGCTCAAGGACACCCTCAACACGATGGTGGACCAGCTGTCGATGTTCGCCGACGAGGTCACCCGGGTGGCGCGCGAGGTCGGCACCGAGGGCCAGCTCGGCGGCCAGGCCCGCGTACGCGGCGTCTCGGGGGTCTGGAAGGACCTCACCGACAACGTCAACTCGATGGCCAACAACCTCACCTACCAGGTCCGCAACATCGCCGAGGTCACCACCGCGGTGGCCAACGGCGACCTGACCCGCAAGATCGACGTGAACGCGCAGGGCGAGATCCTGGCGCTGAAGACGACGATCAACACGATGGTCGACCAGTTGTCCTCCTTCGCCTCCGAGGTCAGCCGGGTGGCGCGCGAGGTCGGCTCCGAGGGGCAGCTCGGCGGCCAGGCGCAGGTGCCCGGGGTGTCCGGCACCTGGAAGGACCTCACCGACAACGTCAACGTCATGGCGAACAACCTGACCACCCAGGTCCGCCAGATCGCCGCCGTCTCCACCGCCGTGGCCCAGGGCAACCTGTCGAAGAAGATCACCGCTGACGCGCAGGGTGAGATCCTGCAGCTCAAGGACACCCTCAACACGATGGTGGACCAGCTGTCGATGTTCGCCGACGAGGTCACCCGGGTGGCGCGCGAGGTCGGCACCGAGGGCCAGCTCGGCGGCCAGGCCCGCGTACGCGGCGTGTCCGGGGTCTGGAAGGACCTCACCGACAACGTCAACTCGATGGCCAACAACCTCACCTACCAGGTCCGCAACATCGCCGAGGTCACCACCGCCGTCGCGTCGGGAAACCTCAACCGCAAGATCGACGTGAACGCGCAGGGCGAGATCCTGGCGCTGAAGACCACCATCAACACGATGGTCGACCAGCTCTCCTCCTTCGCCTCCGAGGTCAGCCGGGTGGCGCGCGAGGTCGGCTCCGAGGGCAAGCTCGGCGGCCAGGCGCGCGTCGAGGGCGCCGAGGGCATCTGGCGGGGCCTCACCGAGAACGTCAACGAGCTCGCCGCCCGCCTGACCACGCAGGTGCGCGCCATCGCCGAGGTCACCACCGCCGTCGCCACCGGCGACCTGACCCTCTCCATCACCGTCGACGCCGAGGGCGAGATCGGCGAGCTGAAGGACAACATCAACATGATGGTGGCGGTGCTGCGCGACACCACCACCGCCAACCAGCAGCAGGACTGGCTGAAGTCCAACCTGGCGAGGATCTCGCGCCTCATGCAGGGCCACCGCGACCTGATGGAGGTCGCCAGGCTCATCATGAGCGAGCTGACCCCGCTGGTCTCGGCCCACTACGGCGCCTTCTACCTCGCCGAACCGGCCGGTGACCACGACCTGCACCTCATCGCCGGGTACGGCGCCCGCCGCGGCGACGGCCCCCGGCAGCGGTTCGCGACCGGCGAGGGCATCGTGGGCCAGGCCGCACTGGAGGGCAGGGGGATCATCCTCCGCAACGTGCCCGCCCGCTACCTGACCGTCGACACCGGCCTGAGCACCTCCACGCCCGCGCAGATCGTCGTGCTGCCCGTGTTGTTCGAGACCCAGGTGCTCGGCGTGCTGGAGCTGGCCTCGTTCAACGAGTTCAGCGACATCCACCACGACTTCCTCAACCAGCTCGTCGAGACCATCGGCGTCACGATGAACACGATCATCGCCAACTCCCGCACCGAGGACCTGCTGACCGAGTCGCAGCGCCTCACCACGGAGCTGAGGGAACGCTCCGACGAGCTGCAGCGCCAGCAGGAGGAGCTGCGCCGCTCCAACGCCGAGCTGGAGGACAAGGCCGCGCTGCTGGCCAAGCAGAACCGGGCCATCGAGATCCAGAACTTCCAGATCGAGCAGGCCCGCCGGACGCTGGAGGAGCGCGCCGAGCAGCTCGCGGTCTCCTCGCGCTACAAGTCCGAGTTCCTCGCCAACATGTCCCACGAGCTGCGCACCCCGCTGAACAGCCTGCTGGTGCTGGCCAAGCTGCTCACCGAGAACGCCGACGGCAACCTCACCGCCCAGCAGGTGGAGTTCGCCCGCACCATCCACGGCGCGGGCTCGGCCCTGCTGCAGCTCATCAACGACATCCTCGACCTGTCGAAGGTCGAGGCCGGGCGGATGGACATCCACCCCCAGCAGATCTCGCTGCCCAAGCTCGTCGACTACTTCGAGTCCACCTTCGCCCCGCTGGCGCAGGACAAGGGCCTGTCGTTCACCGTCGAGGTGGACCCGTCGATCCCGCAGGAGCTGCGCACCGACGAGCAGCGCCTGCAGCAGGTGCTGCGCAACCTGCTCTCCAACGCGATCAAGTTCACCCCCAAGGGCGAGGTGAAGCTGCGCGTGATGCACGCCAGGCGCGCCGTCGCCTTCGTGGACGACACCCTGCGCGGCGCCGACGGCATCCTCGCCTTCGAGGTGGTCGACACCGGCATCGGGATCGCCTCCGACAAGCTGGAGGTCATCTTCGAGGCGTTCCGCCAGGCCGACGGGACCACCAGCCGCAAGTACGGCGGCACGGGCCTGGGCCTGTCGATCTGCCGGGAGATCGCCCGCCTGCTCGGCGGCGAGATCCACGTGGTCAGCGAGCCCGGCGAGGGCAGCACCTTCACCCTCTACCTGCCGCCCTCCTACGGCGGGCCGCTCGCCTCGCGCGACGGCGGGGCCGGAGCCCTGACCTCCTCCCCCCGCGACCCGGAGCTCCTCGCCGTGGCCGAGGAGCCCGAGGAGCTCCCGGCGCTGCCGCTCGGCGACGACATGCCGCTGCCGCTCTTCCCCCAGGGTGAGGGCAGGCCGTGGAAGGGCGACGACCCGCTGACCGGCGCGAAGATCCTGATCGTGGACGACGACATCCGCAACGTGTTCGCCCTGACCAGCGTGCTGGAGCGCTACGGCTCCACGGTCATCTACGCGGAGAACGGCCGCGAGGGCATCGAGCAGCTCGAACGCAACGAGGACGTCGCGCTGGTGCTCATGGACATCATGATGCCGGAGATGGACGGCTGGGCCACCACCTCCGCGATACGCCGGATGCCCCAGTTCGCGGACCTGCCGATCATCGCGCTAACCGCTAAGGTCATGCGAGGCGACCGGGAGAAGAGCATCGCTTCCGGCGCCTCCGACTACGTGCCCAAGCCCGTGGACGTCGACCGCCTGCTCGAACGGCTGCGCGGCTGGCTGACCCGGGGCAAGCCGGCCGGCGACCCGAACGAAGGCGTGTGAGATGCCGGACAGAGCCAAGATCCTCCTGGTCGACGACCGCGAGGAGAACCTCATCGCGCTCGAGGCCATTCTCAGCTCGCTCGACCTGATACCGGTCCGCGCGAAGTCCGGGGAGGAGGCGCTGAAGGCCCTGCTCGGCACGGAGTTCGCGCTGATCCTGCTGGACGTCCGCATGCCGGGCATGGACGGGTTCGAGACGGCCGCCCACATCAAGCGGCGCGAACGCACCCGCAACATCCCGATCATCTTCCTGACCGTGGTCGACAGCGCTCCCGACTACGCCTTCCGCAGCTACGCGGCGGGCGCGGTGGACTATCTCACCAAGCCCTTCGACCCGTGGGTGCTCAGGGCCAAGGTCGCGGTGTTCGTCGAGCTCTACAACATGAACCGCAGGCTGGCCGAGCAGGCGGCCATGCTCCGCGAGCGCGTCGGCGCCGAGCTGCCCGCCGGTGAGCCGGCCGACCAGGCGGCCGTGCTGCCCGAGCTGTCGCGCCGCCTGACCGCGGCCGAGGAGGAGCTCGTACGGGTCGTCGAGCTGGTCCGCAAGAGCGGCGACCCCGGACTGGCGGGTCCGGTCGCCTCCCTGTCCGGCCGCCTCGACCACCTGCGCGCCGGTTTCGACGCCCTGACCTGACGGGCGCCTCCTGCGTCACGGGCCACGGGCTCCACGGGCGCCGCGAGTTCCGTGAGCGCCGCGGGGCGGGGGTGCCCGTGAAGCCCGCGCCGGCCCTCGCCCGGTGTCGTCCCCGCCGTGTCACCCGGCCGGTGTCACTCCTCGGTCAGGACGGCCTCGTCGGCGTCCCGCCGTAGCCGGTCGTTGGCCCGTTCGAGCGCGGCGAGCACGATCTCGCGTTCCTCCCCGCTCGTGCCGCCCAGCGTCTGTTCGGCGAGCTCCGCCCACACCCGCTCGATGCCGGGCACCAGCGCGTGACCGGCGTCCGTGACCACGATGCGCACCTGGCGGCGATCCGTGGCGACCGCCTCGCGCCGGAACCAGCCGCCGCTCTCCAGTCGTGCCAGGCTGCGGGTCGCGGTCGGCGGCTCGATCCCGATCCGCGCCGCCAGCTCCGAGACCGTCATCCCCTCGCGCTGCTGGGCCAGGAGCCAGAGCAGCACGTCCTGACCGGGGTGCAGGCCGAGCTCCGCGAGCTTGCGCGCCTTCACGGCGCGGTACAGCTTGCTCATCTTGTTCAGCGCCCGGTTGGCACGCATCGCCTCGCTCGCATCCACGACCACCATCCTACCGGCTGCATAGTCGGCTAATGGATAGCCGACTAATATATGGTCGGCTAAGAGGTGTTCGGCTAACCATTGGAGGGACGATGGATCTCGGACTTGACGGCCGGGTCGTGCTGGTCACCGGGGCGTCCGGCGACATCGGCTCCGCGATCGCCAGGGCGTTCGCGGAGGAGGGGGCGGTGGTCGCCGCGGGCTGGCACGGCAACCAGGAGGGGGCCCGCGCCGTCGTCGACCCGATCGTCCGGGCCGGAGGGAAGGGGATGACGGTGCGGATCGACCAGCGTGACCGCGAGTCGGCGGCGGCGGCCGTGCGCCGGATCGAGGGCGAGCTCGGCGACGTCGCGGTCCTGGTCGCGAACGCGGTCGCCTGGCCGGAGCGGGCGCCGGAGACGTGGGACAGCCTGACCGACGGCCTCACCGCGAACGTGACGGGGACGATGGCCGTGATCGACGCCGTCCTGCCCGGCATGAGGAGCGCCGGCTGGGGACGGCTGGTGCTGATCTCGTCGGACGTGGTCGACCAGCCCATACCCGCGGCCGTGGCCTACGCCGCCGCCAAGAGCGCGCTGGAGGCGGCCGCGAGGGTGCTCGCCGTCCGGGAGGCCCGCCACGGCGTCCTCACCAACGTCGTGAGGCCGGGCTTCACGCTGACGGAGCGGGCGCTGAACACCCCCGGGCTCGGACGACCGGCCGTCGACGCCGAGGGCGCCCAGACGCCGACGGGCCGCATCTGCACGCCACGGGACGTCGCCTCCGCGGTCGCCTACCTCGGCTCCGCCGCGAACGGGCACGTCAACGGCGAGATCCTCTCCGTGGCGGGCGGACGGCACCTGACCCGCTGACGACCGTCGCGGCGTCCCCGCCCTGCGGGCCCGTGCCCCCCGGCGGGCACCGCCGTACCAGGTGGCGCGTGGCGGACCTCGTCGTGCAGCAGGAAGTCGATCGGCAGTGACAGACCCTGGAGCGGGCGAGCCTCCAGGGCCGCCGTACCAGGTGCCGCCGTACCGGGCGGACGGCCCGTCGCCTCAGCGCCGGGCGCGCTCCAGGGCGTCCCAGAAGCCGCGGCGCAGCGCGTGGCGGACCTCGTCGTGCAGCAGGAAGTCGATCGGCAGCGACGAACCCTGGAGCAGGCGCGCCTCCAGGTCGGAGGGCATCCGGGGCTTGCGGGCCAGGACGGCCTCCAGCCACAGGGCGGGCGCGTCCTTGGCGACGGACTCGCCGAAGTCGTGCCCTTCCTTGTGCGCGGCCTGCACCGCGTCGGAGAGGGTCGTCGCCGCGCTCGTGCCCGTGCTCTGCTGCGGCACCGGCGCGGCGTGGGGACCGGTGTAGGCACCCATCTGCGAGGGCTGGTACGCCGCCATGCCGCCCGTGTTGCCGCCGGCGGCGCCACCGACGTTGGGACCGCCCAGCGAGTACTGCGGGGCGGGCGGCGCGGCCTGCCCGCCCGGGGCCGCGTGGGACGGCGCAGAGGAGGGCGGCGGGGACGCCTGGGGCATCGAGGACACCGGCGGCCCGGAGGACGCCGGGGACGCCGAGGACGCCGAAGGCGCGGAGGGCGCGGAGGACGCCGGGGGCATCGAGGACATCGGCGGGGACCCCGGGGGCGCCGGGGCGGGCGGGGTCGGCGCGGACTGGGGGAGCGGTGACTCCTGGGTGTAGCCCGAGTAGGCGGGAGGGGACGGCAGCGCG
Source organism: Streptosporangium sp. DT93 (assembly GCF_049844535.1). Taxonomy (NCBI): domain Bacteria; kingdom Bacillati; phylum Actinomycetota; class Actinomycetes; order Streptosporangiales; family Streptosporangiaceae; genus Streptosporangium; species Streptosporangium sp. DT93. The sequence goes on from NZ_JBNCLF010000001.1 coordinate 454,258, forward strand.
GGCTGGGCGTGGGCCGCGCGGGAGGTGCGCACCGCCGGGACGGGACCGGTGGCCGGGCCGGCGCCCGCGGAGCCGTTGGCGCGGGAGGCGACCGCGTGGCCGTTGGCGTGCCGGTGACCGTTGGACGCCGGGGCCGGTGTCTCGCCGCCGGCCAGGCCGACGTGCGGGCGCAGATGACCGGCACCGATCTCGATGAGGTCGTCGCACTCCTGGCGCAGCGTCCGGGAGACCGCCCAGTTCCCGTCCGCGTTGATGTGCACCACCGTCACCCGGACGCCGAGGTCCTGGGCGTCGCACACGACCTGCGCCAGGTCCTCGTCACCGCTGACCACGACCGCGTCGCAGACCGCGCCGTTGCGGGCCAGCGTCATCAGGTCCCGGTGGACCTGGGCGTCGACGCCCTCGCGGCGGCCGGGACGGATGCGCGACAGGCGGAGCTTCAGGCCGGGGATGTCGGCCAGCGTGTCGTGCTCGGGGGTACGGCGGCCCTCCACGGTCGCCTCGTACCAGTAGCAGCGCAGCAGCGGCAGGCCGGTGCGCTCCCTCGACAGCTTGTTGAGCAACTGGAGCAACCCCGGGTAGTCCCAGGCGACCGACTCGCGGTGACGGGTCCCGTGCACCGCCATCGCGCCGTCGGCCAGCAGGTAGCCGGCGTCCACGAACAGCGCGCAACGATCCACACGACACCGCCCTTCCTACGTGGCCCGATCCTTCGGCTCAGACAGGCCTGAAACGACCCCCGAGAGACCGGACAGGCGGCCCTTCCTCAGGGTAATCAAGCGGCTGACCCCAGGAGGGTGAATCCCGACGATTCCACCCGCGCTCGACCAAACGTTGGAGTGTTCACCGGAGACCGTACCAGTTCGTCCCGTTCGCAGACCGGCTCGGTGAGGCGCGCGCACCCGCTCCCCGTCATCCTGTCATCCGTACCCGGGAGTCCGGGAGTGTCGCGGGCGTCACGGGGTCGTCCGGACGCTCACCGCCGCCGCGCCGAACAGCAGGACGTCCTGGCGCGTGCTGAGTTCCAGCACCGGGTCACGGCCCAGCGGCGCCCGGAAACGGTCCACGTCCGTGCCGAACGTCGCCTCGCCCCGCGCCCCGGTGGCGGAGCCGTCGAACGGGTTGCGCGGGTCGCGCTCCCCTCCGGCGGGCCGCAGGGTCCGGCCGCCGATCCGCACCCGGTCGCCGGGGACGTCCGCGTCGCCCTCCCACGTCACCAGAGCCATCCTGGCGGCCACCCTGGCGGGTCCCAGCCCGTCGAGCGGCACGCGCACGGAGCGCCGCCCCGCGCCCAGCACGGTCGCGTCGTCCACGACGACGGCCTGGCTGTACGGCCGGCGCGGGTCCGCCACGACGACCACCAGGCTCCACCCCGCGTGCCGCGACACCCCGGCCCGCACCGAGGCGTCGGCCACCCAGTACGTCCCGTCGACCCTGCCCAGCAGGCGCGTCACGTCGGCGAACGCCTGGTACCCCCTTCCCACGGGCAGTTCCCTGTGGACCACCTGTTCCGCCCTGACCTGCCGGTACTCCCTCTCCCCCGGCACCTTGAGCCTGACGTTCCCGCTCGGGGTCGCGCTCGCCGACCAGTAGAGGCCCGCCCAGACCACCTCGCTGTCCGGCGGCAGCACGAGACGGGCGGAGCTGGAGACGCGCGTCGACGGATCGCCGTCCCGGTCCAGGGGGCGCATCTCCCAGCCGTTGTTGTCGCGCCTGCCGCCCCTGCGCGCGCGGGCGCTCTCGCACTCCGGACGGGAGGGGGAGCAGCTCAGCAGGGTGTTGCCGATCGCGGAGACCGCCACCCGGCCGTCGGTGGCGAACCTGGCCGGGGCGCCCTCCGCCCGCACCCCGGTGCGCGCCACGGCCGTGGTCCGCGCCCCCGGGACGGTGACCGTGACCGAGGGCACCGCCCCCGAGACCGCCTGGTCCGACACGAGGACCCTGAGGAACACCGCCGTGATCCGGCCCGCGGGGAGCGAGCCGCGCACGCACCTGGCCCCCCTGCTCCTGGCCCGGCAGGACCAGCCGTCGACCGTGCCGACGGGGGTCACGGCGCCGACGGCCTGTCCCCTGCGGGAGGTGGGCGGCAGGCTCACACCGCGCGGCAGGACGACGTCGGCGACGACCTCCCCGCTCGGCCCGCCCCCGGCGTTGCGCAGCCGCACGGCCACGATGCCCGCCTTGGACCTGACCAGGGCGCCGAGCACGTCGATCGTGGTCACCAGATGGGGCACCGGCGCGCCGGGACCCGCGGGTTCGACCCCGGGGGGCCCGGCCGGTCCCGGCACCGGGGTGGCGGCCGCCCCCGGCGCCGGCGTGTCCGGGATGCCCGATCCGCCCGGCCCGCCTGGTCTGCCCGGTCCGCCGGTGATGTCCGGGGGCGGCACCAGCGGGTCGCGGGCGCCGGGGACCGGCGTACCGGGCCGTCCGGCGTCGGAGCGGCCCGGTACGCCCGGTGCGTCGGTGCCGGAAGTGGCGGTACCGGACATGCCGGGGCCAGACGTGGCGGTACGGGGCGTGTCGGTGCCGGGGATCGGGAAGGCGACGATCGGCTCGGAGGCCGCGCTCCGCGTGGGTTCCGTCCGGCGGCCGGGCGCCAGGACGAGGACCGCCGCCACCACGACCACGATCGCGGTGATCGCGGCTCCGGCGGCGAGGGCGCGCCGCGTGGAGCGGGGGGCCCCGCGCCAGAGGCCGGGCAGCCCGCCCGCGTCCGCCGCGCCCATCCTGCCGAGCGCCGCCAGGTAGGCCGGGAAGGCGGGACCGACGACGAGCGGGCCGACGACGGAACGCATGCTCCGGCCGATGCCGGTCGCCTCCGCGAGCACCGCCCGGCAGCCGGAGCACCCGTCGAGGTGCTCGTTCACCACCCTGGCCTGCGCCTTGCCCAGGCTGCCGCGGACGTGGGGGCCCATCCTGGCCAGCACGGGCCTGCACTCGGGCACGCGGGTCTCGGCCAGGTGGACGCGCAGGCACGCCTGGCGCATTCCCTCCCTCGCCCGGTAGGCGAGCGCGTCCGTGCCGCCGACCGTCAGCCCCAGCAGGAGCGCGGTGTCCTCGGGCGCGGTCCTCTCGACCTCGGTGTGCCACAGGACGAGCTGCCAGCGCTCGGGCAGCGAGCGGAAGGCCCTGGCCACCGGCGAGCGTTCCAGGACCGCCGACGACGGGTCGGCGAGGGGCGCCCCCGGGTCGGCGACGACCGGCTCGTCCCCGGCGGGCTCCCCGTCGTCCCCGGCGGCACCACCCCCCGAGGCCCCGGCACCCTCGTCACCGTCGGCACCGTCACTCCCGACGCGGTCACGTCCAACGCCGTCACGTCCGGCATCGTCGCGTCCGGCCCGGCCTGCCGGGGTGTCGCCTCCAGCCGCGCGGTCTCTCACCGCGCGGCGGAGCGCGGTGAGCAGGTAGACGCGGAACGCCTGCTCCGGGCCGTCCCCCCGGTCGATCACGCGGTGGATCCTGGCGAACGTCTCCTCCACGACGTCCGCGGCCCCGATCTCGCCCGGCAGGAGCAGGCCGGCCAGGGCGTGCGCCGCGGGAGCGTGCCGCCGGTGCAGCGACCGGTACGCGGCCGGATCGCCGTTCCTGGTGGCGGCCAGCAGTTCGGCATCGCCTTGAGATGTTTTCCCACTCATTGTGACCTCACCATTACCCACGGTTGCCTGCCGGATGATGCCGCAGTCCGTGCCGGGAGTAAACCCGGATCGCACTTTTGCCACCGTCGGACCGGAACCGCGGCCGTCGTGGGTCCGGCACGGGTCCGCCCGTAGGTCCGGCGCGGATGCGGCGCCGGACCCGGGAGGGGGTGGGCCCGATCGGGTGACGCCGGGGCCGCCCTACCCTGTGTGCCATGAGCGATCGTGAGAGCCTGCTGGCGGAGATCAAGGGCAAGGGAGTGGTGCACGGCAAGGTCGTGCTCTCCTCGGGCCGGGAGGCCGACTTCTACGTGGACATGCGCCGGGTGACCCTCGACGGAAGCGCCGCGCCGCTGGTGGGCCGGGTCATGCTCGACCTGACCGAGGACCTGGAGTACGACGCGGTCGGCGGGCTGACGCTGGGCGCCGACCCCGTGGCGGCCGCCATGCTGCACGCGGCCGCGGCCCGGGGCAGGACCCTGGACGCGTTCGTGGTCCGCAAGGCGCAGAAGGCCCACGGCATGCAGCGCCGGATCGAGGGGCCGGACGTGGCGGGGCGGCGGGTGCTGGCGGTGGAGGACACCTCCACGACCGGCGGGTCACCCCTGACCGCGGTGGAGGCGCTGCGCGAGGCGGGCGCCGAGGTCGTGGCGGTCGCCACCATCGTGGACCGGGGAGCCGGACCGGCGATCGCCGAGGCCGGGCTGCCGTACCGGACCGCCTACACCCTGGCCGACCTCGGCCTGGCCTGAGGGATCCCCCTTCTCCGCGAAGACCACCGGCCGGAAGGGGTACGGACGGTGAAGGGACGCGTCAGTCGCGGGAGACCGTGAACTCCTCGCGTCCCCCCGTCCCGGCGGGGGGACGGACGGCCCCGTTCACCTGGACGCGGACGGCGGCGGAGTCCCCGAGGACCACGTCGACCTTGGGGTCGGAGGACTGGAACCGCTCGCCGAGGCTCATCTCCCGGTCGAACAGCACGTCGCCCCCGGTGGCCTTGAGGAAGACCGTGGGGCAGTGCTCGCGCAGGCACTCGACGAGGACCGTGGGGGCCCGGCCGGTGCCGGTGGACGGGGAGGCGGGGGAGGAGACGGCGGCCCGGGTGGACGCCGGGGACGTCTCCGCGTCCGAGCCGAGGCTGCCGATCAGCGACAGGACGCCGAACGCGATCAGGACGACGAAGGCCAGCACAGCCAGTCCGAGAAGGACCAGGCGCGCGATACCCATGGGGTCAGACCTGTGGCGTCCCACACTGTGGAGGTTAGCGGTTCGTGAGGAGATTTCACGACCAACCCTCGCAAATCGGTACGGACACCCCCGAACGCGGATGATCGTCTGGGCCGGTACCGTGGACCGAAAGCCCGCGGCGGACGGCCGTACCGCCCGGAATGTCGGGGTGCGCTGTCCGCTCCGCGAGGGAACCCGGGATACTGGCCTATGGGCCATGTCCTCATGCCCCGCACCCCGCTGTTCCCTGCCGTTCACAGCCGTCTCCAGGGAGATGACACGATGCCTATCGCGACCCCAGAGGTCTACGCCGAGATGCTCGACCGGGCCAAGGCGGGAGGTTTCGCCTACCCGGCCATCAACGTGACCTCTTCACAGACCCTCAACGCCGCGCTCAGAGGGTTCGCCGAGGCCGAGAGCGACGGCATCATCCAGGTGTCCACCGGTGGCGCCGACTTCCTCTCCGGCACCACGGTCAAGAACATGGTGACCGGTTCGGTGGCGCTCGCGGAGTACGCCCGCGTGGTCGCGGCGAACTACCCCGTGACGGTCGCGCTGCACACCGACCACTGCCCCAAGGACAAGCTCGACGGCTTCGTCCGCCCGCTGCTGGACATCTCCCTGGAGCGGGTGGCCAGGGGCGAGGACCCGCTCTTCCAGTCGCACATGTGGGACGGTTCCGCCGTTCCCCTGGACGAGAACCTGGAGATCGCCAAGGAGCTCCTGGAGAAGACGGCCCGCGCGCGGATCGTCCTGGAGGTGGAGATCGGCGTCGTCGGCGGCGAGGAGGACGGCGTCGTCGGCGAGATGAACGACAAGCTCTACACCACCACCGACGACGCCCTGGCGACCGCCGAGGCCCTGGGCCTGGGCGAGCGGGGCCGCTTCATGCTCGCCGCGACCTTCGGCAACGTGCACGGCGTCTACAAGCCGGGCCACGTCAAGCTCCGCCCGAGCGTGCTCAAGGACATCCAGGAGGCGGTCGGCGCCAAGTACGGCAAGGACGCGCCGTTCGACCTGGTCTTCCACGGCGGCTCCGGCTCGCTGCTGGAGGAGATCCACGAGGCCATCTCCTACGGCGTGGTGAAGATGAACATCGACACCGACACGCAGTACGCCTTCACCCGCCCGATCGCCGAGCACATGTTCAAGAACTACGACGGCGTGCTCAAGGTCGACGGCGACGTCGGCAACAAGAAGGCCTACGACCCGCGCTCGTACGGCAAGTCCGCCGAGACCGCGATGGCGGCGCGCATCGTCGAGGCCGCCCAGCACCTGAAGTCCGCCGGGACCAAGCTCTCCTGAGGTCACACCCTCCCGAGTCGCGAGCGAGCCACGAGCGAGCCACGAGTCGGCCGCGGGCGAGCCACGAGCGAGCCGAGGGCCCGCGGCGAGGAGGCGGTGAGGCCGCCGGAATCGCGTCACGAGATCGGCTCCCGGAAAGTCTCCGGGGGCCGATCTTGGCCTGGTGCGGGTACACCGGGTAGGACTGTCGGTATGGAATCGCACGAGAACCTCCTCGCGGGCCCGCAGCCCACCCTCCTGCCCGACGTGCCAGAAGCACGGGAGGCCCTGGAATCCGGCGCCAAGGCGTCCGACGTAGCCGCGCGTTTCCCGGCCCATCCGGCCGCCTGGGCGGTGCTCGCGGACGAGTACTTCGCGGCCGGGCACGCCGTGACGTCGTACGCGTTCGCCCGCACCGGTTACCACCGCGGGCTGGACCAGCTCCGCAGGGCGGGCTGGAAGGGGCACGGTCCCATCCCCTGGGAGCACGCCGCCAACCGGGGTTTCCTGCGGTGCCTGCACGCGCTGGCCCGTGCCGCCCAGAGCATCGGCGAGAAGGACGAGGCCGAGCGCTGCTTCCAGTTCCTCAAGGATTCCAGCGCCTCGGCGTTCGAGGAGCTCACCGGCCACTGACCCGGCACCTTCCGGATCCGGGCGGCCCCCGTCCCCGCCCCGGGGCCGGAGCCGGACCCACCCCCTGAACCGGCCCTGAACCGGCCCTGAACTGGCCCGATCCACGCCCGTGCCACCGCCTGGATCTCCCGTCCCGCCCTCCGGCGAGGGACGGGAGATCCCCAAATCGGACGCCGTCGGGTATTCTCTCCTCGCAAGAGCCCCTGTCGCGATTGCGCCAGGGGTTTTCGGTTTTGCGGTTGGAGATCACGATGCCGGCTGTGGTTCTCGTTGGTGCCCAGTGGGGCGATGAGGGCAAGGGGAAGGCGACCGACCTGCTCGGTGACCAGGTCGACTACGTCGTCAGATACCAGGGAGGCAACAACGCGGGACACACGGTCGTCATCGGCGACCAGAAGTACGCGCTGCACCTGCTGCCGACGGGGGTGCTCTCCCCCGACGTCGTCCCGGTGATCGGCAACGGCGTCGTCATCGACCCGGGCGTGCTGCTGAGCGAGATCGACGGCCTGGCGGCCCGGGGGGTCTCCGCCGAACGGCTGCTGATCTCCGCCGACGCGCACCTGATCATGCCCCACCACAAGGCCCTGGACAAGGTCACCGAGCGTTACCTGGGCAAGGCCAAGATCGGCACGACCGGCCGGGGCATCGGTCCCGCGTACGGCGACAAGATCTACCGGATGGGCGTGCGGGTGCAGGACCTGCTGGACCCGGGCATCCTGCGGAAGAAGATCGAGGTCGCGCTGGGCGAGAAGAACCAGATCCTCACCAAGATCTACAACCGCCGGGCGATCGAGCCGGAGAAGGTCCTGGAGGAGTACCTCGGCTACGCCGAGCGCCTCACCCCGCACATCGCCGACACCTCGCTGGTCCTCAACCGGGCGCTGGACGAGGGCAAGGTCGTGCTGCTGGAGGGCGGGCAGGGCAACCTGCTCGACATCGACCACGGCACCTACCCGTTCGTCACCTCCTCCTCGCCGACGAGCGGCGGCGCCTGCTCGGGCTCGGGCATCCCGCCGACCCGGCTGACCCGCGTGATCGGCATCCTGAAGGCGTACACCACCCGGGTGGGCTCGGGCCCGTTCCCGACCGAGCTCGACGACGAGATGGGCGAGTGGCTGCGCACCACCGGCGGCGAGTACGGCGTGACCACCGGGCGCGACCGCCGCTGCGGCTGGTTCGACGCGGTCATCGCCCGCTACGCCACCCGGATCAACGGCGTCACCGACTACTTCCTCACCAAGCTGGACGTGCTGTCCGGCCTGGAGAAGATCCCGGTCTGCGTGGCGTACGAGGTCGACGGCGTGCGTCACGAGGAGATCCCGATGACGCAGACCGACTTCCACCACGCCAAGCCGGTCTACGAGGAGTTCCCCGGCTGGAAGGACGACATCACCGGCGTCCGCGACTTCGACGACCTGCCCGCCAACGCGCGGGCGTACGTCAAGGCGCTGGAGGAGATGAGCGGCTCGCGGATCTCCGCCATCGGCGTCGGCCCCGGCCGCACCGAGACGCTCCAGATCCACCCGATGATCTGATTTGGGCCCCCGCGGCTCGCGTCCCGTCCCGTCCGGGCGCGAGCCGTACCGGGGAATCGGCGCGCGAGCTGGATAAGGTCCCTGTGTGCATGCCGAGATCCACGGTCATCGAGGAGCCCGCGGGCTCCGTCCCGAGAACACCCTGCCCGGCTTCGCCCACGCGCTGGAGGTGGGCGTCGACGCGCTGGAGCTCGACGTCGCGCTGACGGCGGACCGGCGGGCGGTGCTCACGCACGACCTCACCGTCTCCGGCGTGACCAGCGCCGACGTCCGCCCTGCGGTCCACGGCGACCCGCTCTTCCCGTACGTGGGCAGACCCGTCGGCGAGCTCACGCTGGCGCAGCTGCGCACGCTGGAGTGCGGGGTGCGGACGCCGCGCCACCCCGGAGACCGTTTCGCCGCCACCCAGGTCCCCGTGCCGAACACCCGGATGCCGACGCTGGGCGCGGTGCTCGCGCTGCTGGACGCCTACGGCGCCGACGGGGTACGGGTGCACGTGGAGCTCAAGTCCGACCCGACCAGGCCGCACCTGAGCGCCGACCCGGCCGCGTTCACCGAGCTGGTGGTCGCCGAGCTGGACCGGCACCGCAGGCTGGACCGGGCGGCGATCCTCAGCTTCGACTGGCGGATCCTGCGGATCGCCCGCTCGCTGACCCCGGCGACCCCGCGCTACGCCCTGATCGAGCGCGCCACCATGGACGACGCCTGGCTGGACGGCCTGCGCCTGGACGACTTCGGCGGCGACATCGCGGCCGCCGCCGCCGAGGCCGCGGGCACCGTCCTGTCCCCCGATCACGTGCTTGTCGACGCCGAGCTCGCCCGGCGGGCCGAGAAGGCCGAGCTGCCGCTGGCGGTGTGGACCGTCAACGAGCCCGCGCGGGCCGCGGAGCTGCTCGACCTCGGCGCGGCGGCGATCGTCACCGACTACCCCGACCGGATGATCGATCTGTGGTCGGAGCGGGGGATGCGCGTGCCCGCGCCGGTCACCCCGGCGCGCTCGATGAGCGCCTGACGCTCCTTCCCGGCCCGTACCCGGCCCGTACCGGATGACCGGGCGGGCCGGGCGCGGGGAGACGGACCGGGCGGGCGGGCCGGGCGCGGGGAGACGGGTCGGAGGCCGGGAGGCCCCCTCACATCCAGCCGTTGCGGCGGAACCCCCGGTAGAGCAGCGCGCAGGAGATGATCATCACGCCGATGACCAGGGGATACCCGAGAACCGAGTCGAGCTCGGGCATGTGGTCGAAGTTCATGCCGTAGATGCCGGCGATCATCGTGGGGACGGCCATGATGGCGACCCAGGAGGAGATCTTCCGCATGTCCTCGTTGGCGAGCGCGTTGGAACGGGCGAGCGCGGCCTGCAGGACGGAGTTGCACAGCTCGTTGGAGGACTCGACCTGCTCGCAGGCGCGGGCCAGATGGTCGACGACGTCGCGGAAGTACTCCCGCATCTCCGAGGGGATCATCCGTCGCTGGGCCAGCGTGGACATCGGGGCCTGGAGCGGCATGACGGACCGCTTCATCTCGATCATCTCGCGCTTGAGGTTGTAGATCCGGCCGATGTCGCGGGCGCTGACGTCGGCGAAGACCATGGCCTCGACGTCCTCCAGCTCGGTCTGCATCCGGTCGGCCACGGTCATGTACGTGTCGACGACGTGGTCGGCGATGGCGTGCAGCACGCCGGTCGGGCCGCGGTTGAGGAGCTTGGGCTTGTCCTCCAGGCGATCGCGGACCTCGGTGAGCGGGCAGTGCCTGCCGTGCCGCACGGTGACCACGAAGTCGGAGCCGACGAAGACCATGATCTCGCCGGTGCCGATGATCTCGCTGGTGGCGGTCAGCACGTCGTGGTCGAGGTAGGCGACGGTCTTGAGGACCACGAACACGGAGTCGCCGTAGCGTTCGACCTTGGGCCGCTGGTGAGCCTTGACGGCGTCCTCGACGGCGAGCGGATGCAGGGCGAAGACCTCCGCCAGCCACTCGACCTCGGGGGCGTCGGGCTCGTGCAGGCCGACCCAGACGAACGCGCTGCCCTTGGCCGAACCGCCCTCGGCGGCGGCGTTGTGCGCGCGGACGCGCTCCAGGGCGTCGGGGATGCCCAGGGCGTCGATCTTCCTGCCGCCGATGTAGGCCGCGTACTCGACGAGCGAGTCGCTCGGCGGGACGCAGACGCCGGTCATCCGGTCACGGAGCGAGACCGAGGGGGCGTGCGGGGCGCGGATCGTGCGGACGTGCTTGATGCGGGGGAAAAGAAGTGAGGAGCGCATGGCGAGCCTTTCCCGCCCGACCCGGCGGGATTCCGCACGCGCGGTCCCACCTCAGGCAGAGGCGGCCGGGCACGCGGCGCCGATCGGGCACCGAGACGAGGTGGTCGGAAGTGCGCACAGCAGGCGTGCGCGGCACGTACTGCTGGGATCGCCAGAGGACATCCCGAACCACCTCCAATCGGCAGGAGACACGCAAAGCCACCCGAACCTAACACGGTCGGGGGCTTGGTCCCAGCTTACTCCCAGGTTCAAGCACCGATCATGCACAACCTGCCAAAATTCGCACCCGCTTTCGGGCCGGTCGCCGCGCGCACGGATGCGCTCCGTGCTCGCGACCGTCACCCGTCGCCCGTCGCCCGTCACCGGTCGCCGGGGGCCGGGGGGCCGGGCCCCGCCGCCCCCCGCCCCCCCGCCCGCGCCCCGCCCGCCGCGCGCGGGCCGGCCGGGCCCCCCGCAGGGCGGGG